>CAIOPO010000171.1 GCA_903860195.1 uncultured Opitutia bacterium | reverse complement strand
GAAGCCTCATCTCAGTCCTCCACCGGACTCCCCTGGGAAATGCTCACAAGGAACTGAGGCGGAGTGTGGGGGTAAGCGGAGGGTTGGCAAGGGTGTGGCGTGGATGCGCGCGGTAGGGGACACGTGGGCATGGGGGCATGGGGACATGGGGGCCCCTGCGAGGGCCAGAGCCAGGGCTAGGGCTGGGGCTGGGGAGAGTTAGTTGAACGGCTGGCCGGAGGGAGATGCAAAGTTAGAGGCACGGAGGCTCAGTTGATCAGAAGGGGGCACGTGGGCATGGGGACATGCGCTTGCGCGAGGGGGCATGCTGGCATGGGGACATGGGGGCATGGGGAGATGCAGAGGGACAGGGGCGCCGCCGCAGGGCGGCGGGAGGTAGGGGCACGATTCATCGTGCACTCCTGCGAGGAGGGCGCGGCAAAGCCACGCCCCTACCTGAGGCCGCCCTGCGGCGGCCAATGCTAGGTCGGCACGTAGTGCCGACCCTACCCAAGGCAAGGGGGGCGGCGCGGAGCGCCAAAGGGATAGGGCGAGAACTAGGGCTAGGGCTAGGGACAGGGCTAGGGCGAGGAGTTAGAGGCCCTGGCCTTCCTTGCCCGCTGTGAAGCCGCCGCCGAGGCGGCTTCGCTCAGCGATTCATCGACAGCTGATCGCGGAGGTAGTCGACGGAACGGCGGACGTTCAGGTCGACTTCCATCTGGTTCGAGACGGTCTTGCGGGCGTGGATCACGGTGCCGTGGTCACGACCGCCGAAGGACTGCCCGATGGCGACGAGGGACATGCCGGTCAGCTGCGTGGCGAGATACATCGCGATCTGACGCGGGAAGGCGATGTTCTGCATCCGGCGCTTGGACGTCATGTCGGACATCTGGATGCGGTAGTGCTCGGCCACCTTGCGCTGGATCACCTCGACCGTGAGCGTGTGGCTGGCCTCTTCGACCAGGATGTCGTGCAGCAGCTTCTCCACCTGGGCGAGGTCGAGGGGCTTGCGGGAGATGCCGGTCAGGCCCGCGATGCGGGTGATGGAGCCTTCCAGGTGCCGCACATTGCGGGCGATGCGCTGGGCGATGAATTCGGCGACCTGCGGGGGCAGGTCCAGACCGCGGGAGGCGGCCTTCTGGCGCAGGATGGCGATGCGGGTCTCGAGTCCCGGGGCGGAGATCGAGGCCACCATGCCCCATTGGAAGCGGGAGACCAGGCGTTCCTCGAGCTTGGCGATCTCGGAGACCGGGCGGTCGCTCGTGAGCACCACCTGCTTGTGGTTGTTGTGCAGCTCGTTGAAAGTGTGGAAGAACTCCTCCTGCGTGGAGTCCTTGCCGGCGAGGAACTGGATGTCGTCGATGAGGAGCAGGTCCAGCTCGCGGTAGCGACGGCGGAACGCCGAGATCGAACCGGACTGCAGCGCGCCGATGAAGTCGTTGGTGAAGGTCTCCGAGGAAATGTAGGCGATGCGCGCCTGGGGGTTGGCGGCGTAGACCGAGTGCGCGATGGCGTGCATCAGGTGCGTCTTGCCCAGGCCGGTCGGGCCGTGGATGAAGAGCGGATTGTAGACGTGGCCGGGATCCTTGGCGACGGCGAGCGCGGCGCCGTGGGCCATCTCGTTCTCGGGTCCGACGATGAAGTTGACGAAGGTGTTGCCGGCCTTGATGGCGGGAGCGGTGGCGGCGGCGGGCACGCGCGAGGTGCGGACGGGCGCGGAAGCCGGAGCCGAAGCGCGGAGGTCACGGGCGCCGGCGGAGACCTTGAGACGGTAGTCCATGTTGCGTCCGGCGGAGAGCGTGAGCTGCTTGCGGAGCATTTCGGCGAAGTTGCCGGTGATCCAGGCCTCGTTCAGGACCGAAGGCACTTCGAGGACCAGCACATTGCCGTCGAGGATCTCGAGCGGCTGGAGATTGGAGAACCAGGTCTCGAAGTCGGACTTGTTGAGCAGACTGCGCAGTTCGGACTTCGTTACTTCCCAGAGGGATGCGGGATTGACGGAAGGGGACATGAAGAAAGGGGGAGGATTGAGAAAGGTTGTTCACAGGGCCTTGTTAAGCCCGAAAATGAGGAAAATGCGGTTTGTGGGTTCAGTTGACGCCGGCCGCTCGGATTTCGCACCTTCCGTGCCATCGGGGCGGGGTGCTGGTTATGCGGCACAAGTCGTTGATTTTTAGCGATTAGGAAAGAGTTTGGGATGGGCCCGGCGGGCCGGTGATGAAAAGTAGGGATTGGACGATCCGAGGGGTGCGGACCGCACGCCCGTTGATGCGGGTCGTAACACGACCGACAAGTTGAACCCCTCCACAGGATATTCACACCGTCCGTGGTGATAAAAAAACGAGGTTGCTGTTGCACGGATGTCACCGAGCAGCCGCACCCTTGGAAACGTTGGGCGAAATCAATGCGTGAGTCCGAGCAGATGCTCCTCACGCGCGCGACGCAGGTCATCCACCGTGAGGCAATGACGGAGCCGGTCACGCACCTTGCGGCAGCCCGGCAGCCCGTGCGTGAGCGGCAGCAGCCGGTCGAGCATCCAGCGCACATCCCTGCGTCCGAGCCGCTCCGCATGGGCCTGCAGCGTCAGTTCGGCGAGGCGTATCATGCAATCCCAGCGTTCCGCCGGCCCGGCGGAGTCGGAGACCCCTTCCCTGCCCTCCAGCGCGGCCTTGATGCGGGAGAAAATCCAGGGGTCGCCGAGCGCCGCGCGGCCGATCATGAGCCCTGAGACCTTCGTTTCCTCGAACCGGCGGAGCGCCGAGGCCCCGTCGCGGACATCCCCGTTGCCGATGACCGGGATGCGGACCGCTTCCGCCACCCGGCTGATCCAGCCCCAGTGGGCTTCGCCCGAGTATCCCTGCTCCCGCGTGCGACCGTGCACCGCGACGGCCTCCACGCCGAGCTCCTCGAGCCTGCCGGCGACGTCCACCGCCACGATCGTCGAATGGTCCCAGCCCAGCCGCATCTTGGCCGTGAGGGGCGTGTCCGGGATCGCGTCCTTGACCGCCTTGACCACGTCGAAGAGCAGCGGCGTGCAGCGCAGCAGCCCGGAGCCCGCGTTCTGCTCGATGACCTTGTGGGCCGGGCAGCCGAAATTCATGTCCAGGAAGTCCGGGCGCATCCGGTCGCAGACCAGACGGGCCGCCCGGGCCATCGAGGCGGGCGTGGCGCCGAAGATCTGGACACCCATCGGCCGCTGCGATTCCGTGAAGTCGACCATGTCCCAGGCCTTGGCGTTGTCGCGCAGCAGCGCCTCCGACTGGACGAACTCCGTGACCATGACGTCGGCTCCCTGCTCCTTGCAGAGCTGACGGAACGCCACGTCCGTGCGTTTGGCCATCGGGGCCAGGTAGAGCGGCCGCCGGCCGGGTCCGAACCAGGGCAGCCGCGAGGCGGAACGGGTCACGATCCGGCCTCCTTGCGGCGGATCTCCGTCCGCAGCGCCTTCCAACGGGCCAGACGTTCGGCCAGCTGGCCTTCGGCGCCCGCCGTGCCGGGCCGGAACAGCTCAAGCGGACGCGAGAGATACTCCTGTCCGCTGATGCCCTCGGGAAACTCGTGACTGTAGCGGTATTCCGCGCCCTGCCCCAGCTTGCGGCCGACCTGCGTGTGCGAATCCTTGAGGTGGAGCGGCACCTCCTGCCGGGGGCGTGAGCGCACCTCGTCCTTGGCGGCGCCCAGGGCGAGCGTGACACTGTTGCTCTTCGGGGCCAGGGCCAGGAACAGCGTCGCGTGGGCGAGCGCGTATTCGCATTCCGGGAGACCGACCGTCTCGCAGGCCTGGAAGGCGGCCGTGGCGACCCCGATCGCGCGCGAGTCGGCCAGGCCCACGTCCTCCGAGGACGCGATGACCAGACGGCGGGCGATGAAGCGCGGGTCCTCCCCGCCTTCGAGCATCACGAACAGCCAGTAGAGGGCGGCGTCCGGATCGCCGCCCCGGACCGACTTGATGAAGGCCGAGGCGGTGTCGTAGTGGTCATCGCCCCCGTCATCATAGCGGATGCGGCGCTCGCGGGCGAAGGCGGCGACCGCGGCGTCGTCGATGGCGCCGAGGGCGGGCGCCGAAAGCGCGAGCGTCTCCAGGCAGTTGAGCGCGCGACGGAGGTCGCCCGAGGACATTTCCGCGACCTGGCGCAGCACCTCGGCGGAGGCGCGCACCCCGAGACGGCCCAGCCCACGTTCCCCGTCGGCGAGCGCCCGGGCGAGGAAGCCCGCGATCTCCTCCGGCGTGAGCGGGTCGAGCCGGAAGAGGTGGCTGCGGCTGAGCAGGGCCGGCACCACGTAGAGCCCGGGATTGTGCGTCGTGCAGCCGATGAGGCGGACCGCGCCCGCCTCGACGTCGGGCAGCAGCAGGTCCTGCTGCGACTTGTTGAACCGGTGGATCTCATCGACCACCAGCACCGTCTTCCGGGAGGGGTGCCGGCGGGCTTCCGCGAGCACCTCACGGAGCTCGGCGGCGCCGGAGAGCACCGCGTTGACCCGGACCACGTGGGAGCGCGTCTCGGCGGCGATGACCTCGGCGAGCGTCGTCTTGCCGCAGCCGGGCGGGCCGTAGAAGAGCAGCGAGCCGAAACTGTCCGCCTTGATCAGACGCGGCAGCAGCGCCTCCGGGCCCAGCAGCGCCGCGTGCCCGACCACTTCCGTGAGCGAGCGCGGCCGCATCCGGGCGGCGAGCGGACGGCGGGCGGGCGGGACGTCGGCCGGCTCCTCACGGCCCAGGCCGGGAAGAGACTCGTCGGCCCCTGTTCCGCGGCCCGCCACGGATCACTTTTCCTCCGGCGCGAAGGGCACCGTGTGGCAGTAGGGCTTCTTGCGGTGCACCACGTAGTAATTCTGGTGATACTCCTCGGCCTTCCAGAAGACCTTCTGCCCCTCGACCTTGGTGGCGATCGGGGCGCGGAAGACCTTGGCCTTGTCGAGCGCGGCCTTGACCTCCTCGGCCACCTTGCGCTGCTCCTCCGAGTAGGCGAAGATCACCGAGCGGTACTGCTCCCCATGGTCGGGCCCCTGCCGGTTGACCTGCGTCGGGTCATGCATGCGGAAGAAATATTCCACCAGCGTGCGGTAGGACACCTTGGCCGGATCGAACGTCACCTGGATGACCTCGGCGTGCCCCGTGTCGCCCTCGCAGACCTCGCGGTAGCTCGGGTTGAGCACATGCCCCCCGGCGTAGCCGCTGACCGCGTCGATGACGCCGGGGATCTTCTCATACTGGTATTCGACGCCCCAGAAACAGCCGGCGCCGAACATGGCCTTCTCGAGTTTGGGTTGGTCCTTCATGGTTGGGGAGGGGGTGGGAGAGTCGGCGGCCGCGCAGAGCACGGCGAGCAGCAGGGGGAGCAGACGGAGGGCGGACCGCATGGGCGTGACGGGATGCTCCGACACCGTAGCCCTTTTCCCGGCGGAGGCAAGGGCGGGGGCCCTCAGCCGGCGATGGCGCGCAAGGCCTCGGCGAGCGAATCGGCGGAGGCGGGGGCGTCCGTGGCGCCCTTCTGCGGCACCAGGTAGAACGTATCCAGCGCGATGCCCTGCTCCGTGGCCACGTTGGCGAACGTGATCGCGTAGCCCGCGTGACGGATGGCCCGGCCGAGCCGGAAGAGCAGACCCAGCCGGTCCGTGCACTGCACCTCCGCGACCGTCCGGCCCAACGCCGCGTCGAAATACACCTCGACCGAAGACTCCATCTGCACCCGGGTCCGTCGGCGCGGGGCCGTCTCGAAGGCCCGGGCCTCAGCCTGGGCCACCTGTGAGAGCAGGTCGGAGCCGCCCAGAAGCGACTCCGTGAGCGCGCGTCCGAAGGCGGACTTGGACTCCCCTTCCCGGCCGGCGGGCAGATTGACCCGGAAGAAGTCGATCGCCACGTCGTCGGCGCGGGAGAACGCGTGGCAGGACACGATGTTGATGCCCGCGACCGCGAACGCTCCGGCCAGGCGGCTGAACAGACCCGCACGGTCCCAGGTCACCACCGTGACCGCGGACTGTCCGGCGCCCACGTCGTCGACCCATTCCACGATGGGCATGAGCGACTCCTCGGCGTCGGCGATGAAGACCGTGGCGATGAGCCGGTGGATCATCTGCAGGTGGTGGGCGGCCTCCTCCGCGGACGCGTGCAGCAAGTAGCCGTCGGGCATGCCGGAGAAGTGGGCCTCCAGCTCGTCCGAGCCGACCTTGTCGCCGAGCAGCCGGGCCGTCTCGTCCCGCAGACGCGCGCGTTCCTCGGCGACGTCCGGACCCGGGATGCCGGAGAGCTTGGCGTACGTGCGGCGGTAGAGCGTGAAGTGCTGCCCGTCCTTGAAGTCCGTCCAGAGGTCCGGCGAAGTGCCGAGCGCGTCGCAGCGCGTGTGCACGTAGAGGTAGCGGAGCACCTGCTCCTCGCCGCAGAGGGCCGCGAAACGGTCCACATTGGCCGGGTCGTCGATGTCATGACGCTGCCAGTAGAGCCCCATCGTGAGGTGGAGTCGCACCACCGTCGCGGCGAACTCCCGCTCCCGTGCGTCGAAGCCGAGACGCTCCAGCACCGCTTCGGCGACCGGGGCGCCCCGTTCCGCGTGCCCGGCGATGCCGTCGGCCTTGCCGATGTCGTGCAGGAAGAGGATCGCGTAGAGCAGCGAGGGCGCCTCGCAGCCGAGGAGCACCTCGCGATAGCCCCGGTCGACGTCCGTCGCGCCCTCGTAGATCAGGTCCAGCTCCCGCAGACAGCGCAGGGTGTGCACGTCCGCCGTCCAACGGTGGTAGAACTCGAACTGCACCAGGCAGTGCAGACTGCGGAACTCGGGCACCAGACGGTAGAGCAGCCCGTGCTCGCGGAGCGCGTCCATCGCGCCGTGGACCCGCCCCGCCTCCGTGAGCATCGCACGCAGCGCGCCCGTGGAGGATTCCGATCCGGCGACCTCGGGCGTCAGCAGATGGGCCCGTTCACGGACCAGCACCGAGAGCGCCCGGTCCGGCCGGGCCTCATGGACCTGGCAGAGACGGAAAAGGCGGACCAGACGGGCCGGATCCTCCTCGAACACCAGCCGGTGGAGCGCGGAGGCGACCCCGCCCGGCGTGATCCTGAAGCCGTCGGCCTCGAGCGGACGTCCCCAGCCTTCGGGCTCGGGTTCGCCGAGCACGCCGGACTCCACCAGCTGGACGCAGCGGCGCACGTGGTCGGCCGCGTCGAAGTAGTCGCGCATCATCGCGCCGATGCGTTCCTTGAGCGAGCCCGGGTAGCCGAGCCCCTGCGAGACCGCGTCCTGCCTTTCCAGGGAGAGGTGCTCCGTCGGCCGCGTCGACTGGAAGTGCAGCTCGTGGCGCAGACGGAGCAGCGTGTCGCGCGCGCGCACGAACTTGTCGCAGTCGCGCTCCGGGATCAGCCCGGAAAGACGGAGCCCTTCCGGACCGGCCGCGCCGGAATGCAGACGCGCCAGCCAGAGGCAGCCCTGCACGTCACGGAGCGCCCCCACCCCGTTCTTGAGGTCCGGCTCCTGCAGGTAGGCGCTGCCGCCGGCCTTCTCCCGCCGCCGCCGCTGCGAGTCGACGAGCGTGCGTGCGAACGGGATGACCGCGGCGCCCGAGGCGAGCGGCCCGACCCCTTCGGCCAGACGGCGGAAAGGCGCGCGGTCGCCGCAGACCGGCCGGGCCTCGAGGAGGGCGACCCGCAGGTGCAGGTCTTCCACCGCGTGGTCGAGGCATTCCTGCACCGTACGGACCGACTGCGAGAGCTTCAGCCCGAGGTCCCAGAGCGGATAGAGGATCGATTCCACCGCGGCCTTCGTCTCCGGCGTGTGCGCGGGGACCAGCACCAGCAGGTCGACGTCGCTGAGCGGGCAGAGCTCCGCGCGTCCGTAGCCGCCCGTGGCGACGAGCGAGAGCCCCGCGGCGGCGGCGCCGGCGCGCGCGTGGAGCGATTCCACGACCAGGTCGACCGAATCGGAGCGCAGCCGTGCGACCGCCGAGGCCGGCACGCCCGTCCGGTGCGCCTCCAGCTGCGTCTCACGGGCCGCGGCGAGGAACTCACGGGCCCGCGGGACGAGGTCGGCGGGAGCGCCCTGCCCGTTCGCGAGAGAACGTTCCACCGCCGCCTGGCGGATGCGGAGCGCGAAAGGTGCCGGGTCGGCGGACATCTCGGAGCAACGTGACCGCAAGCCTCCCGCCGTTCAAGGGAGATTGCCAACCGTCCCGGCCCGACCAACTTGGCTCCATGGAGCAAGCCCTCGCCGACTTCTGGTCGCAGCTGCACAGCGCCGACGGCCTGAGGCGGACCATCGAATCGGGGGGCCTCGCCCTGATGGTCCTGATCATCTTCGCCGAGACCGGACTGCTGGCCGGATTCTTCCTGCCCGGCGACTCCCTCCTCGTGACCGCCGGCGTGCTCTCCATCGCCAACGGCGGGCGCCCCGAGCTCTTCGACCCCTGGGTCCTCTGCGTCACCCTCACCTTGGCGGCCGTGGCGGGGGACCAGACCGGCTACTGGCTGGGCCGCAAATATGGCGACACCATGGAGAGCCGTCCCGACACCTGGTGGTACAAGCGCCGGCATCTCGACGAGGCCCGCGATTACTTCGCCCGCTTCGGCGCGGCGGCGATCGTCCTCGCCCGCTTCGTACCCGTGATGCGCACCTTCGTGCCCTTCGCGGCCGGCATGGGACGGATGGAGCGCGGCAGATTCGTCGTTTGGAGCGCCCTGGGCGGCGTCCTCTGGGTGTGGTCGCTCGTCTGGCTCGGCCATCTCATCGGCGGCACCCCCTTGGCGGACAAGCTGCACAAAGTCATCCTGATCGTCGTGGCCGTCTCACTGCTGCCCCTCGCGTGGGCCTTCGTGAAGCGCCTGCTGCGGCGTTAGACCGCCGGGACCCAGAATCGGAAAGTCGTGCCGGAAGGGCCCGTCGCCTCCACCGAGATGTCACCGCGGTGGTCGCGGAGGATCCGCTTCACGATGGCGAGCCCCAGGCCCGTGCCGTCCTCGCGCGAGGTGAAGAACGACTCGAAGATCTTGGGCATGATTTCGGCGGGAATGCCCGTGCCCGAGTCCGTCACCCGCACCACGACCGTCGGACCCTGCGGCCCGTCCTCGCGCGTGACCTTGAGCTCGAGCCGGCCCCCGTCGGGCATCGCCTGGAGCGCGTTGAGCATCAGGTTGAGGAACACCTGCTGGATCTGGCCCGAATTGCCGGCCACCCGGGCGCCGAGCCCGTCGCCCGTGACCGAGGCGCGCACCCGGCCCTGCTCCAGCTTGAGACGGAGCAGCATCGCGGCGTGCTCCGCGGCCTGGCGCAGGTCGATTTCCGTGAAGGCCCCCGACTGCGAGCGGCTGAGCCCGAGCACGCGGGCGACGACCCCCTCCATGTGCGCGACCTTCTCGCGCATCACCTCCAGGTCCTCCTGGCGCGGGTCTTCGGCCGACATCCCCTGACGGAGCGTGTCCGTGAGCAGCTTCATCACCGTGAGCGGATTGCGGATCTCGTGGGCGACCTCCGCGGAGAGCAGGCCGAGCGCCGTGAGGCGTTCGCTGCGGCGCAGTCCGGCCTCGACCGTGAACACCTTGGCGTAGAGCCGGGCGTTCTGGAGCGCCGAGGCGCCGAACGAGGCCAGTGCCGAGACCAGATGCCGGTCGTCGTCGGAGAAACGGTGGGCGCCGGGCGAGACCGTGATCAGCACCCCGAGCGGCTCGTCCTCGAACCGCACCGGCACCGCCAGCATGGACGAGGATGCGACCGGTTCGACCAGTTTGGCGAAGAGCATCTCCTCCGACTTGCCCAGGACCGGGATGGCGACCGGACGCAGCCGTCGGACCACCGTCCCGAGCGAGGAGGCGTTGAGCGCGACCCGCGGGCGCATCTCGCTCGCGCCGAGATCGCCGTCGAAGCCCGCCAGCACCAGCTCGTCCCCTTCCAGATTGTAGTAGGCGCCGGCGCGGGCCGAGAGCAGCGCGCGGGCCGAGCGGGCGAGGTCGGAGCGGATGCCGGGCTCGTCGCGCTCACGGGCCAGCCCCTGGGCCGACTGCAGCAGCGACTCCAGCTGGGCGGCCTTGGAGCGCAGCTGGCGGAGCAGCCAGATGCGGCCGACCGCCTTGGAGGCCTCGCTGGTGAGCAGCGAGAGGAAGGCCGCGTCCTGTTCCGTGAAGGCGTCGAGACGGTCGGAGTCGCAGTTCACCACCCCGATCACCGTGCCCATCAGCTCCATGGGCACCGCCAGCTCCGAGCGGATCCCCTTGCGGATCTCGACGTAGCGCGGGTCCTTGGAGACGTCCGGCACCCGCTGCGGCCGGGCGTTGAGCGCGACCCAGCCCGTGATGCCCTCCCCCTGGGCGATGACCTGCTTGGCCGACTCCGCGTCCAGCCCGTTGGAGACCTCGATGCGGAGCGCGCCCGTGGCGGGCTCGACCAGCGCGATCGAGGCGCTGGAGGCCTGGAGCGTCGTCACCACCTCGGCCAGGATGAAGTCGAGCGCCTCGCGCGGGTCTTCCGTCGCGTTGACCACCGCGCCCACGCGGTAGAGGCAGTCCAGCACGCGGGCGTCCCCCGGACGTTCCTGCGGTGGGCGCGAGTGCGGCATCGCTCAGAGCGAGTGGTCCATGTCGAGCGCCGGGGCGTCGACCGAGGCGCGTCCGACCACCGTGGCGGGGACTCCGGCCACGCTCGTGTGCGGATCGACGTTGCGGAGCACGACCGAACCGGCGCCGACCTTGGCGCCCTCCCCGACCGTGATGTTGCCGAGGATCTTGGCGCCGGCGCCGATCAGGACCCCGGAGCGGATCTTCGGGTGACGGTCGCCGCGCTCCTTGCCCGTGCCGCCGAGCGTGACCTCATGGAGGAACGAGACATTGTCGGCGACGATGACCGTCTCGCCGGCCACGAAGCCCGTGGCGTGGTCGAGCAGGATGCCGACCCCGAACTTGGCGGCCGGGTGGATGTCGACCGCCAGACGCTCCGAGGAGAGCGACTGCAGGTGGAAGGCGAGCTCACGGCGTCCCGCGCGCCAGAGCGCGTGGGCCAGACGGTGGATCGAGATGGCGTGAAACCCCTTGTACCAGAGGAACGGGGCGAGCGCGTGTTCCGTGGCCGGGTCGCGTTCGAGCGTGGCGCGGATGTCGGCGCGCATCTGCGCGAGCACCTCCGGGTCGGCCGCGACCGCGTCGGCGAGCGCCTGACGCAGCAGTCCGCGGTCCTCACCGGAAGGGGAGAGACGGTCGGCCAGACGTTCCACGGCCGCGTCACCGAACGATGCCCGATCGAGGACGAACCTCCGTAGCGCGGGGGCCAGGGCGGGTTCGGCGGCGGCCACCTTCTCGGCGCGCGAGCGCAGTTCCGCCCAGAGGGAGGCCTCATTGGCGCAAACCAGGGCTATCGAACGTGCATCGGCCATCTTTTGTGACCCCCGACAAATCGCCATCCGGTGCCATTTTTGCAACCCGCGAGTCAAAATAGCCGTTTTTGAGCCGCAAACCCGCCCCCAGTGGAACCTGCGGCCCTCGTCGGGGTTGAAATCTGCGTATCCCACCCTAGAACCACGCACCTCACCCCCAACACACATGCGCATCCTCACCACCCTCCTCGCCGCCCTCGTGGCCGTCGCGTCCTACGCCGCGCCTGAAGTCGGCCAGCCCGCCCCTGCCTTCACCGGCAAGACCCTCGACGGCAAGACCGTCAGCCTCGCCGACTTCAAGGGCAAGACCGTCGTCCTTGAAT
The DNA here is from genome assembly GCA_903860195.1 of uncultured Opitutia bacterium. Lineage (GTDB taxonomy): Bacteria > Verrucomicrobiota > Verrucomicrobiia > Opitutales > UBA953 > UBA953. Next base: position 8,875 of record CAIOPO010000171.1, on the reverse strand, counting down.
GGTACAACCCCGGCTGCCCCTACGTGAAGAAGTACTACCAGCCCGGCAAGATGCAGGCCTGGCAGAAGGAGCACGTCGAGAACGGCGGCGTGTGGCTCGTCATCAACACCGGCGGACACAAGCTTGAGAACGCCACCTACTACCCCGGCACCGTCATCCAGGATGACGACCAGTCCATCGGCCGCGCCTACGACGCCAAGACCACCCCTCACTGCTTCGTGATCTCCCCTGACGGCAAGCTCGCCTACAAGGGCGCCATCGACAGCGGCAAGACCACCAAGTCCGACGAGATCGAGAAGGCGACCAACTACGTCCAGGCCGCCGTCAAGGCCGTCAAGGAAGGCAAGGCTCCCGAGGTCACCTCGACCAAGCCCTACGGCTGCGGCGTGAAGTACAACAAGAACTGAGCTTCGGCCCAGTCCTGATGCAAGAAGGGCGCCCGCCAGGGCGCCCTTCCTTTTTGACGGGGAACTCCGCGCTCAGGCGACGCCGGCGGCGCGCAGCACCTTGACGTGCACCTCGTCATTGCGCTGGAACGGCAGGAACGAGCCGGCGCCCGGACCGTAGGCGGCGAACTCCACCGGGTCAGCCGTGTGGTTCTTGCTCGTCCAGGAGATTCCGACGTACTTCGGCAGCGCCTCATTCAGCGTCTTCAGCGAAGAGACCTTCGGAGCGTCGGCGGCGGAGAATTCCAGCCCCGTGGCGTCCTGGGCGGCGGCGAGGAACTTCTTCGGATCGAGCCCCTTCGTCAGGCGGCCGAGGACCTCCTGCGAGCGGTTGAACTTCATCAGACGGCGGAAGGCCTCGGTCGTGCCCTGGTAGGCCGGCCCCTTGCCGACCAGATCCTCATTACCCACGCCGTTGAGCTGCAATCCGCCCGTGCCGTGGTCGGCCGTGATGATGAGCAACGTGTCCGGGTGGGATTCGATGAACTTCAGGACCGTGGCGATCGCAGCGTCGAAGGCGACCTGGTCGAGGATGGCGCCGACCGGATCGTTGCCGTGGCAGGCGTGGTCGATGCGCGCCCCCTCGACCATCAGGAAGAACCCGTCGGGGCCGCCGGAGAGCCGACGCAGCGCCGCCTCCGTCATTTCGGAAAGCGAAGGCGTCTGGGCGCCGACGGAGGCGTCATGAAGACGGTCGACCTCGAAGGGCACGTGGCTCTTGGAAAAGAGCCCGAGCGCGGGCGAGTCCCCCTTCCAGCCCAGCAGGTCCTTGCGGGAGGCGAGATGGGCGTAGCCGGCCTTGCGGTAGTCGGCGACCAGTTCGGCCGAGAAATAATCCGTGCCGCCGCCCAGGATGACGTCGACCCCGCGCTCCAGATACTGGGGCGCGATGCCCTTCTGGTCCGAGCGCTTTTCGATCGTCGCGACGAAGCCGGCCGGCGTCGCGTGGGTGACCGTGGCGGTCGTCACCAGTCCCGTGCGACGTCCCGCCGCCTTCATCTTCTGCAGCAGCGTGGTCGGCCGGCGTCCGTCCGGGGTGATGTTGATGACCCCGTTCGTGATCCGTTCCCCGATGCCCCAGCAGGAGGCCGCGGCGGCGGAGTCCGTGACCATGCTGTTGGCGGAGGCCGTCTCGGAGAGACCGCGCACCACCGGCAGCTCACGGTACATCTGCAGCCAGCGGGAGGATTCGCCCTTGGCGAAACGCGTCCAGGCGTCGGCGAGTCCGAGCGTCGAGACGCTCATGCCGTCCGAGACCATGAAGATGACGTTCTTGGCGCGGCCCTGGCCGGCGTTGGCCGCGGCGGCGCGCGTGTCGGCGCCGAGGGCGCGGGAGGCGCCGGCGCCGAGGATGGCGGAACCGAGGCCGGCCAGACGGAGGAAATCGCGGCGGGAGGTGCGAGGGGTGGGCATGCCCTTCCCTACCGCCGGCCGGCCCCGGCGGGCAAACCGGATTTCGGCGGAAACGGTTACGGACCCGTCAAATCAGCCCTTGGCGGCGGTCGGGGCGGCGGGCACGTGGGCCTTCAGCCGGCGTTCCCGGATTTCGGCGGAGACCAGCCCGATGAACTCATCCAGCGTGCGGTTGCCCTCGAAGGACTTGTCGGCGCGCGAGCGCACGTTGACCTGGCCGGCCTCCTTCTCCTTGGCCCCGATGACGAGCATGTGGGGCACCTTGGAGATCTCGGCGCGCCGGATCTTGGCGCCCAGCTTGTCGGATGACCCGTCGGAAGTCGCGCGGACGCCCGCGGCGATGAGCCGGGCGACCGCCGCGTCGGCATCGCCGTTCAGGTCGTCATTGAGCGGTATCACCCGGACCTGTTCCGGCGAGAGCCAGGTCGGGAAGTCACCGGCGAAGTGTTCGATCAGGATGCCCACGAAGCGCTCCATCGAGCCGAACGGGGCGCGGTGGATCATCACCGGGCGGTGCGGGCGGTTGTCCGGCCCGATGTAGGAGAGGTCGAACCGTTCGGGCAGATTGAAGTCGACCTGCACCGTGCCGAGCTGCCATTCGCGCCCGATGACGTCGCGCACCACGAAGTCGATCTTCGGGCCGTAGAAGGCGGCCTCACCGGCCTCCTCCGTGAACTTGACTCCGAGCGTGGCGGCCGCGGCGCGGCAGGCGGCCTCGGCCTTGTCCCAGTTCTCCTGGGAGCCCGTGTACTTCTGCGAGTCGGGATCGCGCAGGCCCACGCGCACCCGGTAGTCGTCGAGACCGAGCGTGCGCAGCACCACCTTGACCAGCTCGAGGCAGCCCAGCACCTCGCCGAGCACCTGGTCTTCCGTGCAGAAAAGGTGGGCGTCGTCCTGGGTGAAGCCGCGGACCCGCGTCATGCCGTTGAGTTCGCCGGACTGCTCCCAGCGGTAGACCGTGCCGAACTCGGCCAGCCGCACCGGCAGGTCGCGGTAGGAGTGCGGCTGCGAGGCGAAGATGCGGATGTGGTGCGGGCAGTTCATCGGCTTGAGCAGGAAGCCCTGCACCGTGCCGTCCGAGAGCCGGTTCGTGAGTTCGCCGCAACCGCAGCCTTCCTTGGCGAGCAGCTCCATCGCCTCCCGTTCCACCAGCGGCGGAAACTGCGCGTCCTTGTAATAGGGGAAGTGTCCCGAAGTGCGGTAGAGGTCGAGATTGCCGATGTGCGGCGTGAACACCTGCTTGTAGCCCGTGCGGAAAAGGTGCTCCGAGATGAAGTCCTGGAGCTGCTGCCGGACCACCGCGCCGTTGGGCGTCCAGAGGATGAGCCCCTGACCGACCTTCTCGTCGATGTGGAAAAGCTTCAGCTCCTTGCCCAGACGCCGGTGGTCGCGCTTCTTGGCCTCCTCCGCTCGGGCCATGGCCTGCTCGAGCTCGTCCTTGGTCGGGTAGGCCGTGCCGTAGATGCGCTGCAGCTGGCGGTTCTTCTCGTCGCCCCGGTGGTAGGCACCGGCGACGTGGAGCAGCTTGAACGCCTTGACCTGGGACGTGTAGCGGACGTGCGAACCAGCGCAGAGATCGAGGAACTCGCCGTTGCGGTAGAACGAAATGGTCTCCCCGGCGGGGATGTCGGCGAGACGGCCCGGCTTGTAGCGCGTCTGGCCCGTCTCGGCGATGAGACGCTCGGCCTCCTCGCGGGAGCATTCCATCCGTTCGAACTTCTGGTTCTCCTTCGAGATGCGGCGCATCTCCTCCTCGATCTTGACCAGGTCCTCGGCCGTGAAGGCGTGGTCCAGGTCGAAGTCGTAGTAGAACCCCTGTTCCGTGGGCGGGCCGATGTCCAGCTGGGCCTGGGGGAAGAGCCGGCGCACGGCTGCCCCCAGCATGTGGGCGGCCGAGTGGCGGAGCTCCTCGAGGGGGGTCATCTGGGGCCGGTAGGACATCGTTGAAAGAGAATGCCTTTGGCTAGGGACTCACCCGCCACAGGGCAAGGACGGAGGCGTTCAGCCCTTCTTCAGGTCGTAGCCGTCCTTGCGGTCGACCATCGTCCAGCCGAGCGCGGCCAGTTCCTGACGAAGCCGGTCCGCCGTGGCGAAGTCCTTGGCCTGCTTGGCGGCCCAGCGCCGGGCGCCGAGCTCGGCGACCGCGGGGGGCGCCTCCTCGGCCTTGCGTTCCTGGAACAGAGTCAGCCCGAGCGTCCAGAGGATGCGGGCCAGACCGCAGACATCCTGCCGGGCCTGAGCCGGCGTGACCTCGTCCTTCGAGCCCGCGACGCTGAAGATCTGTCCAAGGCAGCCCGGGACATTGAGATCCTGGCAGAGCGCCTCCCAAGCGGGCGCGAAGCGGCCCCACGCGGCGGTCGGCTCCTGGACCTTGGGCGGGACGAAGTCCGTCCGCGTGAAACCGGCGGCCTGGAGCAGGCGGTCGGCGAAGCGCTCGAGCTTGCCGATGGCGCTGCGGGCGTTCTCGAGTCCTTCGAACGTGAAATTCAACGGCGTACGGTAATGGCCGGCGATGAGCGCATAGCGCACTTCCATGGGCGTGAAGCCCTTCTCCACCAGCTGGTCGAGCGTGTAGAGGTTGCCCTTGCTCTTGGACATCTTGTCGCCCTCCACCATGAGGTGGGCGCTGTGGAACCAATGGCCGGCGAAGCCCTTGACCCCCGTGGCGCACTCGGACTGCGCGATCTCATTCTCGTGGTGCGGGAAGCAGAGGTCGACGCCGCCGCCGTGGAGGTCGAACGTCACACCGAGGTGGGCGAGCGACATCGCCGAGCACTCGATGTGCCAGCCCGGACGGCCCTCGCCCCAGGGACTGGCCCAGCGGTTGGCGCCGTCCTCGGGCGACCAGGCCTTCCAGAGCGCGAAGTCACGGATCGACTCCCGGTCGTATTCGTCGGCGTCATTGGCCTCGCCCGCGCTGTTCGTGGACTGCGAGCGCAGCTGCGATCCGTCGATGCGGCTCAGCTTCCCGTAGTCCGGGCAGGTGCAGACCTTGAAGTAGACCGAGCCGGCGGAGACGTAGGCGTGGCCGCGGTCGACCAGCGACCGAATCATCTCGACCTGCTGCGGAATGTGGGCGACCGCCGAGGGCTCGACGTGCGGCCTCAGCAGGCCGAGCGCCGCGCAGTCGTGGTGGAACTTGTTCGTCCAGCCCCGCGTGAACTCGGTGAGCGGCAGGCCGGCCGCGATCGAACCCTTGATCGTCTTGTCATCCACGTCCGTGATGTTGCGCACGTGCTTGACCGGCAGACCGTCCGTCTCGAGCGCGCGCCGGAGCACGTCCTGGAGGATGAACGTGCGGAAATTGCCGATGTGGGCCGGCCCGTAGACCGTGGGGCCGCAGCAGTACATTCCGAAGACCCGGCTGTCCGGCCGGAGCAGCAGCGGCCGCGTCTCGCGGCTCATGGTGTCGTGGAGGAAGACCGGCATCGGGGTTGATTAGCGTAACCGTCGCCGGCCGGGCGAGAGGAAACCGCCGTCAGCGCGAGCTCACGCTGACCCAGTCGACCAGCAGTCGGGCGGGCGGGAACGGGCGGGAGCCGTCGGGCGGCCCGGCGAATCCGCCGCCCACCGCGACATTGAGGATCAGGTGGAACGGCCGGTCGAACGGCGCGGGGAACGGCGCGCCCGCGGAATGCCACTCCTTCAGTTCATGGACCATCGTGTCGTCCACATACCAGCGGAACACGTCCTTCTCCCACTCCACCGCGAAACGGTGGAAGTCCTGCGTGAAATCTCCCTTGGGCAGCTTCCAGACCTTGGTCGTGCTCCGGTTGTGGGGCCAGGACCCGCCGAAGTGGAGCGTCGTATGCAGCGTGTCCGGCTCCTGACCCTTGAACTCCATGATGTCGATCTCGCCCGAGGCGGCCCACATCCCGTAGTGGTCGCGGGAGGGCAGCATCCAGAAGGCCGGCCAGACGCCGCGGCCCGCGGGCAGACGGGCGGACATCTCGAAGCGCCCGTAGAGCCATTCCGCGCGCCGCTTTGTCCGGATCCGGGCTGAAGAATACTCCTTGATCGTGCCCGCGACGTTGACCGGCTCGCGCCGGGCCTCGATGACCAGCCGCCCGTCCTCGACGCGAAGATTCTCGGGACGGTCCAGGTAATACTGCAGCTCGCCGTTGCCGCCGCCGTGCCCGTTCTCCTCCGCGGACCATTTCGTCCAGTCCAGGTCCTTGCCATTGAAGTCGTCACGCCAGACCTCCTTCCAGTCGGCGGCGCCGAGCGCCGCGGTGAGGCAAAGCAGGGTGAGCGTGACCGAGGGGCGCATGCCGTCATAGTGCGGACGGACCCGCGGGCATCCAGCACGGATGACGCAGAAACGGCTTCCTCCCCCGCCCCGCCCCCGCCAGACTCGTCCCTCCACCCCAGCACACACCATGAAGATCGGAACCAAGTCCCTCCATGCCGGCCAGAAACCCGACCCTGCCACCGGGTCCCGGGCCGTGCCCATCTACCAGACCACCAGCTACCAGTTCCGCGACTCCGAGCACGCCGCGAACCTCTTCGCCCTGAAGGAACTCGGCAACATCTACACCCGGATCATGAATCCGACCACCGACGTCCTGGAGCAGCGCGTCGCGGCCCTTGAGGGCGGTTCCGGGGCGCTGGCGCATTCGTCCGGACAGGCGGCGATCACCGCGGCCATCCTGAACATCGCGGGCGCCGGCGACCACATCGTCTCCGTGTCCCAGCTCTACGGAGGCACCTACAACCTCTTCCATTACACCCTGCCCAAGCTCGGCATCGAAGTCTCCTTCGTGGACGGCGACGACCCCGAGAACTTCCGCAAGGCCGTGAAGAAGAACACCAAGGCCTTCTATGGCGAAGGACTCGGCAACCCGCGCCTCAACATCTTCCCCTTCGCCGAAGTGGGCAGGATCGCGAAGGAGGCCGGCGTGCCGCTGATCATCGACAACACCGCCCTCTCCCCCTACCTCAACCGGCCCTTCGAGCACGGCGCCAACGTCGTCGTCCATTCCGCGACCAAGCACATCGGCGGCCACGGCACCTCCATCGGCGGCATCGTCGTCGACGGCGGCAACTTCGACTGGGGCAACGGACGCTTCCCCGGCTTCACCGAGCCCGACCCCTCTTACCACGGCCTGCCGCATTGGGAGGCCTTCAAGGCCTTCCCGCCCGCCGGCGGCGCCAACGTCGCCTTCATCCTCAAGATGCGCCTGCAGTTCCTCCGCGACGTCGGCAGCTGCCTCTCGCCCTTCAACGCCTTCCTGCTCCTGCAGGGACTGGAGACCCTGCACCTGCGCATGGAGCGCCATTGCGCCAACGCCCTGAAGGTGGCCCAGTACCTCGAGTCCCATCCGAAGGTGAAGTGGGTCAACTACCCCGGACTCAAGTCCTCCAAGTATCACGACCTCGCCAAGAAGTACCTCAGCGGCGGCTTCGGCGCCCTGGTCGGCTTCGGTCTCAAGTCCGGCCTCGAAGGCGGCCGCAAGTTCATCGATTCCCTGACCCTGCACAGCCACGTCGCGAACATCGGCGACGCCCGTTCCCTCGCGATCCATCCCGCGTCCACCACGCACTCCCAGCTCACCGCGGAGGAGCGTCAGAGCGCGGGCGTCACGGACGACTACGTGCGCCTCTCCGTGGGCATCGAGGACGTCGAGGACATCATCGCCGACCTCGAACAGGCCCTGGCCAAGTCCTGAGCCCGCGGCGGAGGGCGGCAGCCGGGCGGGCCTGCGGGCCCGCCCGCTTCTTTTTCAGGCCGTCGCCTCCACCGGCCCGACGTCGTGGTAGTCGAGGAACGACTTGGCTCCGTCCTCGCCCATGTAGGCGGCGAGCAGCCGGGGGTCCGTGCGCGTCAGGTCGACCACGATGAGACCGTCGAGGCAGCCCCCGAAGCCCGGATCGACATTGAACGAGATGATCCGGCCGTTGAGCTTGAGATAATGCTTGAGCAGCACCGGCACCGGCTTGGCGTCGGGCTCGAGGTCGCTGACCAGACCTGAGACGTGCTCCAGGTCGAAAGCGCAACGTTGCAGCACCTCCAAGTCGGCGTCCTTCAGGCTCATCGATCGGGGCGGATTCTTGGCCCTCACCAGCGGCTGGAGGTCCTCGGCCGAACGATTGTGGCGGAGGTAGGCCAGCATCAGGTCACGCGACGCCTGCCCGTACTCGGGATTGATGCTCACCGGCCCGAAGAGCAGGTGATACTGGGGGAAGCGGACCACGTAGCGTCCGATGCCCCTCCAGAGCAGGGGCAGACTCGCGGCCTTGCGCTGATATTCCGCGCGGATGAACGACCGCCCCATCTCGAGCGCCGGATCCATCCGGCGGAAGAAGTCGCCCTTGAACTCGAACAACGTCGACGTGTAGAGGCCGTGCTTGCCGCGCAAGGGCAGGATGCGGTCGGTCGGCCCCAGACGGTAGCCGCCGACCACCGCCGAGGCCCGGTCGTCCCAGAGCACGATCTGGTCATACCACGCGTCATAGGCGTCGAGGTCGCATTCCAGCCCCGTGCCTTCGGAAACCGCCCGGAACGTGGCCTCCCGCAGACGGCCCACTTCCCGAAGCGTATGCGGAAGGTCGGACCCGAGGAACCGGTACACCTTGAAATCGCCGCTGGTGAGCAGCAGGTCCTCGGCGGGCAGACTCTCCAGCTCTGCGCGAAGCAGCGACGGACTCACCGGCCGGACGAGTTCGGCCTGGACCGTCTTGGCTGCCGAGGGCGAGGGCCGCTCGTCGCGGGCGGGCAGCAGTTCGCACCGAAGCCGGAGGAATTGCGTCGCCTCGTCATCGTCAGGGTGCCCGGCGAGGCCGGAGGGCGAGACCGGCGAGGCGCAGCGGACGCGCACCTGACGGTCCTTGGGGCGCATGAACTCCCGGATGAGCAGCGGCGTGCGCAACGCGGGGTGAACGAGGCCGGCGCCCTGGAAGAGCCGTGAGTTGGCGCCGGAAAGGTGCAAGGGCAGCACCGTAGCGCCAGTCTTGCGCGCGATGCGGACCATGCCGGCGGACCAGCGCGCCTCACGCACCTCGCGGCGCCGCCAGCT
>CAIOPO010000170.1 GCA_903860195.1 uncultured Opitutia bacterium | reverse complement strand
GTGCCGAAGCTCAAGGGCAAGGCCCTGCTGAAGGTGCCCGCGGGCACCCAGGGCGGCACGGTCTTCCGCCTCCGCGGCGAAGGCATGCCGCGCCTCCGCGGCTCCGGCTCCGGCGACCTTCTCGTGCGGGTGGACGTCGACGTCCCGCGCAAGCTGACCGAGCCCCAGCGCAAGTCGCTTCAGGCCTATGCGGACGCCTGCGGTGACGACGTGGCGCCGGTCGCCGAATCCTGGACCGAGAAGTTCAGGCGCTTCTTCGATTAAGCACCTTGCCCGCGGTCGGAGGCGGCCGCTACTGTGCCGACGTGCCGCGCGATCCCGGACACACCGACCGACTCGTCCGCCGGCTCCGCTGGGAGGAGCTCGACCCCGCCTGGCTCGCCCGCCTGGCGGAACTCGCGCGCGAGGAGGATCTGGACGGAGGCGGACTGCTCAGCCGTCCCGTGCGGACGGGTGACGCGACGGCCGGGCTGCTCGCCTCCGACGGCCGGGCCTCCGCCCGTCTCGTCGCCCGCAGCCCCGTCACCGTGGCCGGCCTCGGCATGATCGCGCCGGTGCTCGCCGCCTACGGGCGTTCATGCGTCGGACGCGCGTCCCTTGCTGAAGGCGCGCAGGCGGGCCGCGGAGACGTGCTGGCGGTCATCGAAGGGCCGGCGGCCGACCTCCTCCGCGCCGAGCGGCCGCTCCTCAACTTCGTCCAGCGTCTGTGCGGCGTGGCGACCTGGACCCGGCGTCATGTCGACGCGATGGGCCGGACCCCGTCGCTTCTGCTCGACACGCGCAAGACCACTCCGGGCTTCCGCATGCTCGAGAAATATGCCGTCGGTGTCGGGGGCGGCCACAACCACCGGCTCGGCCTCTTCGACCGCATCATGGTCAAGGACAACCACCTCGCCGCCGCGGAGGGAGCCGATTCCGGCGCGCGCATCATGGAGCTCGTGCGGCGCGCGCGGGCGGCGCGCCCCGACCTCCTCATCGAGGTGGAGGTCGACCGGCCCGATCAGATCGGCCCGGCGCTGGCTTCCGGCGCGGAGGTGATCCTGCTGGACAACTTCCCCCTCGCGACCTTGCGCGAAACCGTCCCGTTCGTGCGCGGACGCGCGTGGTGCGAAGTGAGCGGCGGCGTCTCGCTCGCCACCCTGCCCGAGCTCGGGGCGCTCGGGCCTGATTTCATCTCCTGCGGCGCGCTGACCCACGCCGCGCCCTGGGCCGACGTCGGCCTCGACTGGGACTGACCGTGGCGGCGCTCGACAGCAGCATCCTCCTCGCCTTCCTGCGGGCCGGCGACGAACCCGTCAGCGGGGACCGATTGGCGCGCGAGCTCGGCGTTTCACGCGTGGCCGTCTGGGCCAGGCTGGAGAAGCTCCGCAAGGCGGGCTTCGTCTTCACCGCCGCGCCGCGCCGCGGCTACCGTCTCACCGCGACGCCGCGTCAGCTCGATCCGGCGCTGCTCGACGCTCATCTGCGGCTCGCCGGAGTGCAGACGCCCGTGGAGCTGCTGCCCGAGTGCGACAGCACCAATTCCGAGGCTGAGCGCCGGCTCGCCGTCGGGGCCGAGGCTCCGTTCGCCGTGCTGGCCGGCCGTCAGACGGCGGGACGGGGACGTCTCGGACGGCGCTGGCACAGCGACCGCGCCGGCCATCTCTACCTTTCGCTCGCCTTCCGTCCCTTCCTGCCGCCGGAGAGCCTCCGGCCTTTCACGCTCTGGATGGGGTTGGCCTTGTGCGCGCACGTGGAGGAGCGTCACGGGGTGCGGCTCGGCCTCAAATGGCCCAACGACATCCTTACGCCCGACGGCCGCAAGGTGGCCGGCATGCTCACCGAGGCCCGGCTCGATGCCGACAGCGTCCGTGAGCTCGTCTTCGGAGTCGGACTGAACCTGGTCGGACGGCCGCAGGAAATGGCCGAAGAGGTCCGACAGATCGCCGGCACGCTCGAGGCCGCCGTCGGCGCCCGGCTGGATCCCAACCGGGAGGCCGCGCTCGTCATCGCGGCGCTGTTGCACGCCTGGGAGCAGTTCACCGAAGGGACCTGGCGACGCGCGTTCCGCAGCCGCTGGCAGAAGCACGACGTCCTCTCCGGCCGTTCCGTCCGAGTCGGCCTGCGGGGCAAGCCCCTTGCGGGAGTGGTCGACGGCATCGATGAAGAAGGGTCGCTCATCCTGCGCGTCGGCGGACGGCGGCGGGCGGTGGTGTCATCCGGCGAGGTCACGCTCCGTCGCTGAGGACCGTCCTTGCCCGCGCTTCCGGCGCGGCTTAGCCTCCGCCCGTGGACGTACTCTGTTTCGACATCGGCAACACCCACGCCCATTGGGGCCTGGTGCGGGGCCGTGAAGTCCTGCGGTGCGGCGAACTTCCCACCGCCGAGCTCGGAGCGGATTCCGTGGGACGCATCCTCGGCGAGTGCCCGTCCGAGGGCGTCTCCCTGGCCAGCGTCGTGCCGGCCGCCACCGCCGCCGCGCTCCCCGTCCTCTCCGCGGCCGGCCGCCGGTTGCACCATCTGCGGCATGACACCGTCGTCGGCCTCGGCTTCGATTATCCGGCCCCCTCCGAAGTCGGCCAGGACCGGCTGGCTGACTGCGTGGGCGCGCAGCTCCTCGTCGGCCCTCCCGCCGTCATCGTCGGCATGGGCACCGCCACCACCTTCGACATCCTCACCGCGAAAGGCTACGCCGGCGGCATCATCGCCCCCGGACTCGGCGTGATGACGCGTTACCTCCACGAGCGCACCGCGCTGCTTCCGTCGCTCGATCCTGCCCGCCTGCTGGGCGGGCCGACGATCGGCCGTTCCACCGTGGACGCCATGCGTGCCGGATGCTCCATCGGATTTTCCGGCATGATCGGAGCCCTCCTCGACGCCGTCACCGCCGAGATGGAGCGGCGTGGCGAGGGCCGGCCCCAGGTCATCTTCACCGGCGGCGCCTCCGATTTCCTGCCCGACTCCTGGCGCGCCCGCGTGCGGCATGAGCCCGGACTCACCCTGCTCGGCCTCGCGGAATCCTATCGACGTTCCCGG
>CAIOPO010000169.1 GCA_903860195.1 uncultured Opitutia bacterium | reverse complement strand
TCGTCAGGGTGCCCGGCGAGGCCGGAGGGCGAGACCGGCGAGGCGCAGCGGACGCGCACCTGACGGTCCTTGGGGCGCATGAACTCCCGGATGAGCAGCGGCGTGCGCAACGCGGGGTGCACGAGGCCGGCGCCCTGGAAGAGCCGTGAGTTGGCGCCGGAAAGGTGCAGGGGCAGCACCGTGGCGCCAGTCTTGCGCGCGATGCGGACCATGCCGGCGGACCAGCGCGCCTCACGCACCTCGCGCCGTCGCCAGCTGGCGGCGGCGACCTCGCCGGAAGGAAACGCCAGCACGCAGCCGCCCGCCCTGAGATGGGAGATGATGCGGCGGACACCTTCCAGATTGGCGGCGTCGCCCGAACCCGGCTCAAACGGATTGACCTCGATCAGCCAGGGACGGATGCCGGCGATCCGGCCGAGAAACCGATTGCCCACCACGAGCGCATCGGGCCGGGTGCGCAGCAGGAAATCCATCGCCACCAGACCGTCCGCCATGCCGTGCGGGTGGTTCGCCACGACCAGCAGGGGGCCTGACCGCGGAACCCGGGCGAGGCACCCGTCGGTCCAGACTCCCTCCATTCCTGCCTTTTCCAAGGCAGCACGGAAAAAGTCCGGCCGGCCCGAAGCATGAAGTCCGGCCAGAAACTCATCGAACTCCCGCGTGAGCAGCAGCCGGTCCAGGACGGGGGCGAGGAAGGACAGCGGACCCAGCCTGGCTTTCAGTTCACCATGGGCGTCCGGACTGCGGCTGTCGGGCATGTGAACATCCTGCCCCTTCCCGGTGACCTTTCCGGGAGCGTGAGGCAACGAATGTGCGACATTCAGAAGCCGAAGAAAGACCGGACGTTGCGCGTCGTCAGTTCGGCGACCTCGGCGGCGGGCATTCCCAGCACCTCGCCGGCCTGCGTGGCGATCTCGACCAGCGAGGCGGGCGTGTTCTCCTTTCCCCGGATCGACTGCGGAGCGAGGTAGGGAGAATCCGTCTCGAGCATCAGACGGGCCGGCCCCTGGGCCTTTAGCGCGTCGCGCACCAAGGGCGCCTTGGGATAGGTGACCGTGCCCGTGAACGAGCCGCGGCCGCCCCGGCGGTTGAGTTCGCGCATCTGGTCGGGGCCGCCCGCGAAGCAGTGGAACACCACCTTGGACCAGTCCACTCCGGAGGCGTCGATCAGACGGACGCAGTCGGAGAAGGCCGACCGGGAGTGGATGACAACCGGGCAGCCGAACTGGCGTGCGAGCGCGAGCTGCTTCGCGAAGGCCTCCTCCTGACGGGCCTTGACCTGTCCAGCCTCGGCCGGATCGGCCGGCAGACGGAAGTGGTCGAGCCCGATCTCCCCGAGCGCGACCGGTTCCGTGGCGTCGGCGAAGAAAGGCGAGAGCGCGGCGACCTTGTCCTCCCAGCCCTCGTCGACATGGCAGGGGTGCAGGCCGACCGTGTGACGGAAGAAGTCCGGATGGGCCGACGCAAGATCCCGGTATTCCGTCCAGTCGTCGAGATCCGTGCCGATGGCGACGGCGGATTCGACTCCGGCGGCGCGCGCCGCGGCGATCCAGGGGCCGATCCGGCCTTCGCGGAGCGCGGAGGCCGGATGACAATGGGAATCGACGAGGCGCACCGCGCCATTACGCCCCGACGGCAAGCGGGCGCAAGCGCCGTCGCCTTGCCAAGCGCCTCTCCGCACGCACCTTGGCCCCATGCGCCACTGGCTGATGAAGTCCGAGCCCGACGAGTTCTCCTTCCAGGAGCTCAGACGGCGCGGCCGCGAGCCCTGGACCGGCGTGCGCAACTACCAGGCCCGCAACTTCCTGCGGGCCTGCCAGGTCGGCGACATCGTGCTCTTCTACCATTCCAACTGCGAAGAGCCCGGCGTCGTCGGCCTGGCCTCCGTGTCCAAGCCGGCCTATCCCGACCCCACCCAGTTCGACCCCAGGTCCGACTACCACGACCCCAAGTCACGTCGCGAGGACCCGCGGTGGAGCTGCGTCGAAGTGCGGCACCTGCGTGACTTCCCCCGCGTGGTGACCTTGGCCGACCTCCGTTCCCATCCCGCCCTGCGCGGCATGCTGATCCTGCGTCCCGGCAACCGCCTGTCCGTGACGCCCGTGACCCCGGCGGAGGCGAAGGCCGTCGAGGCCCTCGCCCGGCGATGACTCAGGAGTGACCGCCCTTGGGCGGATGGGGCGCATGCGCGTGGGGCGGATGCGTCCGCGGAGAACGCTCCATCAGCCACCAGACCGCGGCGGCCATCGCCCCCGCGCTGCCGAACCGCAGGGCCATCACCGGGAACGAGGCCGTCGCGGCCGCCCAGCCCTCGCGCGTCCACTGCGTCGTGAACTCCATCACCAGGAAGATCGCCGTCCATTTCAGGAACACCTGCCGCGTGCGGCGCGGGCGCGGGTCCGTGCGGAGCAGGAAGAGGCAGAGCCCGAAGAACGGCAGCATGAGGAACCAGCCGTTCGTCTGCATGTCCAGCAGCGTCCCGTCGACCGCCTGCGCGACCGTCGTGCCCTTCTCCGTGTGCGAGCGCAGCAGCAACGCCGTGCCGACCGCGAACGTCACGGCCTGCAGCTGCAGGAACAGCTTGGCCTTGCGACGCAACCGGATGAACCTGAGGAGCCCCATGGCGGGGCACTGTGACCTTCCCGGGGCCTTGGGCAAGCCCCGTCAGGACTCCGGATCCCCGGGCAGCCGCAACGCGAGCAGCGCGGCCGGGAAGAACAGGAAGGACGCGTAGAGCAGCACCGCGCTGAAGTCGGAGGGCTTGGCGAAGATGCCGAAGAACACCGTGCCGGCGGCGGCGAAGACCCGTCCGATGTTGTAGCTGAATCCGGCGCCCGTCGTGCGGAGCAGCGTCGGGAAGAGCGGCGGCAACGCCATCGTGAACAGCCCGAACACTCCCTGGCAGAAACCGACCGCCGCGTAGAGCGCGAGGGTCACGTCGAGCCCCCAGGGCCGGGCGAACGTGAGCGCCATCAGCACGAAGTAGGCCGAGAAGAAGCCGCAGAGCGCCTTCGCGTAGCCGAACCGGCGCGCCGCCCAGCCGGAGGCGAAGTTGCCGAGCACGGAGGCCGCGATGACGCAGAACAGGGCCTTGGCCGTGATGGCCGCCTGGGCTGACGGCTCCGCGGGCACCTCCGGATGCGTGCGGATGAACGCCTGCTGCCAGAACATGAAGCTCCAGTGCCCCGTGAGCGAGATGGCGCAGAGCGCGGAGGCGAGGAGCGTCGTGCCGCGGCTGCCGGGCGCGAAGAGGTCGGAGAAAGGCGGCGCCGCCCGGCGCCCCTGGGCGGAGCGCCACTCCTCGGTCTCGGGGACCTCCTTGCGGATCCAAAGCGTGACGAAGGCCGGGAGCACCCCGATGAGGAAGACCCAGCGCGGCTCGTAGCCCGGGACGAGGCGGAGCAGCTCGACCGAAAGGATGGCGGCGATGATCCCGAAGTTGACCGCGCACTGCAGCACCGCGGCGATCCAGGGACGCCACTTCTTCGGCCAGGTCTCGGAGAGCAGCGAGGCGCCCACCGCCCATTCGCCGCCGATGCCCAGCGCGGCGAGAAAACGGAAGATCATCAGCTGCCACCAGGTGTGGGCGAAGAAGGAAAGACCCGTGAACAGGGCGTAGGTCAGGATCGTCAGCACCAGCGCGCGGCTGCGTCCGAGCCGGTCGCCGATCACGCCGAAGAAGGCGCCGCCGAGGGCCCAGCCGAGCAGGAAGGCCGCCTGGATGACCGAACCGTAGCGCGCGACCGAGGGGTCGTTCTCCGGGGCGACCAGCAGTTCGGCCACGAAGACCGTGGCGACCAGCGTGTAGAGATGGAGGTCGAGACCGTCGAAGAACCAGCCCAGCCAGGCGGCGAGGCCCGACTTGCGCTGGTGCGAGGTCAGTTCGCTGAGCTTCGTCGCTTCCTTGACCTCATTCATGGGCCGGTCCGGGCGGGCGCCTTATTTCTTCTCCGACGCCTTCTTGGCGGGGGCCTTGGCCTTCGGGGGCGGAGTGGGCGTGTAGGGCTGGTTGGTCATGGCGCCCGGGGCCACCTTGAGCAGGTTCGGGGAGAGGTCGGGCGCCTTGGCGTCGCCGTTGGCCCACTTGATTCCGCCGACCAGGATCTGCTGGAAGGTCGGGTTGGTCCAGACGTCATCCCGGTGGCCCATGGCCGTGTAGAACACCCTGCCCTTGCCTTCCTGCCTCGCCCAGCAGTTCGGGAACGCAGGGCGCTTGTAGTCGTCACCCTCGAGCGGCGGGTCGTTGAAGACCGTGAGCACGTGGATGTCGGGGCGGAAGTCCTTGAGCGTGTACCACTCCTCCATGAAAGCGAACGAGTCACCGAGCCCCGCGAAGCCCGGGAACGTCGGGTCCACCACGCGGTTGACGCCGACCTGCTGCTTGCCGTGGCGGATGAACTCCGCGCCGAGGAAGCAGACGTAGGGGTCGGCCTTGTCGCCGTGGTTCTTGAAGCGCTCGGGCCCCTTCTGGGACTCGTTGTCCGTGTGGAACGTGTCGGAGGCCGAGTGCGTGCCCACGAAGCCCTTGCCCCCGCGCACGAAGTCGAAGAGCGCCTGCTTGCCCGCGGGGCTCATCGGCGGGTTCTTGTCGGTGCCCTCCTCGCAGAGGTTGCCGGTGGTGTAGAACATCACGGTGTCGAACTGCGCGAGGTATTCCGGCGAGAACTTGGAGCCGTCCTTCGAGAACGTGAACGTGATGCCGTGGCCCGCGCCGAGCGCGAGCAGCTGCTTCTCGGCGAAGCTGGGCTGGCCTTTCTTCCAGGAGATGACCTCGTGCTCGTAGCCGGAGGACTTGGTGAAGAAGAGCACCTTGCGCGCCGGGACTTCGGCGGCGGAGACGGCGGCCGCGCAGGCCGCCAGGAGCAGGAGACGTAGGGTCATGGGGGTGACCCATTCAGCCCCGGCGCCCCGGGACGGGCAAGCGCCTTCGCTCAGGCCGGGAACGAGCGTCGCGCGGGCGGCAGCGTCCGGCGGACCTCGTCCAGGCGCAGCCCGAAGCCGGGCCCGGCGAGCGTCCCTCCGTCGATCATCCCTTCCCGCCGCCGGTAAAGACCGGGGTGCACCGCGGCCTCGGCCGAGGAGGCCTCGGGATAGAACTGCATGGAGTTCGTCTCCACTCCCGCGATCGTCGGCGCGTGCGCGGCGAGCAGCAGGTGCGTCATCTGGGCCACCATGGGATTCGTCAGGTCCTGCACCATGAGGCTCATCCCGTGGGCGCGGGCCCAGCAGAGACTGAGCAGCGCGCCCGTCTGCGTCTTGCAGGTCTTGAGCGCGACCCCCGTCCAGCCCAGCTCGCGGCCGAGACGGACCAGCCGCCAGTCGTGCGCGCTCTCGTCCAGGAAGAGCGGCGTGCGCGCGCTGACGCTGCGGACGTCGATCGGATGGTCCTCCAGCTCGTAGGGGAAAGGCTGCTCGACGTAGCTCAGGCGCTCCCAGAGCGCGGGCAATTCGGCCTTCACCCGGTCGAGCACGCCGTTGACGTAGGCCGGGTCGGTGACCGTGCAGTTGAAGTCGGCGGTGAAGAGACGGACCCCGAGCGGCAGCCCCACCTCGGCGACGCGCTGCAGACGCCGGAAGTCCCATTCGGCGTCGTCGCCGCGCAGCTTGACCTTGAGGGCGACCAGACCGTCGCGCCGGATCCATTCGTCAAGAGAGACCGGATAGCCGTCGTCGGGACCCGATCCCGCGGCCTCGGCGGCGGTGAGGTGGTCGAGCCCGCCGACGAGATGCCAGGCGAGCAGGCGGGTCTCCGGCGCGGACCGGAAGAAGTCGGCCGGATAGCGGTCCGTGAACGACACCCCCGGCGCGTCGGCGGCTGGCTGCAGGTAGGCGGAGAGATCGCGATTCATCCAGGGCGCCCGGTAGGTGAGGTAGGTCGGCGTGCCGTTGACCCGCCCGTAGGCGTCGTGCAGCGCGAGGTCGAAGGCCGAAGCGCAGACCAGCGCGGCCAGCGTCGGCATCCTGACCCCGCGGGGCAGCGTGGCGTTGAAGGCCTCGCGCAGCCTGGGCAGCGCCGCCTCCAGGAAGTCATGGCCGATCTCCATCGCATGACCCGAGCCCGGGAACTGCGCATAGGCGTCCGTCAGCATGTCGCAGAACTCCTCCAGCGCGCGCCGGCGGACCTCGTAAGGCACCGTCGCGGAGGGCCAGACCCACTGGACGCTGAGGGGCGTCTCGCCCCAGCCCTCGGCGCGGGAGCCGTCGGTGCGGGAGACCGTGAGCGCGACCCGGCAGCAGGACACCGACGTGACCGTCTCCGTGCCGAACTTGAGCGGCACGCGCGTGCGGACCGGCAGCGCGTGCCAACGGACGGCGCGGATGCGGACGTCGTGCGGATTGGACATCGTTCAGTCCTCCAGCGGACGGCCCGACGTCTCCTTGGCGAGGAACGCCGCGAACAGGCCGAGGGCGTAGATCAACGTGACCGTCGCGGCCGCCTGCTGGTAGCCTCCCAGCGTCTCGACCAGACGGCCGGAGAAGATCACGAAAGGGATCGCGACGATCCGTCCGGCATTGAAGCAGATGCCCTGCCCCGTCGCGCGGATGCGCGTCGGGAAGAGTTCGGGCAGGTAGAGCGGGAAGAAGCCGAAGAAGGCGGTCGAGGTCAGGCCGAGCGTGAAGATCTTCACCATCATCAGCGGACCCCACTCGGCTGGCGTGCGGTAGAGCCAGAGACAGGTGATGAGCGCGAGTCCGCACAGCAGCTGGTAGCCCGTCCGCCGCGAGAAGCGGGCGAGGAGCACGGGCGCCAGGAAGGTGCTGATGCAGGCCCCCACGGAGAGGACCACCATCGCGTAAGCCTTGGCGCGCGGATTGGCGGGACCGGCGAGCGAGTCCACCCAGAGGCTGATCCACTGCACGGCGCCCCAGGTGGCGATGAAGACGATCGAGGTGAGCAGGATAGCCGCGAGCGTGGACCCGCGAAGCCCGGCGCCGAACACCTCGCCGAGCTTGGAGCGGCCGGTCGGGGCGGCGGCCTCCGCCTGGGCGGCCTGCTTCCAGCGCTCCGACTCCGGCACGAAGATCCGGACGAGCAGCGTGAGAATCGCGGGTGAGGCGCCGATGAGGAAGTGCGTGCGCCAGGTGTCGCCCGTCGCCGGATAGAGCAGCCCCACCACGCCGACCAGGACGTAGCCGGCATTGGCGGCCATGCCGATCGCACCGGCCATCTTGGAGCGGTGCCGCTCGGGCCAGACCTCCATCACGAGGGCGACGCCGAGGGCCCACTCACCGCCCATCC
>CAIOPO010000168.1 GCA_903860195.1 uncultured Opitutia bacterium | reverse complement strand
CCCCTGAGGGCCAACAAGACGGCTGAAGGCGTGAGGCAGGCGCTTCTTCTCCAAGGGAATCTGTCCGCAAAAGAGACCGTCGGCGCGTATTGGGGTTCGGCTGCAGAACAGTATCCCTTCCTTCACATATGGTCGCTTGGCGTCGAGGAGCAATTCTACCTGCTGCTGCCGGCTTCATTGCTCGTGCTTGCTTGGCTTTGCCCGGGGAGATTGCCCGTCTTCGCAAAGACGGGCATGGCGGCGGCGGCGGCCCTTAGCCTGGCTTACTGTGCGCTGGCGTCATTTTTTTGGCCCTTGTCCGCGTTTTATCATCTCCATGCGCGAGCTTGGGAGCTGCTGCTGGGCGGCATGCTGGCATGGGGCGGGATTAATCGCCCTGCCGGGGCCGCCGGCCTCCGGTCCGGCGCCCTGCTGGGCGCATCGCTGGTCCTCGCCGCCTTTCTTTGGAACCCTTCGAATCTCGTCATTGCCTCCTTGGTCCCGGTCACGGGCGCATTGTTGCTGATCCGATCATTCCAAGCCGAGACGCTGGTTTCACGGGCGCTGGCCTCTCCTCCGCTCGTGTATGTCGGGCGCATCTCCTATTCACTTTATCTCTGGCATTGGCCCGTCGTGGTTATCGCCGGGATGGAGGCGTCGGCTTCTTTTCTTCCGGCGGCTGGCGGCTGGCGGGCCTTGGCAGTGCTCCTCCTTGTCGCCTTCGCCGGCTGGGCGAGCTACACCTTCGTCGAGCGTCCGCTGAGGGCCCATAGATTCGGCGCATACGCCGGCCTTTGCCTGGCGGCCTTGGCTTTCTGGTCGGCCGGAGTTGCTGCCGACGCCTTCGGTCCCGCCCCGTTGCGATCAAAGGAACAGATTCACTCCGGCATTTTCCCCGACCGTCCCGGCGGGTTCCCCCTGATAGAAGTCAGAGGCCCGCTGTACAGCTCCAACCCCCAGGATGATGAACGACCGAGACTCTGCCCGCGAGTCGTTCCGCGTGGTCAATCCTCCCGCGCCCCTGCCGGTCGGCCAGCCTGTGCGGCGCCGGGCGCTTGTTGGAGAGAGGCTGCTGGTGTGCTGGGGGGACTCCCATGCCATGATGCTCGCCCCGGTGCTGGATGACTATGCCGCCAGCGCAGGGTTTCGGGCCGACTTCCATGTCTGGTGGGGCGGCGACCCGTCGATGCACCGTCCGCGCTCACGCTTCGGAGATTCCCAGGCGGTTCACTACATCAAAGACATGTTCGCCGGCCAGGAGGCGACTCACGCCGTTCTTTTGGAGTATGAGCGATGCGGCGTCGAGATGATTAATCGCGGCTGCGACGCATTGATTTTCGTCATGCGCTACCATGATCGCGACCCGGAAAAATATTTCTCCACATTTGACGCCATCCTCGCCCGGAGCCGCCTGATCTTCGTGCAGCAGCCTCCGGTGCTTCCCGTGGGCGACAGCTACACGCCCGATTATTTTGCCGCCCAGAGGGATCTTCTTGGCCGGAATCTCGCGGCCCTCCGGATGCATG
>CAIOPO010000167.1 GCA_903860195.1 uncultured Opitutia bacterium | reverse complement strand
GGTGACACGTTGACAAGGGGGGGAGCGAACGGCCGACGAGGGTCGTCGGCCCTACCTAGTGTCACCGTGAGCGCGTGCCCACGGGGGATTTCATTCCCTCACATGATCACCGCGGGAGGCGCGGTGGGAGCCGGAGCCGCAGGGGTGGCCGCGGGAGCGGAACCGTTCAGCTTGTCGACTTCGATGCGGAGGCGGGCCATGGCCTGGTCGCGGAGCGCCGGCACTTCGGCGAGGGCGGCCTCGCGTTCCTCGTCCGTCGTCGCCTTGCGGAAATTCTCACCGATCTCCCGGGCCTTCATCATGATGCCGATGCCCTCGGGCGTGAGCATGCCCGCCCGCACCGCTTCCTGGAGCCGCTTCTCATCGCCCGCGATTTCCAGCGCCAGCTTGCGCGTCTCGTCGCCGAATTCCTTGAAGCGAGCCTTCATCTCATCGCTCAGCTGCGGGCGCTTGGTCTCGCCGTTCGCAGCGGAGGGCGCAGGCAGGGAAGGGCGGAGCTTGGACTTGGGCTTCTCTTCCTTCGCCACTGGTGCGGGCGGAGGAGCGGGTGCGGGAGCGGGGGCCGACTGCGGGAGGAGCTTCATCGCCACCGCCGTGATGCCGGCCGCCAGGGCGATGGTCAGGATGAAGGTCACGGGGCGCATGCCCTTTCATATTTGCCAGTCGCGCCGCGGGCAAGGCGTGAAAACGCCCGGTGCGGGGCGGCCGGCGTAATCCCTTGCCCGCCCAGCGGCTTGCTCGCTTAATCCCGTCACCCCACCCGGAAGCCATGCGCCTATTCATGTCCTTCATCGCCGCGGCGTCCCTGCATGCGGCCGAACCCCTGCCTTTGAAGGCGGGCGCCGCGGCCGTGGACGTGTCCCCCGTCGCCTTCCCCATCAACATGCCCGGGGGGTTCGACGCCAACCTCGCCGAGGGCGTCAACGACCCTCTGATGGCCCGGGCCGTGGCCCTCTCGGACGGACGCACCACGCTCATCCTTTCCGTCGTGGACAACCTCGGTCTGCCTCCCGAGCTGATCGCCGAGGCCAAGCGCGCCGCCTCCGCCAAGACCGGCGTGCATTTCGAGCACATGCTGGTCGCATCGACGCACACCCATTCGGGGGTCGGCGTACCCGCCACCGCCGGCGCCCAGGCCGATTCCCCCGCCGAGAAGAACCGCGCCGTCCTCGTGGCCGGATTGACCGAGGCGCTCGTCAAGGCGCATGCCGCCCTCAAGCCCGCGTCCGTGGCCTTCGCCTCGCGTCCGTTGCCGCATGAAGTCTTCAACCGCCGTTGGTATCTCAAGGAGGGCAAGATGCAGCCCAACCCCTTCGGCAAGATGGACAAAGTGAGGATGAATCCGCCCAACTCACCGGACGTCCTCGACCGTCCCGCCGGGCCGACCGATCCCGAGGTCAGCCTGTTGTCCGTGCGCGACGCCAAGGGCCGGCCTCTCGCCGTCTTCGCCAATTATTCCCTGCATTACGTCGGCGCCACCCCGCGCGGCAAGATCTCGGCCGACTACTATGGTGAATTCGCCCGTCTCGTCCCTCAGCGCCTCGGAGAGTCCGGACTTGTCGCCATGATGTCCAACGGCACCTCCGGTGACATCAACAACTCCCCCTTCGGTTCCATCCGCCCGCCCCGCGAGCCCATGGAGCAGGTGCGCATCGTGGCGCAGGAGACCGCCGACACCGTGTGGCATGCGCTGCGGGACGTGAAGACCCATGAGACCAAGGCCGTCCTCGGCCTGCGTCAGCGCACCCTCACCCTCAAGTATCGTAAGCCCACCCAGGAGCAGGTCCTCTACGCCAAGGCCGTCCTGGCGATCAAGGACGAGGCCGCGAAGCAGCGCCTGCCGAGACTCGCCGAGCATTACGCCCGTCGCACCCTGATCGCGGCCGAGCGCAAGGAGGAGACCGTCGACGTCATCCTGCAGACCTTCCGCATCGGGGAGTCGGTCGTCATCGGCATCCCCTTCGAGACCTTCGCCGAGATCGGCCTGGCCCTGAAGAAGGAGAGCCCCTTCGCGCGCACCATGGTCGTCGGTCTGGCCAACGGCCGCCACGGCTATCTCCCCACGCCCTCGCAGCATGAGCTCGGCGGATACGAGACCTGGCTCGGCACCTGCCATGTCCAGGAGGACGCCTCCGACCTCATCATGCGCGAACTCCGGGCCATGCTGGAGGAGCTCCGCCAGCTCTGACGTCCGTACCGAGGCTTGAACCTGCGGCGAGTCCGTCCGTAATGGACGCCATGCGCTCACCCCGGCTCATCCTTGCCTTCTTGTTCGTCGCCGCCGGCCTCTGCGCCGAGGACGCACGGCTCGGTCCGCTGAAGGACCTCAACGGCTATTTCCCGTTCACTCCGCCCAAGTCCGCCAAGGATTGGCGCGTCCAGCAGGAGGCCATCCGCCGGCGCATCCTTGTCTCGCAGGGCCTCTGGCCCATGCCGACCAAGACGCCACTCAACGCCGTCGTCCATGGTCGGATGGAGTTCGATGACTACGTCGTCGAGAAGGTCTACTTCGAGAGCGCGCCCGGCTTCTATGTGACCGGCAACCTGTACCGTCCGAAGCAGGTGAAGGGCAAAGTCCCCGCCGTGCTCTTCCCGCACGGGCACTGGAAGGACGCCCGCTTCCTCAATCAGCCGGCCAAATACGTCCGCGAGGAGATCGCCAGCGGCCAGGAGCGCTTCGAGGTCGGAGGACAGAGCCGCTTCCAATCCATGTGCGTGCAGCTCGCGCGCATGGGCTGCATCGCCTGGCATTACGACGCCCTGAGCGATTCCGATTCCATCCAGTTCTCCGCCGACGTCGTGCACAAGTTCGCCAAGCAGCGCCCCGAGATGAACGCCGTCAGCGGCTGGGGCCTCTACAGCCCGCAGGCCGAGTCGAACCTGCAGAGCATCATGGGTCTGCAGACCCTCAACTCCGTGCGTGGCGTCGACTTCCTGCTGACCCTGCCGGAGGTCGACCCTGACCGCATCGCCATCACGGGGTCCAGCGGCGGCGGCACCCAGACCATGCTGCTGGCGGCCGTGGACGAGCGCGTCGACCTTTCCTTCCCCGTCGTCATGGTCTCGACCGCCATGCAGGGCGGCTGCTCATGTGAGAACGCGACGCTTCTGCGCGTCGGCCAGGGCAACATCGACATCGCGGGAGCCTTCGCGCCGAAGCCCCAGGGCATGAACACCGCCAACGACTGGACCAAGGAGATGGCGACCAAGGGATTCCCTGAACTGCAGCAGCTCTACGCCGCCCTCGGCCGCAGGCATGACGTCATGCTGCACCGCGGGGAGCATTTTCCGCACAATTACAACGCCGTCACCCGGAGCGCCTTCTACGGCTTCCTGAACAAGCATTTCAAGCTGGGGCAGGAGGCGCCCGTCGTGGAGCGCGATTACGTGCCCCTGCCCAAGGAGAAGCTCACCGTGTGGGATGCGCAGCATCCGGCGCCCAAGGCCGCGGACCCTGATTTCGAACGGAACCTCCTGAAGTGGTTCAAGGAGGACTCGGAGAACCAGCTGCGCGCCGCGGCGGCCACGCCCGAGGGGCGCGAGAAAGTCCTGCGTCCGGCGGTCGAACTGATCATCGGGCGCGGTTACGGCTCGGCCGGCGCCCCCGTCCTCAGCTCGCCCTCCGCGCAGTGGCGCGACACCCATTTCCACATCAAAGGCGTCGTGACCGAGCCCGGCCGTGGCGAGGAAGTCGCCATCGACTGGTATCAGCCCGTGAAGCCAAGCGGACGTGCGGTCGTCTGGGTGGATGACGCCGGCGTGGCCGGACTGCGGAAGGGGAACGCGCCGCGGCCGGAGGTCCAGAAGCTGATCGACGCCGGCGTGGCCGTGATCGGCGTGAACCTCCATCTCCAGGGCGCCGACCCCGTGAAGGAGACCCGCGTCGTGGCCGGACCGCGCGAAGTGCCCGCCTACACCTTCGGTTACAACTCCTCGCTCTTCGCACAGCGCGTGCATGACGTCCTGTCCGTCGTGAAGATGCTCAAGGTCGACCGCTCGCCCGACCATCCTGAGGTGAACTCCGTCGATCTCATGGGAGTCGGTCAGGCCGGAGTCGTGGCCGCGGCCGCCCGCGCGGTGCTGGGCGATGCCGTCGGGCGCACCGCCGTCGACACCGCCGGTTTCCGCTTCTCGCAGCTGCTCAGCTACCGCGACCCGATGTTCCTTCCCGGCGGCTCCAAGTATCTCGACGTGCCCGGCCTCCTGGCGCTCTGTCCGCAGGACCGCCTCTGGATCGCGGGCGAGTCCACGAGGCCGGAGTTCGTGTCGGCGGAAGCGACCGTTTCCGACGCCGCGCCGGACTCACGCGCCGCGGCCGCCGTCGATTGGCTGCTCAAGTGACGCCCATGGACCGACGCGCCTTCATGACCGCGGCCGCCTTGGCGCCTCTGGCCTCAGCCTTCGCGCAAGACCGGGCCCGCAAGGTGCGCATCGCCCAGGTCGGCACCTCCCATGCGCATGCGTCCGGCAAGATGGACGCGCTGCGGTCCTTGGCCGACCTGTATGACGTCGTCGGCATCGCCGAGCCCGTGGAAGGCCGTCGAGCCAAGGCGGAGGCCGTCAAGTCCTACGCCGGCCTGCGATGGATGCCTGAGGATGAGCTGCTGTCGGACCGTTCCCTCGAGGCCGTCGTCGTCGAGACGACCCTGGAGGATTCGACCCGCGCCGCCTTGGCGGCGATCCGGGCGGGCAAGCATGTCCATCTGGACAAGCCCGGAGGCGCCCGGCATGCCGAGTTCAAGGAGATGCGCCTCGAAGCCGAGCGCCGCGGACTGACCGTGCAGATGGGCTACATGCTGCGTTACAACCCGGCCTTCGAGCTGCTCTTCATGGCGCAGCAGGCGGGCTGGCTCGGGGAGATCACGGAGATCGACGCCTCCATGGGGAAGCTGGCCAGCGAGACCACTGCGGCGCAGCTGGCGGCCTTGCCCGGACATGGCATGTTCGAGCTCGCCTGCCATCTCGTCGACGTCGTCGTCAAGCTGCTGGGCGTGCCGAAGTCAGTCCATGCCTCGGGCGTGCGCACCGGCCTCTTCAAGGCGGACTTTCCGGACAACCAGCTGGCCGTGCTCGAGTATCCGCGCGCGACCGTGACCCTGCGGTGCAACCACGGGGATCCTTTCGGCGGTCCGCATCGCCGATTCCGCGTGGCCGGCACCAAGGGCGCCATGGTCATCGATCCTCTGGAGTCCGGGAAGGGCGTCTTGCGGCTTTCCGAACCGGTGCTCTCCCAGCGCGGTGAGACCGTCGACGGCAAGACCGTCCTGCGGCAGAGCGTCGAGCTCAGGAAGGGCGACAACCCCCTCGCGATGGCCGTGCCCAAGGGTCGCTACGACGGCGAGTTCCGCGACCTCCACGGAGTGATCCGGGATGGCCGGCGACTCGCATGGGACGCCGCGCATGACATCGCCACGCATGCCACCGCCCTGCGGTGCGCCGGCCTGCGCCCCTGAGTCAGGCGAGCGAGGCGAGAAGCCGTTCCAGGTCCCGGCCGTATTTCAGGTAGGATTCGAAGCGCTGTTCCGGCGAGGCCTTGGTCGCGCCTGCGCCGAGGTGGACGATGTTGGCCACGTGCGGCTCGATCGTGACCCCTGCCTTGTAGCCGCGCCGGATGAGGTCCGTGAGGATCTCCCGCACCTTGGCGTCGCCTTCGCCCGGGTAGGTGAACGCGTTGCTCTTGGAGCCGTCGGAAGTGCGTCGGCAGTCCTTGACGTGCACGTATTCGATGAACGGCTTCACCGCCTCGTAGAATTCCAGCGTGTCCTGCCCGTAGGAGGCCGTGTTGCCCATGTCGAACAGGTAGCGGACGTTCGGGTGACCGACCCGTTCCATGAATTCGCGGGCCTTGGCGGGCGTGTGGCCGCCCCAGCCCTCGCAGTTCTCGTGCAGCAGCAGGATGCCGCCGTCGGCGGCGACCTTGGCCATCTCCTTGTAGCGCCGCACGCCCTCATCGCGCCACGTCGCGTCCTCCGTGCCGGCCTGCATCCAGCTCATCGTGCGGACGAACCGGGTCTTGGCCCGTTGCATCCGAGGGATGAGCACCTTCAGGTCGGCGAGGTCGACCGCGAAGTCTCCGTTGATCGGGCGGCTCCAGTTGCCGATGGCGGAGCCGAAGCTGCTCACGCGCAGTCCGGCGGATTCGATGCGGTCCATGGCCCGGGCGAAGTCATCGTCCGAAGTGGCCGCGGAAGAGACCTGCTTGCCGTCGATCAGGCGCAGCTCGATGCAGGGCCAGCCGAGCGCCTTCTGGGCGGCGACCTGGCCGGCGATGTCATCGGCGGCCTCGTCGGCCAGTCCGGAGAGCGGGAACGGAGTCATGCCATCCTGTTACTTGCGACCGCCCCGGGGACGCAAGGGGAACCAGCCCCAAGCAGGAGGGCGGGCCTGTCGGCCCGCCCTCGCGGCAAAACCTCGACTGGTCTTCAGCGCTGCTCTCCGCGCGGCTGCGGGCGGCGGGGCTGTTCGCCGTCGCGCGGCCCCGTGCGCGGCTGATCGCCGTCGCGGGGGCCGACCCTGGGTTCGCCCGGACGGTCGCCGTCAGGGCGGCGGAATTCGGGCTGCATCCGGCGGCGCATCTCCTCCTGGAACTTCCGCATCTTCTCGAGCAGCGGCTTGATTTCCGGGTCGGCGGCGAGCGCGGCCTTCTCCACCGCCTCACGTTCGGCGCGCATCGCCTTCTCCATTTCCTCACGGAGCTCCTTCAGGTCCTCGCGGGCCTCCTTGACGTCGGCGTCCTCGTTGGCCTTCTGCATCGCGGCCTGGAGGCGACGCTGTTCTTCGGGCGTCAGCGGAGGGCGGGGCATTTCCGGCCGGCGGTTGTCTTCACGGAAATCGCCCTCGCGGGGCGGCTGGGGGCGGCGGTCATCGCCACGGACGTCGCCGTCGCGCGGTTCAGGACGGCGGCGGTTGTCGACGCGCGGACGGTCGCCGTCGCCTGATTCAGGGCGGGGGGCCTCTTCAGCGCCAAGCAGGGCCAGAGGGAGCAGCAGGAGCAGGGAGCGGGGTAGCATGGTGAAGATATAACACCGTGGGGGTGGGGAAGTTAATTCAAAAACTACGCCGGGGCACGTAGGCAGGGTAACGGCGTGAACGACGCAGGGGGAGGGGGTTTAGGGGCAGGGCTAGGGCTGGGGACAGGGCACGCAACACTAGCTGGCAAGCTGGCAAGTTGACACGTTGACAAGGGGCGGAGCGCTGCAGGGCTGGGGCCAGGGTTAGGGCTGGGGCTGGGGAGGAGGTACAGAGGTGAAGGAGGGATTGGTGCGGCCGACGAGGGTCGTCGGCCCTACCAAAGGCAGACTGTCACAGAGACGAAGAGGGTCGGCGGGCCTACCTGAAGCGTAAGCGGCAGGATAGGGGGGCGGCGGTCCTGCCGCAGGCGGGTCAGGTTTCCGCCGGGAGGTGACGGCGGAGTTTCCGCAGCAGGGCGGGGCGGGCGCTCTTCCTCAGCTCATGCTCCCAGAGGCGGAGGACTTTCCAGCCGCATGACTTGAGCCTTCGCGTATCACGACGATCCCGGGCGCGGTTGCGGGCGAATTTGGCCAGCCAGAACTTCCGGTTGCCCGAAGGGCGTGCGCCGTGACGCGGGCAGCCGTGCCAGAAGCAGCCGTCGACGAAGACCGCGATCCGGGCGGACCTGAAGACGAAGTCGGGCCGGACCCCGAAGCGCGCACCGTCCTTCAGGCGGCCGACGATCCGGACCTGCCGGCGCCAGCCCGTGAGCCCCGCCCCGCGGAGCGCCTCGGCCAGCGCCTCCTCCGTGGTGCCGTTGCCCCTTGAGCGTATGCGCGACATCACCTCGCTCCGCTTGCGCCTGGTGAAGATGTCGGCCACGTCCGCAGTCTGGCGCCATGCCCGGCCCCCGGAAAGGACTCTTTCCTATCAAAAATAAAGTCTGGAGCGGGGGCGTCTTCCCGGATGGTATGGTCAGACCATGCCCCGTCTCGTCCCGCTCCTCCTGGCGCTGGCCTCCTTGGCTTCCGCCGCCGACCTCAAGGTCAACCGTCTCTTCTCCGATCACGCCGTCCTGCAGGCCGGAGAGTCCGCCGTCTACGGCAAGGCCCGTCCCGGGGCCAAGGTCAGCGTGTCCTTCGGCAAGGCCAAGGCCGAGGCCGTGGCGGACGCCAACGGCGTCTTCCGCACCGCGCTCAAAGGCCTCAAGCCGACCGAGCAGGGCGCGGAGCTCGTGATCGCCTCCGGCGACGAGAAAGTCGTGGCCCAGGACGTCATCGTGGGCGAAGTCTGGGTCGGCTCCGGACAGTCGAACATGGACTGGACCGTCAACGCCACCCACGCCCTGCAGGACGCCGTGAGCCGTCCGGCCGACTCCGGCATCCGGATGTTCACCGTCGCCCGCGTGCCCTCCGCCGAGCCCGTCGAGGACATCAAAGGCGCCTGGGTGCTGGCCGATCCCAAGACCGTCCCCGGCTTCTCCGCCTCCGCCTTCTATTTCGGGCGCGAACTGCGGGCCAACATCAGGCAGCCCGTCGGCCTGATCGTCTCCTCCATCGGCGGCACCCGTGCCGAAGCGTGGGGCCCCAAGGGCATGTATGCGGACGTCCCGGAGGCGAAGGATTTCGACGCCAAGGAGGAGGCCGGCATCAAGGCGCGCGCCGCCAATCTCGCGAAACTCAACGCGCGCATCCCGCAGGAGAAGGACGCCAAGGCCGCGGCCAAGATGAAGCAGGACGCCTCCCGGCTGGGACCCGTCTGGAGCAACGGCCCGCACATGAACTGGAACGGCATGGTTCATCCTTGGGTCGGCCACAGCTTCCGCGGCGTCATCTGGTATCAGGGCGAGTCGAACGCCGGGGCGCCCGAGGCCTACAAGTGGGTCCTGGGTTCCATGATCAAGTCTTGGCACAAGGCCTGGGGTCGAGAGTTCCCCTTCATCATCGTCCAGCTTCCCCGCTTCATGGCCCGCAAGCCGGAGGCCGTCGAGGACGCCAACTGGCCCAAGATCCGGGAGTCCATGGAATGGATCGCCGACAACGTCCCCGGCGCGATGATGTCCGTGAACATCGACCTCGGCGAGGAGAAGGACATCCATCCCAAGGACAAGCTCCCCGTCGGCGAGCGCCTCGCGGCCGTCGCCCTGCAGCGCGTCTACAAGGCCCGCGCCGTGGGCGAAGCCCCCCGCGTCATCAAGGCCGAGCGTGACGGCGACGCGTGGAAGCTCACCTATGACCGCGCCGTCACCATCCGCGGCGAAGGCAAGGGGTTCGGTCTGCTGAAGGCCGACGGACAGTGGGCGCATGCCGCGGCCCGGGCTGACGGCAAGGTCGTCACCGTCTCCGCCGACGGCGTCAAGGAGCCCAAGGAAGTCCGCTATGCGTGGGCCAACTTCCCCGAAGTCTGCGTCTATTCCGCCGGTGAGGACGCCCTGCCTGCCGGACCTTGGCGCAGCTCCAAGTGAGTTTCCGACGTCTCGCCTGCCTGTGGGCGCTGCTGGCGGCCGCGCTCGGCGCGGCGCCGGAGCCCCCGGGCCTGCGCGTGGCGACCGCCGGGCACAGTTTCCACGTCTGGATGGCGCCCATCGTCGACGAACTGGCCAAGGGGGCGGGCATCGAGGGTCATCGGACCGTCGCTTCCTCCTTCATCGGAGGTTCGCGCACCGCCCAGCACTGGGACCTGCCCGACGAGCGCAACAAGGTGAAGTCGGTCCTCAGCGAGGGCGGGGCTGACGTCCTGACCCTTTCGCCCACGCTCGTGCCGGACGAGGCCATCCTGAAGTTCGCGCAGCTCGGCCTCGCGAAGAACCCCGCCATCAAGGTCACCGTCCAGCAGAGCTGGGTCCCTTACGATGATCTGGCCTTCTGGGTGGCACGGAAGAAAGTCGCCTCCGTCGACCGGGACTCCAAGACCGCGGAGCAGCTGCGGGCCGCGCATGCCGACTATTTCCGCCTCGTCGACGCCGAGGTGCGCAACGTCAACGCCAAGCTGGGCCGCGAGGTCGTCCGCCTCGTGCCCACCGGATCCGCCGTGCTCGCCCTGCGTGAGCGCGTCATCAAGGGCGAGGCTCCGGGCGTCGCCAAGCAGTCGCAGCTCTTCAGCGACCCGCTCGGCCATCCGACCGAGCCCATCAAGGCCCTGAACTCCTACTGCCATTTCGCCGTCATCTATGGGCGCAGCCCCGCCGGACTTCCCGTACCCAAGGGCCTGCAGCGGATGTCCGAGGGGCCGAAGCTCAATTCCCTCCTGCAGCAGATCGCCTGGGAGGCGGTGTCCGCGCATCCTTTGGCGGGCGTGCAGGCCCGGAAGTGAGTCCCGTTCATGCGGCGCGCCGTCTGCATCACCAACGTCGCCCATGAAGGCCCCGGTCTGCTGGGCGACCTGATCGCCGAAGCGGGATTGCGTCCGGTCCACGTCGAAGCCTGGAAGGGTGAGCGTTGGCCTGCGGACCTGGCCGCGGACGAGCTTGTCGTCGTCATGGGCGGTCCGATGGGCGTGGCCGACCTGGGGAAGTCCGGATTCGAGTGGCTCCTTGAAGTCGTCGGACTCCTGCGAAGCCGTCTCGCCTCCGGCCAGCCCGTGATCGGCGTCTGTCTGGGCATGCAGCTGCTGGCCCATGCCGCCGGGGCGAGAGTCTCTCCCATGTCGGACGCATCCGGACGCGCCCTGCGAGAGGTCGGATGGGGGTCGCTCGACCTTGTCGGCGACTCGCCTCTGCTGGCCGGACTGGGCCGCTCCATGGAAGTCCTGCATTGGCATGGTGACGCGTGCGAACTTCCCGCCGGGGCCGTGCGGCTCGCCTCGACGCCGGCCTGTCCCGTGCAGATGTTCTCCTTGGGGAGGTCCGTAGGCATGCAGTTCCATCCCGAGGTCGACGGCGCCACCGCGTGCATCTGGGCGGCGGAGGACGCCGAGTACGTCCGGGGCGCGAACGGAGCCGACGGCGTCACGGCCCTGCAGACGGCCTCTCCGGCCGCCTCCGTGCGCACCTTGGCCGCCCGCCGCCGCCTCCTTGCCAACGTCCTTCGTCACGTCCTGCGGTCCTGAGGACTTGAATCGCATCCCCGACTTGCAAACATCCCAGCACCCCATGATCCGCAGCCTCCTTCTCCTCCTCGTGTCAGGCCTCGTCCTGGCCCAGGCTCCTGCGCCGGCCAAGCCCCAGAGACTTTCCGAGGCCTTCCGTGGCCTGGAGAAGGGCCTGCGCCGTCAGGGTCGCGTCGAAGTCGTCTCCGGGCCCACGCCCGTCAAGATGCTCAATGACAAGTCGCCCGGCCTCACGTGGCAGGTCAGACTCGAGGGCGTCGCCTTCCGTGTGACTATCCAGGATTCCTCCAGCCTGAAACTCGAGCAGCTCCTGGAGCGCATAGAAAAGATCCCGGCCGCGTATCGAGCCATCCTGCCGATCGTATCGGAATCCGGCAAGGCCGGCCTTGCCGTGTACAAGAACCTCGGCGGCGCGGCCGCGCACGGCTCGCAGGACTACCTGAACATCGTCCCCGGGGCGGACACCTCGGTGCTGCTCCATGAAGGCGGACACATCCTTGAGCAGCGATACCGATCCGCGAACGCCGACGTTTTGGAGCGTTGGAAGATCGCCATCGAGCAGGACAAAGTCTCCGTGTCCGGCTATGGCGACCATGTCGCGCACGAGGACCTCGCCGAGTTCGCCCGGCTCCATGCCCTGTGCCTCCAGGCCGGCCCCGCCAAACTCGAGGACCTGCGTCGCCGGTCTCCGCGACGCTTTGAGATCTGGACCGCGATCCTGAAGACCGCGCCCTCCTTGCCGGCCCCGCGCCGTTGAATTTCATGCGCCTTCCTTTCCTCATCCTGTCACTCCTGGCTTCAATCCCTCCCTGTCACGCGCAGGTCACCAAGGGGGAGCCCACCAACGCGAAGGAGGCGGCCGCCAAGAAGGCGGCCCAGGACGCCCTCATTGATGAACGCTATGCGGCCTGGGTGGCCAAGCTGGGCCCGGAGGAGCTGGCTTGGGAGAAAGTCCTTCAGTCGCAGCTGGGCGGGTTTTATCTCCCCTTGCACAAGCGCGACAAAGTCGCTGGCCGTTCGAATGCATGGGACTTCGTGAAGGACGACTCCAGGCTCCCGCGCGTGCTGCTCATCGGAGATTCCGTTTCCCGCGGCTACACCCAGCCCGCGCGCAAGGCCCTGGCCGGCAAAGCCAACGTCCATCGCGCCCCCGCCAACTGCGGTCCTGCCGCTTCCGGCCTCAAGAACCTCGATGTCTGGCTCGGGGAAGGGAAGTGGGACGTCATCCATTTCAACTTCGGGATCCATGACCGCGGCACCCCGCCCGCGGACTACCGCAAGCGCCTCGACGAGATCGTCGTCCGCCTCAAGAGGACCGGCGCGAGGCTCGTGTGGGCCAGCACCACGCCCATCCCCGACAACCCAGCCCAGAAGCAGACCGCGGCCTCGATCGTCGAGCGCAACCGCATCGCCGCCGAGGTCATGGCGGCGCACGGCGTGGCGACGAACGACCTCTTCGGCGCGATGACCCCGCACCTTGGGAAGTATCAGCCGCCCCTCGACGTGCATTACAACGCCGCCGGGTACGATTTCCTGGGAGCCCGGGTCGCCGAGGCCGTGCTCAAGGCGCGATGAGTCTTTTCAGGGATGCATCTTGGTGAAATATTCTCAGCAATTCATTCCTCAATGATCATGCGCTATTCAACCGTCCTCCTAGCGATGCTCGCCGTATGCCTTTGCGCGGCCGGGCGGAAGCCCAACGTCCTGGTCATCGTCAGCGACGACCATGGCTATGTCGACGCCGGCTTCCAGGGCGGCAAGG
>CAIOPO010000166.1 GCA_903860195.1 uncultured Opitutia bacterium | reverse complement strand
GCCCGTTTCGGCGGGGCTCCTGCCAACTTCGCCTGCCATGCGGCCGCGCTCGGCTCCGAAGCGTGGATGGTGAGCGCGGTCGGACGCGACCGGCTCGGCGACGACGCGGTCGCCTCCCTCGCCCAGAAAGGGGTGCACACGCTGATGGTGCAGAGGAACGACCGCCCGACGGGCACGGTCACGGTCACTCTGGATGCCGAAGGAAAGGCCGCCTATGCGTTCGCCCAGGATCCAGCCTGGGACCACCTGGCCTGGAATGAATCACTCGCCCTGCTGGCTGGCCGCTGCCGGGCGGTCTGCTTCGGTTCGCTGGCCCAGCGCGCCCCGGAGACACGGGGGACGGTCCGACGCTTCCTCAAAGCATGTTCGCCCGCCTGCGTGCGGGTCTTCGACGTGAACCTGCGGCAGGAGTTCTTCTCACGGGAGGTCATCGAGGCGTCGCTCGCGCTGGCGGAGGTCCTCAAGCTGAATGACGACGAGGTGAAGGTGCTGGCGGCCATGCTGGGGCTTCCGGCCGACGAGGAGGCGTTCGCGGCGGAAGTCGCCGCGCGGTTCGGCCTGGACACGGTCGCGCTCACCCGGGGCGCCCGTGGCTCGCTCATCTGGCACCGCGGGGCCTACGATGAACGTGAAGCTCCCAAGGTGAAGGTGGTGGACACCGTCGGCGCGGGAGACGCCTTCACGGCGGCCCTGGTCACGGGACTGCTGCATGAGGAGGACCTGGCCGCGATCCACCGTCACGCTTCGGAGGTCGCGGCCTTCGTCTGCACGCAGGCGGGCGCCACCCCCGAACTGCCGGTTGAACTGAGAAGGTAGGGACGTGCCGACGGCGGTCATGGCAATGACCGCCCTGCCCGAGCACCTCACCATGCCCACGTGTCACCGTGCCCACGTGCCCCCTGGCGAACGCCCCGCGTTCGCCCCTACCAGACGTAGTTCACGCGGAAGGTGATGACCTTCTCCTCGTCAGGCTTGAGCGGCACGCGGAACTCGGCCCGGTGCGAGTCGAGCTTGGTGAAGGGCACGGCGTTCTCGGAGATCGTCCAGTCGGACCAATGCGCCATGTGTTCGACCAGACGGATCTCGACGGGCTCCTTCTTGCGGTTGCGGAGCTTCACCTCGTAAGTCTCGCTGATGACGCGGTCGTTGTTGCGGCGCAGGTCGGTGCGGCGGTGCTCGCCGACCAGGTCGAAGCTGTTGCCGGTCAGTACGCGCAGCCGCTCTACCTTCGGGGTGTGGTCGATCTGGTTCTCGCCCACGAACTCCATCCGGCGGT
Organism: uncultured Opitutia bacterium; assembly: GCA_903860195.1. Lineage (GTDB taxonomy): Bacteria > Verrucomicrobiota > Verrucomicrobiia > Opitutales > UBA953 > UBA953. Next base: position 508 of record CAIOPO010000166.1, on the reverse strand, counting down.
CATCATCCTGGGCGTAGAAGCGGAACTTGCCCTTGGGCAGCGGCAGGCCGAGTCCGTTGGCCTCGGTGTTCATCAGTTCCCGGTAGACCTGCACTTTGTTGGCGTCAGGCGGGGTCTCCCCGTAGAACTCCTGGCAACGGCCCTCGTACACGTAGACCCGTTCGGCCTTCACGCCCGTGGCGCGGACGAACTCGACCTGCTTGGTCTCCTGATCGCGCAGGGTGACGGGGTTGGCGAGGGTGTAGAGGTGGAACTCGTCGAAGGACTTTTCGGTCACGACGGGCTTGTCGGCCATGGCGGCGAACATCGCCACGCCGCCGGCGGCGCCCACCGCACGCCCCATCGGCTGGACCCTGTTCACGTCGCCCGCCATGAGCTTGACCGTGGCCTCATGGAAGGTGGTGCCGCTGTGATTGCGCATGGTGACCCAGCCGACCACGTCGACCGTGTCGCCCTTCTCCGGCGCGACCAGATTGTAGCTGGCCTCCCAGGAGAAGCCGTTGGAAAG
>CAIOPO010000165.1 GCA_903860195.1 uncultured Opitutia bacterium | reverse complement strand
GCCTCGCACCCAAGGCCGACGCCGCGGTGCTCGCCTTGGCCGAGGAAACCGACAAGACGACGATCACTGGCATCCGCGGCAAATGGACGCAGATCAGCCTCGACCGGAAGCTCATCGGCTACGCGTACGTAGGCGCGCCGTCCTCCGCGCCAGCCCCGGCTCCGGCCGCCCCGACGCCAACGGCCCCCGCCCCGGTTTCACCCGGTATCTACGGGGTCACATCCACCGGCCAGCCGGCGCCAAATGTCAGCCTCGGCGAGGGTGGCGTCAGCGGCCTACCGCGCCAGTACTCGGGCCGCCTCGTCTCGACGCGTCGGCCCCTCACGCCCCGCCGGCCTCACGATTACGCCCTCAACGACGAGGCCGGGCGGCGTTACGCCTACGTCGACGTATCGCGGCTGCTCCAGCCGGACCAGATCGAGAAATACCTTAACCTCAACGTGGTGGTCTTCGGCACGGCCAGCGCCACTGCCGACGGCCGCGACCTCGTGATCCGCATCGAGTCGGTCCAGCTGAAGTAGCCGCGCCATGGAACTCATCGACGGCAACCGCATCGCGGCCGACATCATCAAGGAGCTCAAGGCGAAGGTCGCCGCCCTGAAAGGGCGCAAACCCTGCCTCGCCCTGGTCCGTGTCGGCGACGACCCGGCGTCGGTCTCCTACGTGAGGAAGAAGGAACAGACCGCCGCCGAGATCGGTGTCGATGGACGCGTGATCCTGCCGCCGGTCTCGACGACTCAGGAGGAACTCTTCGCACTGATCGACCAGCTCAACGCGGATTCCGGCGTCGACGGCATCCTCGTCCAATCTCCGCTGCCGCCGCACATCGACGAGCTGGCCGTCTTCCGGCGCGTCACCCCGGAGAAGGACGTCGACGGCTTCAATACCCTCAATCTTGGCAAAGTCGCGCAGGAGGATCCGTCCGGCTTCGTGGCCTGCACCCCGGCCGGCATCATGGAACTCCTTGCCCGCAGCGGCGTGGATTTGAAGGGCAAGCACGTCGTCGTGCTCGGCCGCTCCCTGATCGTCGGCAAACCCGTCGCCCTCCTCGCCCTCCAGAAGCGGGCGGGCGCCAACGGCACCGTCACCATCTGCCACTCGGCGACCCGCGACCTGCCGGCCATCACCCGGCTCGCCGACGTGCTCATCGCCGCCATCGGGCGGCCGGAATTCGTCACGGCCGACATGGTGAAGCCCGGCGCGGTCGTGATCGACGTCGGCATCAACCGCGTGCCCGATCCGTCGCGAAAGACCGGATACCGCCTGACCGGCGACGTCGCCTTCAGCCAGGTCGCGCCGCTCTGCTCCCGGATCACCCCGGTGCCCGGGGGCGTGGGACCCATGACGGTGGCCATGCTCATGCGAAACACCGTCGAGGCCCGTCTGCGGCGCACGGCGGCCTGATCCACCCGGACGCGCCTCCCCGCTCCTCCCGACATGCCAAAGATCTCTTTCCTCGGGGCCGGCCGCATGGCCTCGGCCATGGTCGAGGGCCTCATCGCCCGGAACGTCTGCACGCCGGCGGAACTCTGCTGCAACGACGGCGGCGACGGCACCGCGGCCGCACTGGCCGCCCGCACGGGCGTGCGCGCCGCGGGCAACTTGGGGGATCTCGTCGCCCAAGCCGACACGCTGGTACTGGCCTGCAAGCCCCAGCAGTTGGCGGGTCTCGATCCCTCGCTCGCCCGGCTGGCCTCCGGCAAGCTGGTCCTTTCCATCCTCGCGGGCACGCGGCTCGCCCGCCTCGCACAAGTCTTTCCTGAAGCGCGCAACATCGTGCGGGCCATGCCCAATACCCCGGGCCAAATCGGCGCGGGCATCACGGCATGGAGCCCGCTTCGTGCACCCGGGGAATCCGACCGCGCAACGATCGGGGCGATCCTGGGCGCACTGGGCCAGCAGCTCGAGACGCCGGAGGCGCAGTTGGATGCCGTCACGGGCCTGAGCGGAAGCGGACCGGCCTACGTCTTCGAGTTCGCCGCCGCGCTCCGCGACGCCGGCGAGGCGGCGGGTCTATCCCGGGAGACCGCATGGCAACTGGCACGAGAAACCCTGCTGGGTTCGGCGCGCCTGCTGGCCCGCACCGGTCAGGAGCCGGAGGTCCTGCGCGACCAAGTGACGTCACCCAACGGCACCACCTTCGCGGGCCTCCAGCGCATGAAGGCGCGCGATTTCCGCGGGGTCATGCGCGAGACGGTGCTCGCCGCCACCGCCCGGTCGGAGGAGCTTTCTCGCGGGGCCTGAACGACGCCCCCCGGCGGTCATAACAATCCCATGAGCCATCTCGACGGACGCATCCTCGTGACCGGCGGCGCCGGTTTCATCGGCAGCGCGCTGGTGTGGGCGTTGAACCAGCGCGGGCACCGCGACATCGTGATCACCGACCTGCTCGGTACCGACGAGAAGTGGCGGAACCTGACTCCTCTCCGCTTCGCCGACTATGTGCAGGCCGACGTGTTTCGCCGCGAGCTACAGCGGCATCCAGAGGCGTTCGGGCGCTTTTCCGCCGTGTTCCATCTGGGCGCCTGCTCGGCGACCACGGAGAAGGACGCCGGCTACTTGGCGGATAACAACTACGCGGTGACGAAGGAGCTGGCCGCGTGGGCATTGGCCCGTGACGCGCGCTTCGTCTACGCCTCCTCCGCGGCGACCTACGGGGATGGCACGCAGGGGATGGATGACCGCGACGAGAACCTGCACCGCCTTCGCCCTCTCAACATGTACGGATATTCGAAGCACCTCTTCGATCTGCACGCGCAGAGGGAGGGATGGCTGAACCGCATCGTGGGCGTAAAGTATTTCAACGTCTTCGGGCCCAACGAGGATCACAAGGCCGACATGCGGTCACTGGTCAACAAGGCCTACCGCCAGATCGAGGCGACCGGAGGCGTGCAGTTGTTCCGCAGCCACCGGCCCGATTACCGCGACGGGGAGCAGATGCGCGACTTCCTCTACGTGAAGGACGCCGTCGAGATGACGCTACACTTCGCGGGCGACCCGGCCGGCGCCAAGGCAGGCGGGTTGTTCAACCTCGGCAGCGGCGAGGCCAACACCTGGCTGACCCTGGCCGGTGCGATCTTCGCCGCTCTCGGGCGCGCCCCCAACATCACCTTCATCGACATGCCGGAAGCGCTGCGAGGAAAGTATCAATACTACACCAAGGCGGACATCGGAAAGCTGCGGGCCAGCGGTTACTCACGCAAAGTCACTCCCTTGTCGGAAGCCGTTGGGGATTACGTGAGCAACTACCTCGCCAAGGACTGCAGGCTGGGCGACTGAAGGCCGGAAAAAAGAAAGGCCGCGGCGAAACAACCGCGGCCCTCGAGAAAAGACCGGAACCCGAAATCAGGGAATCTTCTCCAACTCGGCCGCGGTGATCGGAGCGCGAGTGCCGTCCTTGCCGCGAATCTCGGAGACTTTGGCGGCTGAGACGGGAACGTCGATGCCAGCCCATTCCTTGCGGACGTAGGTGAGCACGGCCGCTACCTTTTCCGGGTTTAGGTTGTAGCCGGAACCCGGCCCGACTGCGGGCATGGCGCCAATGTAATCCACTCCCTTGACCTTGATTGGCCCTTGGAGCCCGTGGAGCATGATGCGGATGAGACGCTCCTCGGAACCCGAAACCCATTCGGAACCCGCGAGCGGGGGGAAAGCAGGGGGAAGACCCATGCCGTTCGGCTGATGGCACGCGGCGCAAACCTGGGCATAGACGTTCTTACCGAGGACCAGAGGATCGACCGCAGGAGCAGCTGATTCCGCCCCCGCCTTCGGCGGCAGCCCATACTCGTTGTACACCTTGGGGTGGAAGTACCCTGAGAAGCGGCCGAGGTAAGTGCCTCCAAACAGGATCACCGCGCTGAGCAGGAACAGAAGGTTGAGCGGCAGGAGACGATAATGGCCATTTTCGTCGGGCTGCTTACCCAAGACCTTTTCGTGCTCCGCCTGCAGGGCATCGTCATTGCTCCCTAGCCCATTCCGACCCTGCTTTGAGTCCATGTTCGAGCTCATTTCTTCGCCTCCTGGTTCGCCGGCGTCCTGACCAGCGGCTTGGCCTCCGGGAAATCGTACCCGGAGCTGAGGTTGAGCAAGTAAGCGACCAGCGACTGCGCCCGCTCGGAAGGCACCACCTCGAAACCGGAAGGCGGCGCGGAGACGCCCGACAGCTTCAGAGCCCGAAGGGACGGCTCACCCTCGATCCGGCGATTCTCGAAGAGGAATGGATAAGCCGGATGGCGCTCCGTGCCGGCGTAGAGCAAGCCCATGAGCGTCTCGGAGGAAGGGGGCTGGGGCTTGCGAGCACCAAGATTCGCCAGATCGGGACCCACCCGGGAGGCCCCAAGCTGGGGGCGCTCCTGAAAGATGTAATCCCGTGCAACGCTCTGACGATCTCCCCATCCGCGCGCTTTGTCGGAACCGAAATCCGGCCGTCTCACCTGCTGGGTGTGGCAAGCAGCGCAGCCTAGGTCAGCGTAAACCAGTTGCCCACGGGCCGCCAGACCGGTGGGACGAGCCGGATGGGAGAGCCCCTCGGCCTCGTCGAACCAAGGCGTAAGACCACCCAACTGGGCATGAGCTCCCAGAACCATCGCCGACCAAGCGACCACGGCGGAAACGAAGAGTCCCAACAGGAAAATCGGTCCGTTTTTCATGAGGCGGAACCCTCCGCGGACGCCTGGCAACAGGTGAAGGACGAGCGCAGGAAATTGACGAGAAGAAGGAGGTTGGAACCCAGAAGAATCAATTGTGCCGCCGTGTTGAGCAGCAGGGGTGTGCGCACGCCCACGGCGATATCAGCAAACCCAGCCTTGGGCTCCAGCAGCATACCACCCTGCGAGATTCCTGCCCAAGCGAGGGCGACGACGGCCAGAGCGGCCCCGAGTCGTACCCCGGTCACATGTGCGGAAGTAAGTCCTGCGGATGACCAATCCCGCCCGGTCACCTGCGGAACCAGGAAATAGAGCGCGGCGAACAGGACCATCGAAGCGGCACAGTAAAGGAACAGCAGGTCAGAGGCGGACGAGAAGTGCGTAAACTGGGTCCGAAGAGCCACCCCGCGAAAACTGGTGACGAAGGCGACAACCCCGTAGAGGAGGTAAGCCAACACGCCGAACTTAAGAGTGCCCCCAACCGGTCCAGACAGACTGAGAGCCGGCCGCAGGTTAAGCGCGATCACCGTGAAATGGTAAAGCAACATGGACAGGCCGACCACCGCCATCGTGGGAAGCCAAGCAGGCACCGGGCCTCCGATCAGGTGTCGGCCTGCCGACCAAGTGGCGGTCACAATGAGGATCCAGAATGAAAGCGGCGCCGCCTCATAGCTGGGAAGCGTGCGCCCACCCAGCTTCGCCGTCAGGTAGTACGCACAAGCAAGGGCAAGCGGCGCAATCCAGAGGAAGACGACGGCGTCGAAGTACCAGGCCGCGCCCACCGATTGCAGTACGCCGCGGAGAGGGAACCACAGGAGACTGATTTGGGCGGCTGTCAGTGCCCACGGGAAAAGCACCAAGGCGGCGATCCCGTACCAATGGGCAGCAAAGGTGCCGTCCCGACGGCGGCCGGACCAAGCCAGGAGACCGGCGATGCCCATCGAGGCCGAGGCGAAGACCATCAGAGGCTGCACGTAGCGGGGAAGCTGCAGCAGCGAGAAGGAAGTCATGTCGCCGGTGGCGATGCCCGCTAGCCCAGCCAGAATCGCAAGGTTCCAGAAGATGCTGCCGGCGCCGTACCAATTCATCGCGCGGAGCGGGTTGCCACCCAGTCGGCCAAGGATCCAGACGACCGCGGCGATCCCGGCGCCGCCCGCCCAACCATAGACGAAGGAAGTCTCCGCCAGCGCCTTGGTACGGCCGTGGGTCAGCCACTCGCAGGCGGCGAGGAAGGAGGGCGAATGCAGCTGGATCGCGGAAACGAGCGAGAGCACGCCGCTGATCACCAGCCAGACGATCGAACATCCGATCGCGACAAGCAGGGGACCCCGGGCGCCACGATCAGTCGCGTCTCCGGACGGACTGGC
>CAIOPO010000164.1 GCA_903860195.1 uncultured Opitutia bacterium | reverse complement strand
TTTCCGCCCCTGCCGGGCGCCGCAAGGTTCGTCAGGTAAGGGTGGGCGAAATGCAGCTTCCACTCGCCCGAGCGGACCGCGTGCAGTTCCTCGCCCGCGTAGAAGAACAGCGCTTCATGAGGTGCGCGGAGGTCGCGGCCTTCGATGAGGGCCAGCGCTGAACGACCGTCGATCGGAAGTTCCGGGCGTCGTCCCGCAAGCGCTTCGATGAGCGTCGGCAGGAGGTCGATGGACATCCAAGGCGTGTCGCAGGCCTTGCCCGCGGGGACGCGGCCCGGCCAGCGGATGATGAGCGGCGAGCGCACGCCGCCCTCGAAGCAGGTCAGCTTGCCTTCGCGGAGCGCGCCGTTGGAGCCGGCATGTTCGCCATAGCTCGTCCAGGCTCCGTTGTCGGAGAAGAAGATGACCGCCGTGTCCTTCTCCAGCCCATGCTGCCGGAGCGCGTCCAGCGTGCGTCCGACGCCGTCGTCCAGCTCCTGCACCACGTCGCCGTAGAGTCCGCGGCCGGAGGTGCCGCGGAAGCGTTCCGACGCGAAGATCGGCACGTGCGGCATGACGTGCGGCAGGTAGAGGAAGAAAGGGCGATCCTTGTGCTTGGCGATGAACTCGACGGATTTCTGCGTGAATCGTTCCGTGAAACGAGACTGGTCGGGATCGAGTTCGGCGACCTTTTCGCCGTCCATCAGCGGCAGCGGCGGCATCACTTCGGCGAGGGTGGGGTGATACTTCGAGTTGTCGTTGGAGTACGGCAGGCCGAAGAACTCGTCGAATCCCTGGGCGGGCGGTGCGAGTGAAGGAACCGTCCCCAGGTGCCATTTGCCGAAGCAGGCCGTGGCGTAGCCGAGCTCCTTGAGCATGCGCGGCATCGACCACTCCTTCGGCGAAAGCCCGTTGCGGCTCGTATGATTGAGCGCGCCTTGCAGCCCGACCCGGTTCGGGTAGCAGCCCGTCATCAGTCCGGCCCGGCTGGCGGTGCAGACCGCCTGCGGCACGTAGAAGTCGGTGAAACGCGTGCCCTCGTCGGCAAGTCGATCCAGCCGCGGCGTGCGGATGTCCTTCGCACCGAAGCAGCCGAGGTCTCCGTAGCCGAGATCGTCGGCGACGATGAGCACCACGTTGGGCGGACGGGCGCCGAGCACGGCGGCGATGAGAAGCAGCGGGATCAGCAGACGGGGCAGGGGCATGCAGGCAACCTATGACAGACCGGGCGGGCACGGCAGCCACTTTATTCTTTACCTGCTGACTGAAGATATGAACTTTCCAGCCCTTCCACACCACATCCGACATGCGTCACGCATCCCTCAGCTCCGCCTTCCTCCTCGTCGCCGCCTCCGCCTTGGCGACCGATGGTTACTTCGATCACGGTTACGGGGTGAAGTCCAAGGGCATCGGCGGCGCGGGCGTTGCCTTCGCCCAGGATTCCCTGGCTCCCGCCGCCAACCCCGCGGGCGCGGTGGACGTGGCGGACAGCCATCAGGTCGGCCTGACCTGGTTCAAGCCCGACCGCGGCGTGACGGTGATTCCGACCTCCACCTATTTCAACGGCAACCAGGACGGCAGCTTCCTCATCCCCGACTTCGGTTACAAGACCACCTTCAGTAACGGCACGGTCTTCGACCTGGCGATCTTCGGCAACGGCGGCATGAACACCGGCTACCAGGCGCCCCTGTTCGAGATCGGCCAGCCCCCGGCGGTCTCCAACACCTACATGGACATGTCCCAGCTGTTCATCGCGCCGACCCTTGCCTGGAAGCTTGACGGCGGCCATGCCGTCGGCGTCTCCCTCATCTTCGCCGGTCAGCGCTTCAAGGCGGCGGGCTTCGAGGACTTCAACATCCCCAACGCGGGCTATGACACCTCCTGGGGCGGCGGCATGCGCCTCGGCTGGACCTGGCAGGCGACCCAAACGCTCAAGGTCGGCGCCACCTACCAGACGCGGCTGATGATGACAGAGTTCGACAAGTATTCGGGCCTCTTCGCCGAGTCGGGCGACTTCGACATCCCCTCCAACTTCGCGGTCGGTCTGGCCTACAAGATCGATCCGTCGGTGACCTGGGTGTTCGACATCGGCCGCATCCTCTACAGCGAGGTGAATGCCGTCGGCAACGCGGGCAGCGCCCCCGGCGCCTTCGGCGCGGTCAACGGCCCCGGCTTCGGCTGGCGCGACGTCACGGTCATCAAGACGGGCTTCTCCTGGGACGTGAATCCTGACCTGACCCTGCGCGTCGGTTACAATCACACCACGCAGCCCATCCCCGAGTCCGAGACGTTCTTCAATCAGCTCGCGCCCGGCGTCGTCCGCCATCACGCCACCGCCGGCGCCACCTGGAAGTGGACGGCGCAGATGGAGATCTCCTTCTTCTACGCCCACGCCTTCGAGGAGGAAGTGGTCGGCACCAACCTGATCGCCCTGCGCATGAATCAGGACTCCTTCGGCCTCAGCCTCAACTGGAAGCACTGAGCTGGCTCAGATCCGCTCGAGTTTGAGCGGGTAAGTCCGGCTCGACGCGAACTGCGCGACGACCAGCGAGCCGTCGGGGTTCGCCAGGGCGTCGTGCGGGTGCAGGAAGACCTCGGACGTATGTTTCATCGGCTGCAGCTTGCCGTCGGTGCCATAGACGGGGGCCGAGCCGCCGACGTTGGAGACGACGCGGAGGTCTGGGTCGAGGATCGAGAGGAAGCCGCGGCTATTACGGTCCTTCGGCCAGTTGTCGGCCAGGTGCGCGACCACGTAGTGCTGTCCGAGCCGCCGGATCTGACGGGGGTTGCCGCCGGGGAGGTCGGTCCGACCGAGCTTCTTGCCGTCCAGGTCGAGTCGCAGGAGATGTTGCTGGTCGCTCATCGCGATGAGCATGGTCTCCGCACTGTCGGCCTCCGGACGCGGGTCGGTGTCGATCATGCCGCCGTGCGGACCCCAGTGGACGATGCCGCCTTCCGGTCCGCCGAGCAGGCGCTTGAACGATCCGTCGGCGGCGTAGTCCAGGATGTAGTCCTTGCCGTAACCATCGAGGACGTAGAAACCTCCGTCCGCACGATGCAGCGTCCACGAGGGACGGTAATCCGTCTCCTTGGCGTATTTGCCCGTGCTGGCGGGGAGGCGCCATTCGCCGAGCATCTCACCAGCGAGGGAAAGCTTGGTGACCGTGTGTAGGTTGAGGTCGGTGATGAAGAGGGATTCGGACTTCGGTTTGCGGACCAGGGAGAGTCCGTGCGCGCCGGGGAACTTGCGCTTCGTCCATTTGTCGAGCAGCCTTCCTCGGTCATCGTAGATGATGACATTGTTCGCGACATGGTTGGTCAGCAGGACGGTATGGCCTTCGGCCGTGCGGGCGAGGCCGTGGCAGTCGTTAACGGGAGTTTTTTCGTCCAGCACGCCCCAGCCGGGCACGACGCGATACTTGAAATCGCCCTGGCCGAGGACTTCGGGTGAGGAGGCTTGGGCGAAGGCCCTGCCGACCGCCCCGTACCACACCCCGCCCATCAGCGCGGCCTTGAGCAGTGAACGTCGTCTCATCGCGAAAAGGCTCGGTAGGCCCGGCCGATGGCGTCGACTTTCGGCCATTCCTTGGCGATGCCGCTCCACGCGAAAGTCATGACACCGGTTGAGGGAGCCTTGAGGCCGTGGTCGATGGTCGTGCCGACTTCTTCCACCGGCACGCGTTCGCCCCAGTCGGAGACCTGGACGATCGGCCAGATGAATTTCTTATCCGCCGGGTCGCCCTGGATGCCCAGCAACCGGCCGAGCTTGGCGGTCTGGCGGGAGATCCAGGCCGGATCCCCGGCGTGGCCGAAGCGGGCGTGGTAGGGCATGATGCTGAAGACGTCCAGGTGCTGAGCCTGTGAGCGCAGATCGATGGCCAGCTTGTGGCGGATCGCGCCGTTGCGCTCGTCCTCACCCCAGGGGCAGTGGAACGTGCCGAGCAGGGCCTTCGGCCGTGTGCGATTGAGGAGCTCGCGATATTCGCGCACCCAGTCGGTGAAGACCGAGCAACGGTATTCCGTCCAGCGTTCGCGGTGTTCGCCGAGCAGAAGGTCGGCCGCCTTGGACGTGTCGGAGGGAAGACGGATGCCGGTGGCTTCCGTGAAGCCGCGGAGGGCCGCCGGACAGAAGTCCGTGTCGGGCAGCTCCGGCTCGGCCTGTTCCCAGGCGGCATGAGCGTGATGGTAGTCCAGCCAGATGCCGTCGAGGTCGAACGTCCCGAGCACCCGGGCGAACTCCTGCATCCGGTCCTTGCGGTAGCCGGCGTGGTGGGCGCTCACGCCCTGCCAGCCGGAGGGGGCGGGGCAGGGAAATCCGTCACGACCGACCGGGGCGGCGTCGGGATGCTGGCGGAGGAACGACGCCAGATGCATCGAGTTGAACTCCGCGTAGACCTTCAGTCCCAGATCCTTGTGCCGGGCGATAAGGTCGGCCTTGAGCCCGCCGGAGCCGACCCAGATCGCGTTGATCCCGTAGTCTGCGGGCTTCTGACCGCGTTCCTGGATTTGCGTGAGAAAGCCGCCGTAGACGCCGGTCACGAGCGGTTGGCGCGCCTTTTCCAGGCCTGCCGAGCATCCGGCTGCCAATCCTGAGGCCGCGACGGCGGCCGTCCTAAGGAAGTCCCGGCGGTCAGGCACGGCTCAGGGGCGCAGCACGCGCACGCGGTGGTTTTCGGAATCCCCGATGAAGACCTTGCCGTCGTCGTCGACCCAGACCCCGTGAGGGCGGGCCAGTCCGCATTTGAGCGGGTCACCGTCGGGCCCGTCGTGCTTCTTGCCCGTGCCGACGGCCAGTTCGAGGCGGTCCGTGGCCGCCCGGTAGACGCGGATGGAGTGGCTCTCGGTGTCGACGATCCAGGCGTCGCCCTTCGAGTCCACCGCGACCCCTTTGGGTCCGTTGAGCGCGGCCTGCTTGGCGGGCTGTGA
>CAIOPO010000163.1 GCA_903860195.1 uncultured Opitutia bacterium | reverse complement strand
GCGATCCAGGCCACGGAGTCGTCCTACGGCAAGATCGACAAGCGGATGTACTCCGACCTCGCCTCGGACCACCCGATCGACCTGACGCGCTACCAGGTGGCCAACTGCTACATGGGACGCATCGGTCTCATCAACTCGGGCGGCCCCTCCGGCGCCAACGACTTCGCCGAGGCGGTCAAGACGGCGGTCATCAACAAGCGCGCGGGCGGCCAGGGCCTCATCTCCGGCCGCAAGGCGTTCCAGCGCCCGATCGCCGAAGGAGCCAAGCTCCTGCACGCGATCCAGGACGTCTACCTGGCCAAGGAAGTCACGATCGCCTGAGGTTCCCTCAGTCGTCGTCCACGAAGCCCCGGCTCCCGCCGGGGCTTTCTTTTTGCAGGGCCCGTCTCTCGCCCCTTGCCCCGGGCGACGCGCGCGACCATCCTCGTCACCATGCCCCTACCCAAAGGTTTCCGTGAATGGCTGGCCAAGGAATCGGAGGCGTGGTCCGGCGACGGGGTGATCTCTGCGGAACAACGGGACCGCATCCTCGGCCGCTACCCCGCCGAAGAGGGGTCTTCAGGCCGGATGGCCTTCGTGCTCCGCGCGTTCGGGGTCCTGCTCTTCGGCGCGGCCGTGATGCTGGTGGTGGGGCACAACTGGGACAGTCTCACGCGCGGCGAACGTCTGGCCACGGTGGTCGCCGGAGTGGCGCTGCTGCAGGGCGTCGGCCTCTGGTACACCTTCAACGCCCGCCGCACGGGCTCCGTGCTCGGCCATCTGGCCGGCTGCCTGATGTTCGGCGCCGGCATCGCGCTGGTGGGTCAGACCTACCACATGGACGCGCACAGCCCGGACGCGGTGCTCGCCTGGTGCCTCGGCACCCTGCCCTTCGCGCTCGTCCTCGAATCCGCGCTGCTGCACATGGCGACGGTGGCCCTGGCCGCGACCTGGATACTGATGGAGGTCGGCGACCATGCCGGTGCGACGAAACCTGACCTGTCCTGGCTGCGGCTCATCTTCCTGCTTCTGCTGCTGCCTTCCGCGGCGGCCGCCTACCGCAGTCGCTCTCCGGTCATCGCCGGCGCGGTGGCCTGGGCGATGGGCGCCTATTGGTTCACCTACGTCGGACGCGGGGCGGCCATCTCAGGCTTCGCGCTACCGCTGGCGCTGGCCGCCCTGCACCCGGCCGGCAGCCCCAACGCCCGCGGCTTCCGCTTCATCGGGGCGCTCGGCGTCACGGTCATCACCCTCTACGTGGGCATGCTGAGCAGGTCCGGCAGCTGGGGACTGGGGCTCCTGGATGACCCGGTCATGCTCACGCTGACGCTGCTTGCCGTCGGCTGGGCGCTGCGCACCGGATACAAGGATGGTGACGCCTCGCGGACTTGGCCCGCCTTCATCGCGCTGGGCACCCTGGCGCTCGGATTGGGGCGTGAATCCGGACTCAGGTCGGATTTCATCGTCGTGCTGACCAAGGCGACGGCCAACCTGCTGACGCTGGCGACAGCGGTCTGGCTGATCCGCACCGGCCTCGCCGAAGGCCGGCTCCGGCCTTACGTGTACGGCTCACTGGTGTTCCTCGCCTGGCTCACGGCCCGCTACGTCGACATCGCCGCGGACTTCGGGATGCTCGGCACGGCCGGCTTCTTCGCCGTGATCGGAGTCATCCTCTTCGCGCTCGCCCGCTTCTGGCGTACGCAGAGGGAGGGCTCGGTCACCGCCGCGGAGACGGCATGGAACCCCGTCTGGCTGGAGACCGCCTTCTCCGCCGTCACTGCACGTACCAGGCAAGTCGTGCTCCTCTGCGCGGTGCTGCAGGCGGGCGGACTGCTCTGGATGGCCTGGCATCACGGCCGCCCGGCCGAGACCGGCCAGCGCTTCCTGCTCCCCTGCCGGGCGCTCGACCCGCGCGACCTCATGCGCGGCGAATACGTCATCCTGGGCTATGATTTCTCCAACCCCGGCGCGGATGACATCGGTCGGCTCAACAAGGAATGGGCCGAACTGAACGGCCAGGAGCAAAGAGGCAGCATGCGCGAGCCCTATTGGAATCTACCGGACGACACGGAAATCTACCTGCCGCTCGCCGTGGACGGCAAGGGCGTCGCCAGCGCCGGCCAGCCGACCCTGAAGCGCCCCGCATCCGGACCCTACCTGCGCGGATATGCCGGCAGCCGACGGTTCGGACTGATCCGCTCCGGCATCGAGGCCTTCTACATCAAGGAAGGCACCGGCCGGGAATGGGAGAAGCTCCGCGACCAAGGACAGCTGCTGGCGGAGATCGGCGTGCTGCCCGACGGCCGCGCCGGACTGGTCGGGCTTCGCAAGGCCGACGCTTCACTGATGGAGCAGGTGCCGCTGGTCCGGCTGGAACAGCATTTCTTCACGGGCCCAGCCGGCTGGCCGCTGGTCCACGTGATCAAGACCAAGCAGGAGTTCGACCGTCTGCTCAGCCCCGCACGGGTGATGGGACCTCCGCCCCGTCTGCCCGACTTCACCAAGGAGGCGGTGGTGGTCGTCACCGAGCCGGAAACGAACCGCGATGTGAAGGTCGAATTCACCTCTGCCGTGCGATTCGGACGCTCCATCGCGCTGCGCTACCGCACGAACATCGGCGAGGAGACCTCCCACAAGTCGCGCCCCTTCGCCGCGATCATCGTGGGGCGGGGCGACGCCACCGAGGTATCGGTGCGCATGGAGGGCGAAGAAAGGGCGCTGCTGCGCCTTCCGCTGCGCTGAGGAACTGCTGGCTCAGCGGCCGGGCGGGACGAGGTCGGCCTGGGTGAGCATCGGCTTGCCTGCCTCTCCGCGCAGGGCCTTCACCTGCTCGGGCTTCACGGCCGGAGCGGAGTTGCCGAAGCTGTTGCGGACGTAGGTGAGCACGGCGGCGATCTGCTCGTCGGCCTGATGCGCCTGCGGCGGCATCGGGACGGGCAGGACGTAATCCTTCCCCGAGACCTTCAGCGGTCCGGTGAGTCCGCGCAGCTGGATCCGGATGAGGTTCTCGACAGGCCCGTTCACCCAGTCGGACTTGGCCAGGGGCGGCGCGATGGCGGTGCCCTCGGCGTTCGGGCCGTGGCAGGCCATGCAGGTGGCAAACTGCTGCTTGCCGAGCGCCATCACGGCGGGATCGACGTTTGAGGCGGCGGCGGTGGCGACCGGCTTGATGGTCGCGATGTCGAGGGGCTTCGGCTCGACGGCCTTGGCCTTCTTGGGCGCCTTGTCGAGCGTGGCGAGCCAGGCGACGATGTCGCGGACTTCCTTCAGGGTGAGGGCGTCCATCGCCGGCATGCCGGAGACGGGGGCGCTCATGGCCTTGATGTCCTTGCGCGCCACGCGCCAGCGGTTGCCGGCGACATCGACGTCGACATGATCCTTCTCCTCCTTGATCAGCGTGCCGACCAAAGCGCCGCCGTTGGCCAGGTCGAGGTTGACGGTGCCGTAACCGGCGGCAACGACGGCCCCGGAGTTCACGACGGACTCGAGGAGGTAACGGCGGTCCCCGCGCTTGGCGATGCCGGCGAGATTCGGACCGGCTTCACCGCCGGCGGCGTGCGAATCATCGGAAGCGCGATGGCAGCGCAGGCACTGTCCGGCGGGCAGAGCGGTGAACAGGGCGAAGCCGTTCTTGGCGTCGCCTCCTTCGAGGGCGGGCATCCACTTGGCGAGCTTGTCGTCACCGCCGGCGATGGCCTTCTGCGCGGCGGCCAAGGCCTCCTTCACCGAGGGCTCGGCACGCTGGGCGGCGGCCTCGAGCAGTTCGACCGCGGCGGGCGAGACCCCCTTGGCCTGCGCGAGCGCCTTGAGGTTCGCGACGAAGAGCGCGTCAACGCCGGGCGCGGGCAACTTGGCGAGGGCCTTCCAAGCGCCCTGACGGCGGGCGGCGGAACCATCAGCGACCGACTTGGAGAGCTCGGCCAGCCCCAGTTGCGGATTCAGGTGGGCGAGCGCGCCGAGAGCGACCATGGCGACTTCGTCCTGCTTGTCCTTGGCATATTTGCCCGCGACGGCGGCGAGAGCCGCCGGCTTGCGCTCGAGCCAGAGCTCGAGGGCCTTGGCCCGGGCGGAACCGCTGAGCTTTTCATTGGCGACGAGGCCGGCGAGGAGGTCGTCGGAAAGCGAGGCGACCTCGAGCTTGTACTGCTCGACGAGCTCGAGCGAGGCGCGCAGTATGTCCGAATCGCCCTTGAGCAGCGTCGGCAGGGCGGCGCTCAGGCTGGCGCGCAGCTCCTGCGCGTCACGGGCCGGCAAGGGCGCCCAATGGCCGGTCGACTGGTCGACGGGATGAGGATTGGTCCAGAGCGCGAGGAGCCGGAGGGCTTCGGCGCGGGCTTCGGCCGGAAGTTTCTCATTGGCGGCGATCGCCACCACGCGTCCGGCGTTCTTTTCGCCGCCGAGACGGAAGGCGCTGTGCGTCAGGCGACGCAGCATGAAAGTCGTCCATTCACGGGAGCCGAGGTCGTCGATGAGGGCGGCGACGGCGGGACGGCCGGCTTCAAGACCGAGGTCATGCACGGCGCGGATGGCCTCGTCGGCCACGATCGTCGACTTGTCCTTCACGAACCGGGCCGCGGAGGGGTCCAGACGACGGCGCAGTGTGATGACGACGGCGAGGCGGACGGAGGCGTTGTCGTCCTTGGCGACGGCGTCGAGGGCCTCAGGAGTCTTGCACAGACGGTCGATGGCATAGGAGCCCGCGTGACGGAGCACGGGGTCGGCGTCGGCGTTCTGCTTGAGCATCGCGAGGACCTCAGGGAGATGCTTTTCTGCCCCGAGACGGGCGGCCGCCAACGCGGCGAAGGAACGTACACGAAGCGACGGGTCGAGGATCAGCTTGCCGAGCGGCAGGTCGTCGCCCTTGAGCGGGGCCTCCGAGAGGGCGCGGACGGCCTGGGCGCGGACTTCGGCGTCGGCGTGATCCAGCAGCGGGACGAGGCGTTGGGCGGCGGCGGAACGCTCTTCGACGCTCGCCTTGGGCGTCGGGCCCTTCCAGGCGGCGCCGGGGGCGATGGCCGCGCCGCGGCGGGCGAGGATGCCGAGGCCCCAGACGCCATGCACGCGCTCGAGGGCGTTGGCCGACCGGGTGGCGGCTTCAAAACGATCCGCGGCGTCGGGACGGAGAGTGAGCTCGATCTGGGCTCGCAGACGGACGCGCTGGTCGGCGTGCGCGAGGAGCGCGGCCAATTCGGCGGAGGAGGCCTTGCCGATGCCGCCGTTGATCAGCGCGGCCACCGGGGCGACGGCCTCGGGCTTCATCATCTTGTTCGCCTCGAGGGTCACGAGGCGTCCGGCCTCGTGGGACTCCCAGCCGGTGATGAAGTCCGAGACGACGAGGCGGCCCTTCCAGTCATACTCGACGTCGGTCGCGGCGACGCCCCAGAGGAGCTGGTGGGAGGAGGTCATCTTCATGCCGGCGCCCGCGGGCTCCATCTTGAAGGACCAGATGCCGGAAGCGCCGGCCGAGCCGCGGTAGTCGCAGATGTGGAAGTGTCCGGCCTCGGATTCGAGGAAGCCCGCGCCGGGGTGATAGGTCAGGCCGGAAGGACCGGAACTGATGTAGGCGGAGGGCGGGATGATGAAGGCCGGCTGGACGGGGTTCTGGAGCTCCCAGACCTTCTCGGTCATCCAGCGGGAGAGCGGACGCTGCTCGAGGCCGATCGAGCGGTGGAAGGTGTGCATGGCCTGGTGCTCCATCTCCCAGCCGGAATCGGCGCCCTCGACCACGTAGACCACGCGGGCGGCGTCGCCCTGGTCGGAATTGTTGTCGACGGAGAAGCCGTTGCCGAAGTCATCGAAGGCGATCTCCTTCGGATTGCGCAGGCCGAAGTGGACGACCTCGAAGTCGGTGCCGTCGGGCTCGAAACGGAAGACGGCGCCGCGGTTGCGGGAGTCGTATTTCCTGCCCTCCTTGGTGGTGACGTTGAAGCCGCGGTCTCCGATGGTGCCCCAGATGCGGCCGTCCGGACCGATGGCGAAGCCGTTCATGTCATGACCGGAGAGCGAGATGCGTACGCCGAATCCGTCCTCGATGACCTTGCGCTGGGCCTCGACGCCGTCCCGCTTGGCGTCCTGCAGCATCCAGAGCTTGGGGATGCAGGCGAAGTAGACCGTGTCGTCCCAGGCCATGACGCCGGCGCCGGTGCCGTCCAGGACGTCGTTGAAGCGGCCGGCGAAGACCTTGTTCGTGGTGAACGTCCCGTCGGCCTGCTCGCCGCCGACATGACGGATAAGCTCGGACTTGGCGGTCATCCACTCATGGGAGCGCTTGGCCTCCCACTTCTTGTGCAGGGCGAGCCGATCGGCGGTGGTGGCCGCGGCGAGGTCGTCGTGATACCAGTAGAGATGGTTGCGGTCGTCCTCGACGCCGAAGCGGAAGCGATGCGATTCGGCCACGTAGACGGAGCCGTCATTGCCGAAGGCGATGGCGGTGGGCGAGGTGACGCCGGTGACCTTGCGGTCGCCGGAGACCTTGAAGCTCGCGCCGGGAACGAGCGCGGCGCTGCCTTCACCGGCCACGCGCACGAGATTCGAGTCGGCCTTCGGCTTGGGCCGGCCGCCCGACGGGAACTTCGGCTTGGCGTCGGTCGAGAAGAGGAAATGGTCCGCGGCGATGATGCCCCAGCTGCCGACGTGCTCATCGACGATCCGGATGACGCCGGTCTTTCCCTTGAATTCGGACACGTCCCAGACCTTCTCGCGGAGCGTCAGGTCGTTCGCGCCGGTCGACTCACGGACGACCTTGCCGCCGACGAGCAGCTGGACGGCGGTCTTGCCGGGGTGGTTGCCTCCCGCGACGAGGAAACCGACATAGGCGTGCGTGAGCTTGATCTCGGGCGAGGTCAGCGTCCCGGTGGCGGCGTCACCGCGATGGCCGGAGCAGACGAGGGCGTTCCCCGCATAATTGCGGAACTCGCCGTTGACGCCGTCGACCTTCCCGGCGATCGGCGCCAGGCCGAAGCCGGTGCCGGTCGTCTGCCAGCTGTCGAAGCCGTCACCTTCGAAGGCTTCGATGACCTTGGTCTGGGCGCCCAGGGAGGCGCTGAGGACGGAGGCGATAAGCAACGGGATGACGCGGCGCATGGCTGAAGGGGTGAGTCCTCCGAGCGAAACGATAGTTCCTCCGAGGTCGAGAGTGGGCTGCGATTATCAGGCCCGCCGCACCCCGTGCATAACCTGGAATTTGAAGCCGAAATGGGCCGGGTGCGTGAGAGCCCGGAGGGCCCCGGTCACCTCCGGTCCGCCCTGGGCGGCGAGACGCTCCATGGCCCGGCCGGCGTTCAGTACGAAAAAGGCCTCCTGGCGGTCGACACGTACGCCGGCGAAGCCGCAGGCGCGCATCACGGGCTCGAGCCGGTCCCACAGGACGTGCGAGGTCAGGTCCTGCGAGCCGAGCCCCTCCAGCAGCTCGCCCGACATGCGGTGCCGACGGTAGGAACGGGCCGTGCCCGCGGGAGAGCCCTCGAGGCACTGCGCGACCGTGCGGCCGTAATCGAAGAAAAGCGCGGCTCCGCTCCAGGAGCCGGCAAGGAGGGTGCGCAGCATGTCTTCGGCCTCCAGCGGCGCGTCGAGCAGCCATCCTTCCTCCGCGGCGGGCAGCGAGGCGATGAAGTCGGCCGAGGCCGCCGAGGACGCCTCCGCCATCGGCACCGTCTCGAGGCGCGCCCCGTCGACGCGGACGCCGAGCTCCTTCCAACCCCCGCCAGTGCGCAGATAGCGGTGGAAGGGCTGCGCGTCCAGCAGCTCGTTGGCGAAGAGCACCGCGCGGGCGGGAATCGCGGCGGACTGCCCGACCCTGCAGCTGACATGGCCGGCGAACCTTTCCGTGACCGTGGAGAAGTGCGACTGCCCCGGCTCGGCCCCGACCTCGACCAGGACGTGCTCGGAAAGGTCGCCCACGAGACTCTCGGCGGCGGCGGCCACGAGCTCACCGAAGACGGCCCCGACCTCGGAGGCCGTGGTGAAGTCGGCGCGCTCGGACCGCCCCACCCGGTTCCGGTCGGTCACGTAATAACCCAGACCCGGGGCGTAAAGCGCGGCCCTGACCAGTTCGGAGAACGGAACGACGCCGTGCCGGGACCGGCCGCGCAGCAGGTCGACGATGGCGGCATGTCTCTTCGCGTCGTCCACCGCGACAGAGTGGACGGACGGACCCGCCCCGCCAGACGAAAGAGGGATTGAGCGCAGGGCGGTTTCGGACTCACTGATGGCGTGATCCTCGCCGTCGAAAGCTCCTGCGACGAATCCGCGCTGGCGACCTTCGACCCGGCGAGGGGCGTCCTGCGGGAGGCGGTCAGTTCGCAGGCGGCGGCCCATGAGAAGCACGGAGGCGTGGTGCCGGACCTCGCCAGCCGCATGCACCTTTCGGCCCTGCCCTTGCTGCTGGAGGAGTTCCGGGAGGACATGCCCGCCGTGACGCGCATCGCGGTCACCCGCGGGCCCGGCCTGCTGCCCTGCCTTTCATTGGGAATCGCCTTCGCCCGCGCGCTCGCGGCCGCCTCCGGACGGCCGGTCGTGGGCGTCAACCACCTGCGGGCCCACGTGCACTCGCCCTTCATCGCGCTCCACGCCGCCGACCCGGAGGGCTTCCCGGCGGCGCGGGCGAAGCTGCTGCCCCATCTCGCGGCGGTGGTGTCGGGCGGCAACAGCCTGCTGGTCGAACTCGGCGAGGACCTGCGCATGCGCGTGCTGGCCCGCACGGTGGACGACGCGGCGGGCGAGGCCTTCGACAAAGGAGCCAAGCTGCTCGGCCTGCCCTACCCCGGCGGCGCGCTGATCGAGAAGCTGGCGGCGCAGGGCGACCCCTCGAAGCACCGCTTTCCACGCGGCATACCCGAGCGGGCCGACCTCCGGATGAGCTTCTCCGGACTCAAGACCGCGCTGCGCTACCAGCTTGAGAAGCTCTCGGACGCGGACCTGAAGAGCCAGTTGCCGGACATCTGCGCCGGCTATCAGCTGGCGATCGTCGAGCAGCTCGCCGCCAAAACCGGCTCGGCCCTCGACCTGAAAGCCTTCCGCTCCGTCGGCCTGTCCGGAGGAGTGGCGAACAACGCCGGCGTGCGTGCGGCGATCGCCCGCGTGGCGCGTGAACGCTCGTTGCCGCTGCTGACGGCGGAGGCGCGCCATTGCGGAGACAACGCCGGCATGGTCGCTTTCGCGGCATGGGCCGACTCAGGCCTGCCCGAGGGCGTTGCGGTCGTGCCGGAGGCTCAGCTGCCGGTCGAACGCACCTGACCGAAACGCTTCACCAGGTCGGTGAACTCCCGGAAGGCGGGGTGGTCCGCGCCCCTCAGGGCCGAGTAGAAGACCGTTTCCACCGGCAGCACGGCGACGCCGGCGGCGCGCAGGGCGGCGAAGCACACGTCCTGGTCGGCCGCCCGCCGGGAGGTCACGGCGTCAGCCAGCACCGTCACGCCCAGTCCGAGACGCAGGGCTTCCAAGGCGGTCTGATGCACGCAGACGGGACCCTCCAGACCGAGGACCAGAAGGTGCTCCACCGACGCACCGGCCAGACGGTCGGCCAGCCCCTCCGCGCCGAAGGCGGAAAAGGAAGACTTGGGGAAGCGTTCCACGGAGGCCCCGGCGTCGAGCAGCAGGTCGGGATGGGTCGGACCGAGCTTCGCCGGAACCTGCTCGGTGAACAGCACCGGCAGGGAAAGCAGCCGGGCGGCCGACACGGCCAGCCGGCAACGCCCCAGGAAGGCCTCCGGCGCGGTCATGGCCCGGAAGAAAGTCGGCTGGACGTCGACCGCCAGCAGCGCGAGGCCATCGGATGAGCTCATGCTTCCAGAAAATGCCCTCCGGAAGCGGGCAGTCAGCCGCAAAGGGAAAGGGGTTGCCCCTCCGGGCGCCGGGGTGCCAGATTGGAGGGCATGGAATGGCAGGTCCGACCCATCGCCCGACAGTGCGCCGCCAGCGGCAAGGAGCTCCGTCCCGGTGACATCGTGACCTGCGTGGTCCACAAGCCCGTCGGCGGGGCGATCGAACGGGCCGACGTGCTCAAGGAACATGTCGCCGAATACGTGCCGCCCGGCCTACTGCTCGGCCGGTGGACGCGCGAGGTGAAGGAGCGCGGCGAAGAGGAACAGGCCCAGCGCGCCCAGCTGCTCGCGTCACGCGAGGAGCTGTTCCTTTCCCTCTTCGAGCAGGAGGAGGATCCGTCCGGCGAGCGGGCCGTGCTCAAGCACATCCTCGCCATGCTGCTCGAACGGCGCCGCGTGCTCAAGCAGGCCGGCCCGCCTGAAAAAGGCACGACCCCCTATCTGCACGTCGCCACCAAGCAGGTGTATGCGGTGCCGGCCATCGACCTTCAGCCGGACCACATCCGGCAGGTGGGCGGAAGTCTCGACATGCTGGCCGGCTGACCCATGCGCACCGTCCCGCTCATCGTCGGCCTGATCGCCACCCTCCTGGCAGGCTGCAAGTCCGCCCCGCCGGCCGAACTCGCCTCAGTGTTCATCGAGACCGGCCCCGCCGGCGCGCTTCCCGGCGTCGAACCCGTCCGCCTTCCCGTCAGCGAGATACCGTTGTACGTCGCCCCCAAGTCCGTCCTGATGGCCGAGCGGCTGGCCGGCGTCTCCGTCGTCACCGCGGGCGAGTCGGACCTGAGGCAGCATTACGTCATGATCACATTGGACGGCTCGGGCACCCAGGACATCGCCCTGCTTTCACGTGACGCCATCGGCCGCAGCCTCGTGCTCATCATCGGGACCGAAGCGGTGGGCATCATGCGCATCGACCGGCCCATCGGGGACGGGCGGCTTTTCTTCCACACGGAACAGAAGGGCAAGTCGAACGCCGAGGCGGCCTTCGCGACGGCTTCCAGGATCGAGAAGATGATCGCGGCGATCAACAAGGCCAAGGAGAGAGGTCCGTGAGGCCGGCCGCGACCGCCCTGCTCCTCGCGCTGTCGGGCGCGGCGGCCCTGGCGGCCGATTTCAGCTGGCCGACCTCGATGGACGCCTCCCTGACGGCACGGCCGGAGGACTTCGCCCAGCCGACGGTGTCAGGCCGCATCTCATCGGCGCTCTTCGGCATGACGCGGGAGGAGGGCCGGCGCTTCCACGAAGGGATCGACATACGCCCGGTCTACCGTGACAGGCTCGGTGAGCCGACGGATTCCGTGCTGGCGGCCGCCGACGGACAGGTGATGCACCTCAACGTCAGGGCCAACGGGCCTTACGGAGTCTATGTCGTGCTGTGGCACGCCGACGACCGCTTGCCGCACTACACCCTCTACGCGCACATGGCCCGCATTTCGCCGGCGCTGAAAGTGGGCTCCCAGGTCCCACGCGGCATGACGCTGGGGACCTTGGGGCGCACCGCCGACCGCGCCGACCCGATCCCCCAAGGCCGAGCCCACCTTCATTTCGAGATCGGTCTGCTGCTCTCCGGGACGTTCACCCGCTGGCACGACGCGCAGAAGGAGAACCGTGGCGTCAAGAATCTGCACGGAGCCTGGAACGGACAGAATCTGATCGGCCTCGACCCCCTGCCCATCCTCAGGGCGGGCAAGGCCGACCTGGCCGAGGAGGTGCGCAGGATGCCGGCGGCGCTGGCCTGCACTTTGCGCACCGCCAAGGCGCCTGACTTCGCGCTCCGACACCCAGCCCTCGTGGAGGGCGACGCCGCGCAGGCGGCCGGCTGGCGGATCGAATTCACCTGGCACGGCCTGCCCAAGCGTTGGATCGCGCTGCCCCAAGGAAGCGCGGAGCTCCCCAAAGGTTCGTGGAGCCTGGTCGCGACGGACCGGTCGCAGAAGGACCTGCTGGTGAGGCGGAAGATGCTCAACCCCGCCGGTTCAGCCCCGGGTGAGTTGCTGATCCGGCAGATGGGAATCCTCGCCGAATCGGCGCGCTGAGTCAGTTGAGTCCGGGGTCGTCGGGCGCGCCGGCCTGAAGCAGCAGGTCGGGCGCGTGCAGACGGAGCAGCGCCTTCCACATCGCTTCGCCCTGCGAGGCGGCGATCTCCTGAGTGAACGGACAGATGACCCAGGCGTTGAGTCTCAGCTCATTCTCCAGCTGGCCGGGCGACCATCCTGAATACCCGACATAGGCGCGCAGTTCATGGACGCCTGAAGCGGCCAGAATCTCAGCCGCCTCCCGCTCAAGCCCGTAACGCAGTTCGGCGTCGACGGCCGAAAGCCACCGCCACCCGCCGATGGCGAAACGGTCGGCGGAGACGGGGCCGCCCTGGAACAGCGGCATGCCCGCGAGCGGCGTGCCCGCCAGCACGGGACTCGCGTCCGCCAGGACGCTCTGCATCGGCCGGTTGATGATGACCCCCATGGCGCCTTCGGCAAGGGAATGGGAATGGAGCAGCACCACGCTCTCGCGGAAATTGTCGTCCCTGAGCGAAGGGTGCGACACCAGCAGCCTGCCGGCGAGGCCGGACGGGGCGGGAGGCATCAGTCGGCGAGCCGGGTGACCTTGACCCCGGCCTGGGCGAAAAGTTCAGCGACCAGCGGGTCGTTCTTGTAGTCGTGACGGTAGCGCACCTCGGCGATGCCGGCCGCGGAGAGGATCTTGGCGCAGTTCACGCAGGGGTAGTGCGTGACGTAGCAGACGGTCCCCTGAAGCGAGACGCCGCGCTTGGCCGCGTCGGCCACGGCGTTCTGCTCGGCATGCACGGTCGCCAGCTCGTGGCCGTCACGGACATGGGAATCGTGCGGCGCCCCCGGCAGGAAGCCGTTGTAGCCGGCCGCCACGAGACGGTTGGGATGCTTGCCGGTCGAGACGACGATGCAGCCGACATGCAGCCTTTCGCAACTCGAACGGGAACTCACGAGCACCGCCGTCGCCATGAAATACTGGTCCCAGGAAGGACGGGACACCTTCCCGACCAGGGACTCGAGCTCTCCGGCGAGTGACTGTCGAGGGTCGCTCATCGCGCCGGAAGATTGCCAGCCGGCACCCATCCGAGGCAAGTGGCAGTTACGCACAGGACCGTCGCCAGGAGCATCAGGACGGCGGCCCTTCCCAGAAATGGCAGGAAATCCGCAGGCCTGGCGGCCCGTCGGAAGGCGAAGTGCTGCCAGACCGCCAAAGGCAGCAGCACGAGCGGCGCCCATCCGAAGACGAGGCCCAGGCAGATCAGACCGAAGAAAGAATTGAAGCCGTGGAGGTGGCGCGCGAAGCCGCGCCCGAAGCGGACGACCGTGGTGCGCTTGCCGACGACGAGGTCGGTCTCGTAATCGCGCGCGTTGTTCGCGACGAGGATGTTGTCCGCGAGCAGACCCAGCCCGAGGCCGGCGAGGAGCGCGGGCGCCCATGGCATCCAATAGCAGGCGCAATCCCGAACAGCCTCATGCGTCGCCCAAGCGGTCAAGGCGGTGGCCTGGACACCGAAACAGGTGACGACGAACACGTCGCCGAGTCCGCGATAGGCGAGAGGGAACGGGCCAAGGGTATAGGCGAGCGCGCAGGCGATCGCCAGGAACCCGGCCAGCAACAGCCAGGGCGAAAGCAGCGCGACGGGGGCCCCGAGGATGAGCGCAAGCCCACACGCGATCCAGATGCCGCGACGCATCGCGGCGGGCGAGATGTCGCCGGCGGAGACCGCTCGGCGCGGACCCACCCTCTCCGCGGTATCGGCGCCGCGGAGCGAATCCCCGAGGTCGTTGGCGAAATTGCAGGCGACCTGCACGCACAGCGCGAAGCCAAGACAGCTCGCGAGAATGATGGCATAGGCGCGCGTGTCGTCGCTCTGATGCGGGATACCGTAAGCCCAGTAGGTCGCCCCGCCCAGGGCGACCGGCGCGACGGCCGCCACGAGCGTCTTGGGCCGACAGGCGGAGATCCATGCGCGCAGCGGTGCCATGAGCCCAACCCTGCCAGACCTGAGGACGGCGGAAACAAAAAAGCCCCGGCTGACGCCGGGGCTTTTCACGGGACTCAGGATCCGATCACTGAGTGCACTTGGCCGCGGTGGTGGGCACCGAGGCGGACTGCAGCCAGTTGGCGGTGGGCTGACCGTTGGTCTGCGTGAAGGCGTTGGGGCCGTCGGCCTTGGTGTCGCTCACCCAGGAGACGTGGCCGTCACCGTAGCAGATGTGGCCGCCTTCAGGACCCCAGACGGAGTCGGCGAAGGTGGCGCCGGCCTGAGGCCAGGTGCCGTCAGCCTGCAGACCGCGGGACCAGGCGAGAGGGACCTGAACCTGGCCGACGACGGAGCGCGAGGTCGGAGTGTAGACGTCCCAGCCGGACTTGCCCTGCGACAGAGCGGTGGTGAACAGCGCGTTGACGGTGAACGTGGCTCCGTTGCGGGTGATCACGTTCTTCGGCAGCTGGGCGATGGCGTCAGCAGCGGGGTCGGAGTCGAGGAACCACAGTTCGCCGGAGTCGAGGGAGGCGCCGTCAGCGAGGATGGCGGCATAGCCTTCGAGCGTGGTGGTGCGGGTCTGGCCGGGCGTGAAGGCGCCGGTCGCGATGTTCTTCGTGCCCTGGGCCCAGTTCATGTAGCCCTGGCCGATGGAGCGCACCTTGTTCAGCGCGCTGTTCTTCTTGGCGGAGCGCATCACGCCCTGCACGCCCGGGAAGAGGACGGCGGCGAGAATGCCGATGATCGCGATCACGGTCAGGAGCTCGATCAGCGTGAAGCCCTTGCGGTTGCGGATTTGGGGAGTCATGGGTTTTGGGGGTAAAGATATTTTGTCCCTTTGTTGGACCAAGGGAAGATAAATGTAGGGTTTTTCGCTCAGTAAGGCAAGGGGAAACGGGCGCAAAGGGCCTTCGCTATCGCCTGACCCTCACTGATTTTAGCAGGATTGGAAGGTCCGGACAGAACGATGGCGATGGCCTTGGCTATCTCCTTCATCTCGGGCTCTTTCATGCCTCGGGAAGTGACGGCGGGCGTGCCCACCCGGATGCCGCTGGCCTGGAAGGGACTGCGGGTCTCGTCCGGCACGGTGTTCTTGTTGGTGGTGATGTGGGCGGCGTCCAAAGCGAGCTGTGCATCCTTGCCGGAGACCTCGGGGTGGCTCTTGCGGAGGTCCAGCAGGCTGAGGTGGTTGTCCGTGCCGCCGCTGATGAGGTGAAACCCGAGCGCGACCAGTTCGGCGGCGAGCGCCTTGGAGTTGGCCACGACCTGGCGGGCGTATTCCTTGAACTCGGGCGTGGCGCACTGGGCGAAGCAGACGGCCTTGGCGGCGATGACATGCTCCAAGGGGCCGCCCTGGGCGCCGGGGAACACCGAGGAGTCGATGGCCTTGGCGTGCTCGGCCTTGCAGAGGATGAGGCCGCCGCGCGGACCGCGCAGGGTCTTGTGCGTGGTGGTCGTGACGAAGTCGGCGTAAGGAACGGGCGAAGGATGCACGCCGGCGGCGACGAGGCCGGCGATGTGGGCGATGTCGGCGAGGAGCAGCGCGCCGTTCTCCTTGGCGATCCTGCCGAAGCGGGCGAAGTCGATCTCACGCGCGTAGGCGGAGGCGCCGACGGTGATCATCTTGGGCTTCTCCCGGCGGGCCATCTCCTCGACCTCGTCATAATTGATGCGTCCGTCCGCGCCGACGCCGTAATGGACGACGGTGTAGAGCTTGCCGGAGAAGTTGGCCGAATTGCCGTGCGTGAGGTGACCGCCGTGCGACAGATTCATCGTGAGGATCTTGTCGCCGGGCTTGATGGTCGCGAAGTAGACCGCGGCGTTGGCCTGGCTGCCGGAGTGCGGCTGGACGTTGGCGTGGTCGGCTCCGAAGAGCGCCTTGGCGCGGTCGATCGCGATCTGCTCGACGGCGTCGACGTGCTCGCAGCCCCCGTACCAGCGCT
Source organism: uncultured Opitutia bacterium (assembly GCA_903860195.1). Classification (GTDB taxonomy): domain Bacteria; phylum Verrucomicrobiota; class Verrucomicrobiia; order Opitutales; family UBA953; genus UBA953. The sequence continues at coordinate 7,084 of CAIOPO010000163.1, read as the reverse complement.
TGCCCGGATAGCCCTCGGCGTACTTGTTGGTCAGCACGCTGCCCTGGGCCTCCATCACGGCGGGCAGGGTGAAGTTCTCGGAGGCGATGAGCTCGATGTGGCTCTGCTGGCGGGCGAGTTCGGCCTTGATCAGGCGGTCGATCTCAGGGTCGAGCTGGGAGAGGGGGATGCGGCGGATGGCGGTCATGGGCGTGAAAGGGGGTCAGGGCTCCAGCTTGTCGACGCGGCGGCAATGGCGGCCGCCTTCGAACTCGGAGGACAGGAACGCGTCCAGGCAGGAGAGCGCAAGCGGAAGGTCCACGTATTTGGCGCCGAAGCACAGGACGTTGGCGTCATTGTGGCGGCGGGAAAGGCCGGCGGCGTCGGCCGACTGGACCAGGGCGGCCCGGACGCCCTTGAGCTTGTTCGCGGCGATCGAGATGCCGATGCCGGTGGTGCAGACGAGCACGCCGAAGCGCGCCCGGCCCGAGACGACGTCGGCCCCGACGGCCTGAGCGTAATCGGGGTAGTCACAGGACGCGTCGGTGTCCGTGCCGCGGTCCAGCACGGCGTGACCCTTGGCCCGCAGGGCGTCGGCCAGCCCGCGACGGAGCGCGAGTCCTCCGTGGTCGCTGCCGAGGGAGATGGCCGGAAGGCTGGTCATCGGGCGAAGTGGCTGCGCAGAAATTCGATGAGCGCGGGGACGGCTTCAACCATGGAATCTCGGCACTCCTCATATTCACGGAGACCGCCGCCGAAGGGGTCGGGGATGTCCCGCTCCGCCCCGGCCGGCAGGACGTCGCGGAGGACGAGGACGGAGTCGGGGAGCGGGCCGAAGCGGGAACGCAGGTGCTCGACGTGCCGGCCGGTCATCGCGAACACGGCCACGCTCCGGTCCAACGCCTCCTGGGTCAGCTGGCGGCTGCGGTGCGCGGACAGGTCGAGCCCGATTTTCGACATGGCGCGGACGGAGTTGGGCGAGGCGCCCGCGCCTTCCTCGGCAGCCAGGCCGAAGGAGGCCACGGCGAGGTGACCGAGACCGGCGCCGCGCCTGGTGAGAGCCGCCCTGAGCAGGACCTCGGCCATGGGGCTGCGGCACGTGTTGCCCGTGCAGACGAACGTCACCGTGTCGCGCTCGGCGCCCATGGGCTCAGCATGCCGCCCCGTGGCGGGGGTTCAAGTAATCAGCGGGCCGACTCACGCCTGAGCTGTCGATGGCCGATGTCGCGGCGGTAATGGCAACCCTCGAACTTGATGAGGGGCACCACCTCATAGGCGAGACGCACGGCGGAACGCAGGTCAGGACCGTGGGCCACCACGCCCAGGACTCGGCCGCCCGAGGTGGCGACGGATCCGTCGGCGAGCCGGACGGTGCCCGCGTGCAGGATGTCGACGTCGGCCGGAAGCCGGCCCGGCAGGGAGATGACGTCACCCTTGCGGATCTCGCCCGGATAGCCGCCGGCCGCGAGCACGACGATGACGGTGGAGCCGGGACGGAGGCGCACGGAAGAGGCCTTGAACGTGCCGCGGGCGATGGACTCCATGATGGCCACGGGGTCGGTCTCAAGCGAGGGCATGAGCACCTGGCACTCCGGATCGCCGAAGCGCACGTTGAACTCCACGACCTTGGGACCCTGGGCCGTGACCATGATGCCGACGTAGAGCGTGCCCCGGTAATCGACGCCGTCCTGCCGAAGTCCGCGCAAGGTGGGCTCGATGATCTCCTGACGCACCCGGCGCTCCACCTCGGGCGTGACGACGTCGGCCGGCGCATAAGCCCCCATGCCGCCGGTGTTCGGGCCGGTGTCGCCCTCCCCCACCCGCTTGTGATCCTGGCTGGGCGGCAGCATGAGATACTCCTCGCCGCACACCATCAGCATGATGGAGGCCTCCTCCCCCTGCATGAACTCCTCCACCACGACCTCGTCGCCGGCGGCGCCGAAGACCTTCGCGCCCATCATGTCGCGCAACGCGGCCTCGGCCTCGGCGTGCGTCGTGGCGATGACCACGCCCTTGCCGGCCGCGAGGCCGGAGGCCTTGATCACCACGGGCACGGGTCCGCCGCGGACATGCGCCAAGGCCGGCTCAAGCGCGGTGAAGGTCGCGGACGCCGCGGTCGGGACGCCGTGACGGAAGAGAAAGTCCTTGGTGAAGGCCTTGCTAGCCTCCAGACGGGCGCCCGCGGCGCGCGGACCGTAAGCGGGCACGCCCGCGTCCTCGAGCACGTCGACGACGCCGGCGGCCAGGGGCACCTCCGGCCCGACGATGACGAGGCCCGAACCGGTGCGCCGGACGAGCGCCAGCACGGCGGCGGGGTCGGCCACGTCGACGGGAAGGCACTCGGCCTCGAGGGCCATGCCGCCGTTGCCGGGAGCCACGCGCACCTTGCCCACGCGCGGGCTGCGGAGACACGCCTTGAGCAACGCATGCTCACGGCCGCCGGAGCCGAGTATCAGCACGTCGATCTTCTCCTGCAGCGCCATGCGCTTCTTTGTGCCGAGGAGCGGCGGGGATGGGAACAAAAAAGGCGCCTCGCGGCGCCGGTCATCCTTGGTGCTCAGGCCGGGACTTGAACCCGGACACCTTGCGGCACATGCACCTCAAGCATGCGTGTCTGCCATTCCACCACCTGAGCGAACACAAGGAAGTTGGACGCTGGAAAGCGGCGCGGCAGGCGCAAGTAAAAAGCGTCTTTCCCACGCTTGCCAACCGCCCGTGATTCGGAACGCTCATCACACGCATGTCCACCGAGTCGGCCGAGAACAACCCTCCGCAGGAGCAGTCATTCCAGCTGGATCTCGCTTCGCTCGGTTTCGGCCCGTCCTGGGTCTCGGGACCGGCCGAAAAGGTGAGCGGCGGCGGACGCGGCCCTCGCAGGGACGACGGCGACCGACCCCGGTTCCGCGACGGCCCGGGAGGAGAAAGGCGCGGCGGACCCCGGCGCGACGGCCCGGGCGGACCCCGCAGGGACGGTCCCGGCGGACCCCGCCGCGACGGCCCCGGAGGGCCCCGAAGGGAAGGAAGTGATTTCAGGGGCGAAGGACGCGGCACCCGCCGCTGGGAAGAGGCCCCGGCTTTCCGTCCCGTCGTGCTCGCCTCCTTCTTCCCCGACGACTCCAAATTCGAAGTGCTCGGCGGCGCCATGAAGACGAGCCGCATGACCTACGAGCTGTTCCAGGTCGCCCAGCTGATCCTGGACAAGGAAGACCGGCTTTCGATCATGATCCGCCACGCGGACGCCGACCAGCGCCCCGACGCCCGCCTGGCGATCTCCGTGCCGGACGGACATCCTTTCATGACGGAAGCGGAGGCGGTGACGCACGTGATGTCCCGGCACCTCGACAAGTTCTTCGACGTGGTTGAGGTCGACGTGGAACCGCCCAAGGGCTCCTTCCCGATGGTCGCGGTGGACCCGCGCACGAACGACATCCTCGGCGCCCCGACGCACCACAGCTACCAGCGCAACCTCCGTGAGCACCACGCCCGGCACTGTCCCGGCGTCCCCTTCGACCGCTTCAAGGCGGGACTGCAGATGTCGCGGGAACAGGAGAAGATCGACGCCTGGCTCAAGGGCATGTCCAAGCGCCGGGAATACGTGCCCAAGGACCGCAAGGAGGGCGAACCGGAACGTCTGGAAAGCCTGGACGCCGCCCGCGGCTTCCTCCTCGCCTTCCGCAAGGAGCAGGTGGTGCGCACGCACGCCGAGGCGCGGTTCGCCGGACGTCTGCTCGAGGAGATGGCGCCCGGCCCGATCCGCGACTCGGTGCGCTTCGAACTGGAACGTCAGCGGGAGTTCCCGCTGCAGACGGCCAACGGCATCCGGGGCCGCCTCAATCGAGAAGGGTTCCACATCTACCGCAAGGGCAAGAAGGGCATCCACTACGCCTGCGCGGTGCGCCGCCGCTGCCGCGACCCCAAGGCGGCCTTCAGCGAATCGCTCACCAAGATCTTCGCCGCGCTGGACGCCAAGCCGGGCCAGCACGCGAAGGACGTCGTCACGGCGGTCGCCGGGGAGCAGGCCGATGAAGCCACGCGCGCCAAGACGTCGTCCGAACTCAGCTTCCTGATCGGGGAAGGCTATGTGGCTAACCTGCCCGACGGACGTCTTTTCGCCCAGCCGGTGCTCAGCGAGGCCAAGAAGGGCGCCGAGGACCAGGACGAGGACGAAGACCAGCCGGCCGAAGAGGGCAAGTGAGCGGAGGCGGGCGCGGCTCTCCGGGCTGAGGCAGCGCGCCCGACGGCTGGCGCGACGCCTATTTCCAGTTGTCCGCGATCCAGGGCGTGGGGAGGACGCGCCGGTACCACTTGCCGCTCCGTCCGACGAGCGCGTCCGGCGGATTCGGCATGCCGTGGAAGACGATGATGCGGGCGCCCGCCGGAATCGAAGGGGTCTGCCAGAAGGAGAAGGGGAAATACTTCACGCAGTGACGCTTGAAGCTGCGGCACCAGGTCTCAGGCCAGTAGGAGACCTTGCCCTGCGCGCTGAGATGCGCGGTGAGGAACTCCTGCTCGTTGCGATGACGCCGGCGCACGGCGTCGAGGTTGGCGCGGAAATGCTCCAGGACGTCGGGATAGGCTCCGGCCCGCCAACGGTAGACGGAGGAATTTCCGGTGTAATGGCCCTTCTGCCAGTCGCGGATGATGAGGAAGTCCCCGGGCTGCTCGAAGAAGCAGTCCATCGGACCGACGATGACGATGTCGATGTCGAGGAAGAGCACGTCCCCCTTGAGCTCGGGCCCGCCCGGCGCGGTCAGGGCCGGGGAGAAGGAGACCAGCTTGGTCCAGCCGCGCTCGGGGGCTCCGGCCGGCAGCTCCAGGCTGGGAATGGGGAAGGTCTCGATGTCGGCGTCGAGTCCGGCGGAGTTGTCGGTCAGGCAGACGAACCGATGCGGCAGGCGCAGGTGCCGACGGACCATCGACCGGAGGCGGTTGACGTACTCCGGGCCGTACTTGGTGCCCCACTTCATGCAGAGGATGGTCGCCATGCTGGTTCCAGAGTGGGGGGTTAAGGCCCGGGCCTCCAGCCTCTTCCTCACCGGCCGGGCAACCCCTTGCGCGAAAGGCCCGCCCGGGCATACCAAGTTCCGCATGAACGACGACCCCGACGAAAATCCGGAATCCTACGAAGGCCTCGATGACGAATACGGCGAGGGCGGCATCCCCGCCGACCTGGAAGCGGACATCGAGGATCGGATCCAGCAGGAGCTGGAGGACCGTCAGGCCGACCTCCAGACGGACTCCGCCCCGCGCTCGGGCAGCTGCCTGCTCATCCTCGCCCTGCCCGCGCTGGCCGCCTGGCTCCTGAGGTAGGGGGCAGCGCCGCGTGCTGCCCTAAGTGGGCAGCCCTGCCCAGGTGCAACTATGTCGTGACGCGGTCCCGACCCTGCCCCGTGCCCACTTGCCCACGTGCCCCCTCGAAAGCGCCTCGCGCTTTCGCTCACTTCAGCGATCGCAGATACGCCACCAGGTCGACCAGCTCCTTCTCGGAGAGCATGCCGTCCAGACCGGCGGGCATGAGACTGGTCGTGAGCTGCGTGGAGGAGGCGATGGCGTCGTTGGTGAGCAGGCGGCTCTGGCCGGAGGCCTCCTTGACGGTCACGCCCTCCGCGGAGCGCGCCTGGATGAGTCCGAGCACCGTGCTTCCGTCGGTGAGCTGGAAGGAGTTGAGGTCGTAGTCGCGGGCGATGTTGTAGCTCGGGAAGAGGATGCTCTCCACGAGTTCCCGTTCGGCGCGGATGCCTCCGATCTTGGTCAGATTCGGCCCGATTTCATTGCCCTTGTCGCCGACTTTGTGGCAGGCGATGCAGGCGCCCTTGCCGGATTCGTAGACGGCCCGGCCGGCGGCGGGGTCGCCCTGCTTGACGGCCGTCAGGGCCAGGGGCCCGAGGCGCTCCCGCTTGGCGTCGTTGGCCGCGAGCGCGGCGTCAAACGAGGGCTCGAGGACTTCGTAGACTTCGCGCGGCAGGAAGCCGAAGGCCTTGCGCACGAGGTCACGCCGGAACGTGCCGAGCATCGTCGACTTGCTCAGGGCGACGGCGATCTTGCGACCGGTGTCCTTGGAGATGCGCTTGTAGTTGTCCGGCACCGCCAACGCGACGAGGAGCTCGTTCTGCTCCAGCGGGCCGGCGGTCGGCAGCAAGGCCAGGTACGCGTCCCACTGCGCGGGCGTCAGCTTGGTGTTGGCAAGGCGGGCGGCGGCGTCCATGCGGAGGCCGGGGCTGGACGGATCGACGAAGAGATCGGTGAGCAGCTTGAAGGCGGAATCGCTGAGACCTTCGCCGCTGCTGGAGAGCGCGAGGAGCGCCTTCAGGCGGAGCGAGGACGGTTTGGTCGTGTCGGCGGCGACGGCGTTGAGGCGCGCGTCGAATCGCGGGTCCTTCACATGGGCGATCGCGTCCAGCAGGAGCGGCGAGGCGCCCTGGGCGAGCTGGGATTCCAGGGCGGCTAGCCATGGCTTGGCGTTCACCTTGCCGGGCTGGGCGGCGATGGCGCGGAGGGCGGCCTGGCGGACGGCGACCTTCTCGTGGGCGAGCATCTTCGCGACGCCCTGGGCGACGCCGGGCTGGCCGGCGAGCGCGGTGGCGAACTTGCCGAGGGCCGCGACCCGAGCGGACGAGGGGGCCGGCTCAGCCAGCCAGAACGCGAAGAGCGGGGCGACCACCCGGTCGGCATCGGGGGCCTTGCTCAGGGCGAGGTAGGCGTTCCTGGCCAGGGCGGCGTCAGCGGCGTCGGCCTGGCTGAGCGCGAACTTCAGCACGTCGCCGTAATCGGCTTCCTTCGTCCGGGTCTGCGAGAGGATGCGCAGCAGACGGGCCTGGGCGACGGGCCCTTGGGCCGTCGCGAGATCGGCGGCGGTGAAGCCGGCGAGGCGCATTCCAGCCGTCAGGATGGCGTGCTCGAGCACGAGGTCGGCCTCGCGCGACAGCAGGCCGCGGACGGCCTCGGTCACGGCGGGAGACTTGCTCTCACGGAAAGTCAGTCCTTCCAACCCGCGTCGGACGACCGCCTGATCGACGGAGGAAAGCTGGGTGAGCAGTTCGGCGTCGGTCCTGACCGGGGCCGGCGCAAAGGGCCGGTGCGCCTTGGCGACGGCCGCGTGCGCGGC
>CAIOPO010000162.1 GCA_903860195.1 uncultured Opitutia bacterium | reverse complement strand
TGTACCGCGGACCCCGCTCCGGCGGCGGCGCCGCCAACCCCGCCGTTCCGCCGCCCCCGCCCCGGCCGCAACGCGGCCGCCCTGGCCTCTAACGTCTAGCGTCTGACGTCTCGTTCCGCCGCCGCCGCCCGCTCCCGAAGTTACACACAATAATTGGACATCAATTGGACATACATTGGCCAAGTTGCTGACTTTCAGTTACTTACCAATGTCCATTTCGCCCCTCTTCCGTGCCCCCTAGACCTGACAAGTCTCAAGGACTGCAACAAGGCGAGGTCAGCCTTAATTTGCCGCACTCGATGGCTCGCCGCCATCGTGGCAATCAGTTCCCGCAAGGCTGCTCCGTCTTCGAATTGGCTCAAGGAGGATAGGATCTTCCTTTGGGATTCGGTCAGGTTGCTGGCCACGCGCTTGGGCGGCTCATATCGGGTGGCTCGCAGCGTCACGCGGAGACAGCCTGATATCTCGGCAAACTCGGGCGCCGCCAATCCGGCGCGCTCGGCAAGCTCCATGATCTTGAGCGTCCCACGGCCCCATTGCTCGATCAGACCTATGTCGTAGAATACCCCGGCCATCAAGGGGTTCCAGGGCCGCGATTCATGGGGCTTCGTCAGGCTGTCCGCCGTGACCCCGAAGTGCAGCTCGCCATCCGAGATGACCTCGAGCCGATCCTGGTGCAGCGCGAGGGAGACACCGTTGCCGTTGAATGAATAATCGCGATGGCAGAAGGCGTTGGCCAAGGTCTCCCGGAGCGCCACGGGCGGGTACAATGGGTCATCCTTGCGTTCGAAAAGGTCGGGTTCGATGCGGCCTGCCAAGGGGAGGTTCTCGCGCAGCAGCCGGCTCGCGAGGTCCAGGAGTTCCAACGAGTTTCCGTGAAAGACGCGGTTATCCAGGAATTCGCCGCGATCGGCGCCGCTGAAACGGGCGAACTTGAGCCGGGACTGGGGCATGCGCGCGCGGAGGTGATCCTGCCTGCCGAACAGGATCGCGGCGGCGCGAAGAACCCTCCCCTCCCTCACCAGCCCCCAGTGCCTGAGCTTTTCCATCGGCCCCGCCTTTCCCGGGTCGGTCAGTCTCCCCGAGTCGACGGCCTTGGCGAAGGATTTCTCGAGCAGGGCCAGGTCGAGCTCATCGAGAGACCATCCTTCGGCCGCTTGATTCTCCCATCTGTTCTCGCCGTGCACGCGCTCGAGCAGCATGCGCTGGCAAGAGTCCCCGTCCATGCGAACCGTGCTGCTTCCGACCCGGAGGTAGGAGAGTCCGCGGAAGGCGTAGGGTTTGGCGAAGCCGGATTCGACCCGGATCGAGATGACGCGCCTGCCCGATTCCAGCTCAACCGACCCGATGCTGGGTTGGATCGAGGGGCTGATGTCGCGCACGGATTGCTGGATGTCCTGCAACGTGCTGTCCGAGAACGACTGCCCGGCGCAATTCCCCGATGGGTCCACACCGAAGAGAAGCCAGCCTCCCCTTGCGTTGAGCATGCCGCAGAGCGTTTGCATGCCCGACGCGAGGTTGGCGGTGCTGGCCTTGAACTCGAGCGTCTCCGACTCGCCTTGGGCGACCAGGGCGAGGATTTCCTGCAACGATGCCATGACACCATCTTTCCGATGGTCCCTGCGGCGTCAAAATAGGCTTCTACCCAATTT
>CAIOPO010000161.1 GCA_903860195.1 uncultured Opitutia bacterium | reverse complement strand
GTTCTCGTCAATCTAGCATGAATCCTAACCCCCATGCGCTTGGGCAGCACGCTGTGCTGCCCAAGGCTCGTTACAGCTTCGTCATGACGCGTCCCCGACCCTACCTTCAGATCCGGATAGACACCTTCCGGCGGTAGAGCCACCAGCAGAAGGTCCAGAGGACTCCGAGGACGAGGAGGCTAGAGGCAAGGCCGCCGGTGGTGCCGGTGAACAGGTCGTTGCCGAGCCAGCTCTTGCCGACGCTGCGAATCCAGCCGCCGGTGAGCTGATAGGCGACGTAGATGGCCCAAAGCATAATGGGGTCAGACCCCATTATGTCACAGCCGCTTCACGCCGGTGCTGGTGCAGTGGAAGATCTCGCTGTGGCGGCCGCGGAGTTCGACGGTGATGCGGCTGTTTTCCAAGGGCACTTCGACGGTTGATTTCGCTTCTTCGGACTGCCAAGGATTCACGGCGAGGATGATCCATTCGTCCGCGCTGACGCGCATGCGGCGAACGAGGGGGCGCTTGGACTTCCAGAGGACGTGCGCGGGTTCGTCGGACATGAGCTTGGCGCCCGCCAGCTTGGCGGAGAGGTCCGAGATGCGCCCGAGGCTGTTCATGAAGGCGGGTAAGACGTGGTAGTATTGGCCCTTGCGCTTGGACTCCGACCCCCAGACGGCCAGGCCACGGGCGCCGCAGAAATACGGCAGGACGGCCATGGCTTCGGCCAGCCAGGGTGAAACCTCCTGGTCGGCGAGCTTCTTGTTGGAACTGTGGTAGCGGAGCCACTCGTAGGCGTAGAGGGGCTTGTTGCCGTAGCGGCGGGTGCGCTCGACGTTTTCCTCCACGTTGGCGGCCATGTAGTAGAGGGAGTCGGGCTTGTCGTAGAAGACGTAGATGCTGGCGATGTAGTAGTCGACGTAAGGATCGATGTGCTGCCACAGCTCGGCGTCGCTGCGATGGGTGCCGTCGATCTGCTGCGCGGTCTTGCCGGCGATGCCGAAGTAATCGCGGCGGAACGGCTGCGGGCCGTAGATGCCGATGGGCGTGCCCGGGAAGCGCTCCTTCGCCCACTGGCAGGGCAGGGTGAACCAGGTGGCCCACTCGCGCAGGTAGGCGTCGGCGAACTGCTCGCGGGTCGCGGCCTTGGACGCGGCGCGCGCCACGGGGTCGTCCCAGGCCTTGTCGATGTCCTCCTCGAAGGTGAACTCGATGTCGTGGACGAAGAGGGCTCCTTGGTTGCCTTGTTTCTCGATGTTGCGCCGGATGATGCGCTCGAAGAACCCGGGCTTCTGCCACGGATTGGAGGCGTGGGCGTCGATGGTCTGGCGGATGTTCTCCTTCTGCCTGCCGGGGTAGTCGGCGTAGGTGTTCAGAAGGTCCACCATCTCGAACCCGTGCGCCGCGGCTTCGCGATAGTTCGTCGCATTGTCTCCTCCCGCCACGTTCCAGAACGCCCTCAGGCCGCCGCTCATCGGCACGCGCCGGATCTGATCCCACGGGGGCGGGGCGGAGGTCTGGGCTTCGCCGGCCGCAGGCTTCTCCTGGGCCAGGGTCTGCGCGGCGAGCAGCAGCGTCGTGATCAGGATGCGAAGATGCATGAGGGTGGTGTGCGCGGGGTCTGCATGGGGTCACTGACCCCCTCTCTCATTTGTGATGGCGGGCTTTGGGCCGTCAATCCGCCTTCCGTTATTTGGTCCGGTTCGCTTCCTTGAGCAGCGGCACGTCGGCAGGATGCTTGTTGTCGGAGGTGACAATGGCCTTGGAGTCCAGCGCCTCAATCCAGACCCCTTTGGTCGGTGCGGCCCGGCCGCTGAAATGGTTGCCGGCGACGACGACGTCTTCACAGCCCCTGATGGAGATGGCCGCCTCGCGCGGGTCGGTGATGCGGTTACCTCGAATCAGGATGTTCCCGCCCAGGCCCGAGGTGGAGAGGCAGCTGATGGGAGTCCAGCCGCTGTAGACGAGGGTGTTGCCGCTCACCACGACGTCGCGGGCTCCCACGCCCGAGATGGCCTCGGTGTAGGTGAAGCCGACGTGGATGGGGTTGCCGGTGATGTTCTCGAAATGGTTGTCGGCGATCCAGCCGCGGACGCCGTTGAACTTCACGCCATGGCCGCGCCCTCCGACATGACGGTTGCGCCGATACACGAAGTCCTCGTTGCTGGGCGAGTAACGGTAGAGCAGCAGGCCCTTCCATTCCTGGGACGGATCGCGTCCGAGCCTTGTGGCCAGCTCCGCCAGGCCCTCCGTCAGCCCGAGACGCACGGACTTCCGGCCCTCCGACACCGTGCGCAGGGTGGCGGTGGCGAAGCGCCCGGAGCGCGGGTCCACGAAGACGATCCGGTCGGTCGGCCGCAGTTCGCTGTTGGTCCAGGAATCCGCGAGGATCACGGCGTCGGCGCCGTCCGCACGGTCCACCTTCATCCGCAGCGCCTGATGCGCCGGGCCGCCGTCATCGGCGAGGCATTCGTATTCGCAGCCTTCGACCCATGCCCCGATGCGGCCATTGTTCACGCCCGAGTGGCCGCCCTGATGATCAGCGGGCGACCGGCGCACGACCTTCACGGCCAGCAGGCTCTGCGCGGAATTGTCGTTCCCCAGGCAAGGTCCGCCGGGATGGTCGACCAGGGTGATGTGGCTGAGCGTGCATTCCTCCGTGGCATCCATGCGGACAAAGGGTGAACGGTACAGGGTCACCACGGCCAGCGCGCCCGTCTCGTGATGGGGCAGGGCCGCGGCCTTCACGGGGCCGATGTGGAAGCTTCCCGGAGCGCCCGGCGCGGGACTGGCCGTCGCGTCGCGCGCGGACACGAAGCCGCGGCTGAGGTGCCGTCCGTGATGATCGGGGTCCACGCGGTTGAGGAAGCTGCCTCCGTTGCCCTCGCCCACGAAGAAGCGGACCACGTCGGTATCATGGCCGGGCTCGGGCTTGACGAGCAGACGCGCGTTGGTCCGGTCCACCTCGAGCACGCGCACCAAAGTGTGCCCGGGCTGGCTGCTCGCCGCCTCGAAGTTCCGGATCGTGACGCGCCGGCAGCCCCGCAGGCTGAGGAGGCACGAATCGCCGGCCAGCGTCAGCTTGGCGCCATGCCCGTCGATGATCAGATCATGTGCGCCCTCCAGGGTCAGCAGCCCGGTTCGTTCACGGATGTTCAACCGATATTCGCCCGGCTCGAAATCGACCTGCGCAGGCCCGGCGGACGCCGCCTCGCGCAGCACCCGGGTCACGGTGTCGGCGTCGCTGCCCGCACGGACCGTGAAGGACTTGCCGGGAGTGCGCACTTCAAACGCCCCGGCCTGCGACCACTCGCCCTCGCCGCGTCTCACGCGCCACCAATACTTCGCCGGCGGCAGCGCCTTCACCGGCACGAAGCGCGACACCACTTCCAGGCGGTCGTCACACACCACGTCGGCGAACGCCGCGTCCCGGGCGATCTGGATGCGATGCAACTCGTCGATCCTGACGTCGGACTCCCGCCGCCAGCGGAAGTGAGGGTGCGGTGAATAGGTTGCTTCGCCTGCGACTGGCGCGGCGATGACCGGGCTCTCCGCGGCCTGCAGCGCAGCCAACGGCGCGAACAGCATGAACGTGAGGCCGAGTCTCATGAAGTGCGTTCAAGTCTGGGGATGATTCACAACGACCGAAAGCAACATTTTCCGCGACGGTCCATCATGCCCTTTTGGGAATTCCTGCCTTCAGATCCGGATGAAGACCTTCCGCCGCCAGAGCCACCAGCAGAAGGTCCAGAGGACGCCGAGGACGAGGAGGCTTGAGGCGAGGGCGCCGTACGTGCCGGCGAAGAGGTCGTTGCCGAGCCAGGTCTTGCCGACGCTGCGGATCCAGCCACCGGTGAGCTGGTAGGCGAC
>CAIOPO010000160.1 GCA_903860195.1 uncultured Opitutia bacterium | reverse complement strand
CTTCTTGGGGTCGGACCCTTCGGAAACGGTCACCTTCTCCCCGCGCTTGGCGAGGATGCCGCGGCCCTTCTCCTCATAGAGGATGCCGGAGTAGGTCTTGCCCGCCTCGAAGTCGCCCTGATAGCCGGCGACGACGAAGCCTTTCTCGTCGACGAGCTTGCTGCGGTACTGCACGCCGGAATTGCCGCCGACGATGCGGTAACGGAAGGTCAGCTCGAAGTCCGAGACCTTGCCGCCCTGCCAGACGATGAAGGTGTTCCCCTTGGTGGGCTTCTCCTTGGTGGTGCGCCCGGTGATGGCGCCGTCCTCGACGGTCCAGAAGTCGAGGCCCTTCCAGCCGTCCAGGTCCTTGCCGTTGAAGAGGCTGCGCTCCGCCGCGGGCAGCGCGACGGCGAACAGGAGGGCGGCGAGCGGGAGGAGTCGCATGGTCGCGGGGCTCACTTGCGGCTTCCGAAGAAGCGGTGGAGGTTCTTCAGGCCCTTGACGGCGATGTCGTCGCGGCGGGGCTCCATGGCGCGCCAGATGGCCGCGGCGCGGGCGATGACCTTGACGTCGGTGGTGAAGGACTCGATCACGACCTCCTGCTTGTAACCGATCTTGCGGAGGGCGGAGACGATGGGCTTCCAGTCGAGGGAGTCGTTGCCGGGCGTGCCGCGGTCGGTGCCGCAGGCGTGGAAGTGTCCGAGGTGCCTGCCGGCCTTGAGGATCGCGGCGGCCTGGTTCTTCTCCTCGATGTTCATGTGGAAGGTGTCGAGGTGGAGCTTCACGTTCGGCAGGTTGACGGCCTTGATCAGGCGGAGGCCCTGGTCGCAGGTGTTGAGGAAGTCGGTCTCGAAGCGGTTCAGCGGCTCGACGTCGAGCTCGATGCCCTTCTTCTGGGCGTACTTGCCGATGACCTTGAGGTTCTTGACGACGAGCTTGAAGTGCTTCGCCTTGGTCCGGTCGTCATGGGCGCCGATGAGTCCGACGACGGAGTAGAGCGGCCCGATGATGCGGGGGCAGCCGGCGACGGCGGCCTGGTCGATCAGCGCCATGATGTACTTGCGTCCGGCGGCCTGGTCCTTGGCGGAGCCGCGGAGGTCGCGTCCGGGGCCCATGCACGCGCAGATGGAGCCGATGGCGATGCCGGCCTTGGCCGCGGCGGCCTTCAGGACCTTGGGGTCGGTGTGGGAGGGGTCCTCGATCGGGATCTCGACGGAATCGAAGCCCCAGTTCTTCAGCTTCCTGAAGAGGTGGACGCTGTCGTTGGTGAACGGCGAGGCGTAGAGGAAGGTGTTGAGTCCGAAGCGCATGTTGGGTTGGGGATGATTGGGGACGGGCATCCTTGGCGTCCGGGCGCCGGCGGTCAAGGACGGGAGGGGTGCTCAGGGCAGCAGTTCACCGACGAGCAGCAGGGCCCCGGGAAAGGCGTGGTGGTCGGCGAAGCGCCGGGGGTCGTCGATCTTCTGGGCGCGCTGGGCGAGCACGGCCGCCTTGTCGACCCGCTCGTCGGTGAGCTCCACGGTGACGACGTGCTCGCGGTCCTCGAGGTCGGTTCCGACGGTGAAGACGCTCAGCCTGGGGTAGGTGCAGTAGGAGTCGAACCGGGCCACGACGCGCGGGGCGCCGCCGTCCAGGGTCACCTTCACCTTCCCGCCCGCGGGGCCGACGACGTCATAGACGGCGGCATGGGTGCCGCGGAAACGGAAGGTGAAGGACTGTCCGGGCCGGGTGAGCGGCGCCATCTGGGGCAGACGGACGGCCCAGCGCTTGGCGAAAGGGTCGGCCATCATGTCCGCCAGCATGACGCCTTCGGACAGCCGCGCGCGTCCGACGGGCTCGAGCCGCGCGCGCTCGAAGTTGTCCGGAGCCAGCGGCGCCGGCAGCGCGTGCGACGCCGCGGACGCGGAGGCCTTGGCGATGAGCGGCAGCGAACGGACCACGGCCTGCAGATAGAGCTCGTGCCCGGTGGACTCGTGCGGGTGCACGCCGTCGGGAGCGAAGACGAACTTGTCGCCGAGGACGGCGCGCTCCGCCTCGGTGCGCGGCAGGGGGGACTTCCAGAGGAGCCGGCCCGCCTTGGCGAGCCGCGCGACCTCGAGTCCCATGTGCACGGTGGGGACGCCGTAATGGTCGGCGACCTTCTCCATGGCGCCGGCCGAGCGCTGGAACTTGCCGTCCAGGAGCGCGGGCACGAGCGCCTCGGTGACGGTGTAGACGAAGCAGACGTCGGTCCTCGGGTCGGCCCGGCGGATCTGCCGCACGATGCCCTCCATGCAGCGGATGATGCGCGCGGGGTCGGCGCCGCCGTCATTGACCGCAAACTCGACGAACACCAGGTCGGGCTGCTTGGAAAGGACGTCCTGCTGGAGCCGGAACACGCCGAGGTCCGAGCCGGTCCCGCCGATCGCGGCGTTGATTTCGGTGAATTTCGCCCGGGGATGTTCCTTGCGGAAATGCGCCAGGGTCTTCACGCGCCAGCCGTTCTGGGCGGTGATGGAGCCGCCGAGGTAGGCCACCTTCAGTTCAGCCCCTTCGGTCGCCGCCTTGGCCAGGAAGTTGGGCAGGCCGCCGCGCGGACGGCATTCGACGGCCGGAACCTCCGTGAAATCAGCGGCCGGCAGGACGGCGGCCAGGGCGAGAAGCAGGGGTGCGAACGTGCTCATGGGGACGGCGTCTTGTAACCCGCCGGACGGAAGTTCGGCAGTCAAAAAGTCGCTTCCAACGGCGGAGCGGACGGATACGGTGTAGGGAATGGATCCGCTGACACACGCCGTGCTGGGAATCTCGGCCGGGCTCGTGCTCCGTCCGAAGGAGACCCCGGTGGCCGCGGCGGCCACGGCCGGCCTTCTCGCCGGCATGGCGCCGGACCTGGACGTGTTCATCCGCTCGCCGGGCGACCCGCTGGTCTCCTTCCGCTGGCACCGCCACTTCACGCACAGCTTCGCGTTCATGCCGGTCATCGCCACGGCCACGGCGCTCTTCACGGCCTGGTGCTTCCGCCGCCGCGAGGGCGCGGGCTGGAAGGCGCTCTGGCTGCCGGCGCTCGGCGCGGTGCTGACGCACCTGCTCTGCGACGCCTGCACGAGCTACGGGACGATGCTCCTCTGGCCCTTCACTCCCGCGCGCATCGCCTGGGACTGCCTGCCGATCATCGACGTGACTTGCACGCTGCCGGTCCTGGGCCTGGCGGCGTTCGCCTGGCGACGCGGCTCCCGCCGCGCGGCGGCCTTCGGGCTCGCCTGGTTCACGGCCTATGCGGGGCTGGGCGTGATGCAGCACGCGCGGGCGGAGACGGCGGTGCGCGGCTGGCTCGAGTCACGGGGAGTCCGGCCGGAACGTCTGGCGGTGAAACCGACCTTCTCCAACCTCCTCGTCTGGCGCGCCGTCTGGCTGCACGGCGGGCGCTGGGAGGCGGCCGGGGTGCGCGTGGCGCCGTGGTCCGCGCCCGAGATCGCTCCCGGCGACTCACGCCGCGCCTACTCGCCGGAGGGACCTGACGCTCCGCCGGCGGGCAGCCGCGGGGCGAAGATGGTCGCCGAATTCTCGGAGTTCACGGGGGGATGGAACAGCGTGGACCGCCGGGACGGTGAAGTGTTCGTCGGCGACATAAGGTTCGCGACGCTCCCCACCTCCGCGCGCCCGCTCTGGTCGGTGCGTCTGCCGCCGGACGGCTCGACGGCCGACGTGTTCTTCGACCGTCGGATCGAGGACGGCGACTGGGGGCGCTTCGGCTCGCTCCTCACGGGCTCCGACCCGCGCTACGTGCGGACGCGCTGACCGAGTGCCAAGAATAGGCTTCCCTGCGGGTTGCCGCTGGTGAAACCTCTGGCCATGGACGAAGAGCGGAGCACCGGCGCGCTCGGGCGCGGCTTCACGCGCGCGGGCCTCGGGCTGCTCTGGCTGGTAAGCCGCCTGCCTTGGCGCCTGCAGCGCTCGCTGGCCGCCGCGGCGGGCTGGGCCGTGTTCCATCTGGCGCCGGTGCGCCGGCACGTGACGCTGGTCAATCTGCGCGTGTGCTTTCCTGAGCTCACGGAGAAGGAACGCCGGCTTCTGGCGCGTCGCCACTACCAGTCGCTGGTCCTCGGCGGCCTCGAGTCGGCCCGATGCTGGTGGCGCGGGCCGGAGGAGCTCCCCGCGTTCCGCATCGAGGGACTGGAGTCGCTCGAACGGGCACGGGCCCGCGGCCGGGGCGTGATCGTGATCTCAGGACACTTCACGACGCTGGAGATCGCGGGGCGCATGCTCGCGTTGCGGACCCGGCTCTGCTGCCTCTACCGAGATCCCAACAACGCGGTCATCGCCGACCTGCTGCGGCGGCACCGCACCGCCTGGGCGGCGCGTGCCATCGGGATGCACGACGTGTCCGGACTGGTACGCGCGCTGCGGGACGGCGAGGCGGTCTGGTACGCGCCCGACCAGGGCAAATGGACGCCGCAGTCGCTGACGCTGCCTTTCTTCGGCCGGCCGGCCATCACCAACACTTCGACGGCCAGGCTGGCCCAGATGACGGGCGCGGCGGTGCTGACGTTCTTCGCGAGCCGTCTGGAGGACGGCACCTACGTCCTCAGGCTGTCAGAGCCGCTGGAAAACTTCCCCTCGGACGATCCGGCGGAAGACACATGCCGCCTCACGAAAATGCTGGAGGACGCGATAAGGGCGGTGCCCGAACAATATCTCTGGGTGCACCAGCGCTTCAAGGGCCGCCGAGGTCTGCCGGTCAGCCCCTACTAGCCAGCGACACCGGCAAGCAGACGGCTGAGCGCCGCCAGGTGGGCGTTGGGACCGTAACGTCGGAGCGCCGCGGCCATTCCGGCCTCGGCCTGCCGGCGACGCCCGGCGCCATCCGACAGGAGCGCGAGCACGGCGCGGGCGAGCGCGCCGACGTCACCGGGCGGCACCGCGACACCGGCGCCGTCGGCCAGCACCTCGCGCAGGCCGCCCACGGCAAACGCCGTGACGGGCACCCCGCAAGCCATGGCCTCGACGGCCGCCAGACCGAAAGGCTCGTCCCGGGATGGCACGACCACGACGGTGGCGTGAGGCAGCAGCCTCGGCACGTCCTCCCGCTGCCCGAGGAGACGCACGCCGTCCATGGGCAGGCCGGCGGGAAGCTCGCCGCCGCCGATGACCGCGAGGACGGCGTCCGGCCGTGCGCGACGCACCTCAGCGAAGGCGCGCACGGCGAGGTCCTGCCCCTTGCGCCGGGAGATGAGGCCGACGACGGCGACGACGGGAGTCCCGGGCGCCACGCCCAGCGTCTCCCTCAGCGGATCGGCAGCGCCGGCGGCGGGACGGAACAGCGAAGGGTCGACGAAGTTGGGCAGCACTTCGACGGGCACGGACCAGTTCCATGGCACGAGCCGCTGACGGGCGGCCGTGTCCTCGGACACCGCGATGAGAAGGTCGTGCAGGCCGGTGTGCGGCTGAGGATGGTTCGCGTGGAGATGCGCCACGCTGGCCACGCCGTGCCTGGCCCGGACGAGGGCCGCGAAGTTGCCGGAACGGGTCAGGTGCGAATGGATGACGTCCACGCCCTCCGCCCGGCAGAAGGCGGCGACGCGGTCGCATTCGGTCAGGGGCCAGCGCGAGAAGTCGGTGCGCAGCAAAGGGACCTCGTCCCCGACGGCCGCCTCGATCCAGGAGCCGGACTCGCAGGCAAGGATGACATGATGGCCGGCGGACCTGAGCAGAGGGATGAGGCGGCGGGCGTAGACGACGGCGCCGTTGACGCCGCGGTTGGAGGAGGCGACCAGGATCCGCATGCGTCAGCGGAGCTCGAACCGGTAGGCGGCGACGGCCTCGGACGGCTCCGCGACGCCGTCACGCGAAGCCGGCGAGAAGCGCGAGGCGCGGGCGGCCGACAGCGCGGCCTCATCCAGCAAGGCGCTGCCTGAGGACTCCTGCACGGTAAGCGCGGTGACCGTTCCCTCGGCCGAGATCGCCACTCGGACGACCACCCTGCCCTCCGCGCCGGCTCGACGGGCGCGCGCAGGATAGGAGGGCTCCTCTCGCACCACGAAGGAAGGCGGGATCAGGACGGGGGCGCGCGGCGCGACGACCACGGGCGCGGGGGCGATGACCGCCGGGGAGACGGCGGACGATACGGACCGTTCGGGCTCGGCAACCGGTGCAAGACGCACCGACGACGCGGGCGCGACAACGGCGACGGATGCCGGCGGCTCGACCGGAGGAGGGAGCGAGGCTCCCGCGCCGACCACGGAACCCGCCGGAGCTTCTCCGGCCGGCGCGATGGGATCGGGCTCGAAGACGGAGACCAAGAGCAGGCCGCCCTCACGCACCGGCTCGGCCGGGACGGAAGGCCTGCCGCCGATGACAGCGGCGGCGGCGGCCAGGTGCAACGCCGCGACGGCTGACCAGGTCACGGCATGTCGGCGGGCGGCGCGCACCGGGCGAGCGTCGGGCGGGGTGCCGAGGCAGTCAAGTGCGGGGCGGGTCATCAGCAGGCCGGCGGCATGAACCAGAGCAGACGCCAACGTCCGAAGGGCGCTCCCCGACCTGGCGGACCGATCCGCTCAAAGGCCGCCAGGGCGCCCTTTTTGAAACGCACGGCCTCACTTCCGCGCGCGCCGATGAGCAGTCCGAAGAGACCGGCCAGATGGGGATTGTGACCGACCAGCAGGCGGGAGGATCGGCTGCGGGCCAGCAGACGCGCGGTCACCGCCGGATCATCCTCGGGAGCGAGGCCCGCCAGCGTCCGCAGACGGGCGCGGGGGATGCGGGCGGAGCGCATGGCATGCTCCGCGGTCTGACGGGCGCGCACCAGTCCGCTGTGCTCGACATGACGCACCTCGGCGGCCGCGCGCGCGAAGGACCCCCGGCCAGCGTGGCGCGCCTGCCGCCGGCCGCGCAGGGTGAGCGGCCGCGCCGCATCGGGCTCCCCCGGAACGGCCTCGGCATGTCGCATCAGGAAGACCCGCATGCGGGCAGACTGCATCCGGAAGGCCGGACAATCAAATCCGACTTGCCGCCGTCGTCACGGCCCCCGACCAATGCAGCGTGCGCCTGACACCGCTCCTCACCTTGGCCGCGCTCGCCCTGTGGTCGCACGCCGCGGAGTACTCCCGGGCCGGCATGCGCTATGACGGCGTCATCTGCGTGGACGCCGCCACGGGCGCCGTGCTCGCGGAAGACAGGCCCGACGGGGCCGGCCGTCCGGCGAGCGTGACGAAGCTGATGACGCTGCTGCTCGTGCTGGAGGACGTGGAGGCCGGGACGATCACCACGACCAGAGGCGTGAAGGTCACCCGCGAGGCCGCGCGCACGGGCGGCTCCCAGGTCTGGCTGGCGGAAGGGGAGACGTTCACCGTGGACGCGCTCCTGCACGCGCTGATGCTCCAGTCCGCCAACGACGCGGCCGTGGCGCTGGCGATCGACCGCGCCGGCTCGACGGCCGCCTTCGTAGCGCGGATGAACGCACGGGCCGGCACGCTCGGCATGAACGCCACCCGCTTCGCCTCCCCCAACGGACTCACGGAAGGCGCCGGTCCGCACGACCGCAGCACGGCGCGGGACCTCGCCCTGCTCTGCCGGGAACTGGTGAAGAAGCCGGCGGCCCTGCGCTACGCCTCCACGCGCACCTACCTTTTCTTCCGTCCGGGCGGACGTTCGATCCAGCTGACGAACCACAACCACCTGCTCTCCGACTACCGCGGCTGCGACGGCCTCAAGACGGGCTACACCTCCGCTTCCAACGCCTCGATCGCCACCACCGCCGCCCGCGAGGGACGCAGGGTCATCGCCGTCGTGCTGGGCTGCGACAGCCCCGCCGGCGCCAGACCCGAACAACGCATCCGAGACCAGCTGGCAGGAGAGCTGATGGACGCCGGATTCGCTGAATTGAGAGCGCGGGCCGAGGCCGAAGCCGCCAAACTCAAGACGGTCAAAGCGGCGCCCAAAACGACCGGCCGGCCCGCCCGACAGCCCGATTTCTGGGACTGGCTGGCAGATCTTTTTAGTTTCTAAACCTCAGAAAAGCATAGGGTTAAAGAAGTAGTGAACATTTGTTCATTTTTCTTGCCTACGCGGCATTATCGTCCACTTTGAGGACACCAACAACCCACGCCCATGTCCGCCAAACCCGAAACCGCCGCCAAAGAAAAGGCCTCCGCGCAGGCCGCCGAACGCAAGACCCTGGACCTCGCCCTCTCCGCCATCAACAAGCAGTATGGCGACGGCACCCTGATGCGCATGGGGGACGCCACCAAGATGCAGGTGTCCACGGTGTCCACCGGCTCGGTGGCGATCGACCTCGCCCTCGGCGTCGGCGGTCTGCCCCGGGGACGCATCGTTGAGATCTACGGTCCGGAATCTTCGGGCAAGACGA
Source organism: uncultured Opitutia bacterium (assembly GCA_903860195.1). Lineage (GTDB taxonomy): Bacteria > Verrucomicrobiota > Verrucomicrobiia > Opitutales > UBA953 > UBA953. Next base: position 14,107 of record CAIOPO010000160.1, on the reverse strand, counting down.
CGCTCTGTCTCTCCATCATCGCCGAAATCCAGCGCCAGGCCGGCAACGCCGTCTTCATCGACGTCGAGCATGCGCTCGACCCCCGTTACGCCAAGGTGGTCGGAGTCGACCTCGACAACCTGCTCGTCTCCCAGCCCGAATCGGGTGAAGACGCGCTCAACATCGCCGAGACGCTGATCCGCTCCGGCGCGGTCGACGTCATCGTGGTCGACTCGGTCGCGGCCCTGGTGTCCAAGCAGGAGCTCGACGGCCAGATGGGCGACTCCACGGTCGGCGTCCAGGCGCGCATGATGAGCCAGGCGATGCGCCGCCTCACCGCCGCCATCAGCCGCACGAACTGCGTGGTGATCTTCACCAACCAGATCCGCGAGAAGATCGGCGTGATGTTCGGCAACCCCGAGACCACCCCGGGCGGCCGCGCGCTCAAGTTCTTCTCCTCCGTCCGCATCGACATCCGCCGCATCGGACAGATCAAGGAGCCGACGGGCAAGGTCATAGGCAACCGCACCAAGGTGAAGGTCGTGAAGAACAAGGTCGCCCCTCCCTTCACCGAGTGCGAGTTCGACATCATGTACAACGAGGGCATCTCCCGGACGGGATCGGTCCTCGACCTCGGCATCGAGCACAAGATCCTGGAGAAGAAGGGCGCCTGGATCGCCCACAACGGCCAGCTGATCGGCCAGGGACGCGAGGCCGCCAAGGAATATCTCATCAAGAACCCTAAGGTCCTCGAGGAGCTGCAGAAGACGATCCTCGAGAAGGTGCAGGTCGTCGGCGGCATGACGCTGGGCGCCGGTGCCGGCGAGAACGTCGCCGCGGAATAAGTTTCGTTGTTGGCTTCCTAGCCCGGGCCGCGCGCAAGCGCGGCCCGTCTCATTTCAACGTCGGACGAGGTCCTCGATGAGCAGCTCGCTCTCGCAGTTCCCGACGGCCGACCTCAGGGCGGCGTCGAGCCGCTCGAACTCGACCTGGCTTTCGCGGACGACTTTCTCCATGTCAGCCTTGGCCTCCTTGGAACGGAAGAGGGTCTTGATCTGCTTGGTCTCGTAGGCCTGCTTCTCGCCCACGGCCTTCCAGATGGAGTTGAAGACGGGGGTGGTCGGATTGTCCGGGAACTCGGCGGCGAGGTTGATGCCGGAAGCGAGGGCGGCGGCGGTGAATTCCTTGGACTTGCCGCCTGCGCCCCAGGTGACGCGGCCGACGGACCCCTTCAGTCCGGTCACGCGGAGGGTGAGACGGTTGAAGCGGGCGTGGAAGTCGGTGAGCGCGGCTCCGGCGGCCATGGCCGCGTCACTGCGCACGTCGCCGGGCTCGATCGCGAACGGGATGCGCTCATGGATGACGCGCATCACGCCTGCGGGCAGCACCTGCCCGTCCCGCACGCGGAGGGCCCGCTGACCGTCGCGGGAAGTGACGTTCACACCGGCAGGCGTGAACTCGGCCTCGATCGTGCCGAGGTCGCCGTCGAGCCCCAGAGCGTCCAGGAAGGCGGCCGCCATGACCATGTGGCCGGCCCAGCCGGGGTGGACGCCGTCGGCGCCTTCGAGCTTGAAGGCGTCGCCATGCAGGGCGCGCATCCGGTGCCCATGCGTGAGCATCGGCCAGTAGACGTCGGCGAAGCCCGCCTCCTCATCCTCCGCGACTTCGACCGCGATGTCTCGGAAGCGCAGCAGGGAGAGATTCAGGTCCTCCCAGGTGCCCCGCGCGCCCTTCACCCAATGGGGCACGGAATGAATCGTGCCCGGCGATCCGACGATGGTGCGGGCGCCCGCCGCGCGGAAGGTCCGCACGATCTGCTTGAGATTCGCACGATAGGCCTCCCCGAGGTCGGCCTGATAGGGCACGTAGCGGAAGTCATTCATCCCGTAGCAGGTCGTGGCGACGGTGGGACGGAAGCGGAGCACGTCGTTCTGCATCCTGCGGGCGAATCCTCCCGCCTGTTCACCGCTCCACCCGTACTGACGGCAGGACACGCCGAGGTCGGGGCGCGCCGCGGCGAGGTAGGCCTCGATCACCCGGCTGTACATCTTCTGCTCGGTGATGGAGTCGCCGCAGATGGCGAGCCGGTCTCCGGGCCGCAGCTGCAGGCCGTCGGGCCGCGGCGCCTTCAGGCCGACATAATGCTCAGGAACCCCCGTGGGGACGGGTTCATGGACCGCGCAGGCGGTGAGCAGGAGGAGACTGAGCAGCAGACAAGGGCGGGGCATGGCGGACACCTACGGACGCCTCCCCGGAGAATCCACCCGAATCACCCGGGACGCTTGCAAAAGCTCCGCTTACGCTCAAGAGTGATCGTCCCCTGCGGTGTTCGACACCCGCGGCAGCATCCGTCTCCTACGATCATAATCAACGGGAGGCGCGACCCGACCGGCCTCGTCCGAGCCGTGGCAACGCGCCGCCCACCTTAACTCCAGGAAAACTGGAGCTCCATCGGAACCGGCACAGGCGGGGGAATCTTTCAGGACGGCGGGCTTCGGCCCGGCTACCGTCCCGTCAGGACAGGTTGAGCGGTCCGGCCTCGCAGAGCGAGGGGTTGCCGAACTTGGCGATGCGGTGGCCGAAGCCGTGGGCCAGTGAAAGCAGCAGCCGGTTGTGCGGCTGCTTGTCGAAGGCGAGCGCACGTCCCGTCCGGAAGCCCAGGCCGCCGCCGAGCAAGAGCCAAGGAATGTCCTCGTGGGTGTGGCTGTTGCCCTTGCCCAGCTCGTTGGTCCAGACGAGGGTGGTGTGGTCGAGCATGCTGCCCTGCCCGCCCGGCTCGGGGGTCTCCTGCAGCCGCTTGGCGAGATGGGCGATCTGCTCCGCGAACCAGACGTTGATCTTGATGAGCTTCTCCTGGGATCCGGCGTTGAGGTCCGGGTCGTGGGAAAGGGAATGATGGTTCTCCTCGACGCCGATCCAGCTCATGCGGGCCTGGCCCACCGAATGGGTGAACTGGAAGGTGGCCACGCGCGCCAGGTCGTTCTGGAACGCGCTGAGCAGGAGCTCGGTCTGCATGCGGGTGACCACGGGGATGTTGTCGTTCTCGAGCAGGACGCCGGCCTGCGGCGCGGGAGGCACCGTCACGGCGCCGGCGGAGGCCTGCTCCTGCAAGGCCTTCTCCATCTCGCGCAGCGCGGTGGCGTGACGGTCAAGCGCCTCGCGGTCCTGCGCGTCCACGCGGGCGGCGACACGACGGAGGTCCGAACGCAGCCCGTCCAGGACGGAGGCCAGACTTTCGCGGTCCTTGGTCTGCCCGTAGAGCTTCTCGAACATCGCGTAAGGGCTGGTGACCGGCGTCATCGGCTGATTGGGGCCGGCGTAGCTCCACCGGGTCCACGGATCCGCGCGGTTGGGCACGGCGACGCCGAATTCCAGCGAGCCGAAACGGGTCTTGGTGGCGGGATCCGACTGGAGGAAGCGCCGGATCTCCTGGTCGATGGAAGGCCCGCTGGCCCAGCCGGCGGGCGTCTCGCCTCCGCCCTGGATGTTGCCCGGGAAGAGCTCGATGCCGGTCAGCAGGCAGCTCATGCCCCGCATGTGGCCGTCGCCGTCGCCCCGCACGCGGTTGTTGACGCCGCGCAAGGTGAGCATCCGGTCGCGGAACGGGGCGAGCGGGGCGAGGATGCGCTTCAGGGAGAATTTCTCACCGAGCGTCTGCGGCCAGAACTCGGAAGGGATGGTGCCGTTGGGGGAGAAGATGAAGACGATGCGTCGGCGGGACGCGGCGCCCGGGGCCGCATGGAGCGAAGGCAGTCCGGCAAGCAACGGCAGGGCCGCCGCCGAGAGGCCGAGGCGGCGCAGGAACGCGCGACGATTTTGGGGGCTCATGATGGTTCAGTTGGGCAGAGGGGGAGGCAGGGCGGCCATGACGGCGACCTCGACGGCGAGGTCGCGCACATGGAAGCCGCCGGAGCGGAAGCCTTCGGTGAGCCGGCTGACGGCGTCGGGCGACCAGGCGGCCGGAGGCTGCCTGACGAGGGCGTGGAAGAGGTTGCGGACGAAGCCGGCCTGGCCGCCCTGGCTCTCGACGGCGTGCCGTGCGACGTCACGCGCTCCCTGCAGGCGGATGACCGTGCCGTCGGCGGCCTGGTATTCGGAGACGGGATCGACGGGCTTGCTGTTGTCGGTGGCGCGGAGCCGGCCGACCGCGTCGAAGCGCTCAAGGCTGAAGCCGAGGGGGTTGATGGTGACGTGGCAGGACATGCACGCGGGCTTGGAGGTCAGCTCGGTGACCTTCTCGCGCATGGTCAGCGAAGGGTCGAACTTGTCGTCCATGAAGGCGATCGCCATGGGCGGCGGCTTGAGCATGCGGCCGAGGATGTTGCGGGTCACGAACACGCCCCGGTGGATCGGCGAGGAGGACTTGTGGTAGGAGAGCGTGGCGAGGACGTAGGGGTGCGTCAGCACGCCGGCGCGATGTTCGGAGTCGAGCCTGACGGGGACGAAGCCGCGGCCGGCGGGCTCGGGCTGGCCGTAGAACTTGGCCAGGCGGCGGTTGAGGAGCACGGTGTCACCGAGGAGCAGTTCGCGGTAATCGGACTTCTCCGACCACACCGCGCGCTCGACGGTGAGGTCGAGCGAGGTGAGGAGGTCCGCCGCCACGGCCCGGTCGAAGCCGGGATAGGCCTGCGCGTCCTTGGCGAGGTCGGCGTCGTCCTCGACATGCAGCCAGTGGCGGAAGAAGTCGGCCAGCTTGGCGCGCGCGCGGGGATCCTGCATCATCCTCCGGGCCTGCGCGCGGACCTGTTCGGCGCCGGCCAGCCTTCCGGCCGCGGCCTCTTTCCGCAGGGTCTCATCGGGAAGCGAGTCCCAGAGGGCGAGCGCGAGGCGCGAGGCCACGGCATGCGGAGACTGTCCGCGGTGGTCGGGATAGAGGAACTGGGGCGAGGAGAGGATGCGGAGCGTCGCGCGGCGGGCGGCGGTCTCCGGCGCGAGGCCGGGGACGAAGATGGCGCGCAGGTCGGAGCTTTCCTGCTCCTCCAGAGGACGGCGGTAGGCGAGTTCGGCGAGGCGCAGGCAGAAGTCGGCGAGCTTGGCCCCCTTGTCCTTCGCGTCGGCGGAAGTGCCCGCATATTCGAGCAGCTTGGGATCGAGCAGCCCGGCCGCCTCGAAGGCGCCGCGCGCGACGGCCTCGGTCCATTCGCGCGACACGCTGACGCCCCGTTCGTAGCCGAGCGAGGCGTCGTCGGGCGGAAACTCCGCTGCGATGATGTCGGTGCGCGAGGAGGCCTCGGGCGAGAGGCTCTCGGGCGGGACGGTCTCCCAGACTCCGCCCGGGGGGCGCCATTCCAGGCGCACGGCGGCGGTCTTGTCCTTGTACTTGAAGTAATCGAGCTTGAGCGGATAGGCGCGTCCGCCGAGCAGCAGCATCTCGGCCTCTCCCGAGCGCACGGCGCCGGAGCTGACCCACAGGTCGATGGTGGCCGCGCGTCCCAGGGCGCCGGAATCGTCACGGGTGTTCTCGTTGGCGCTGACGGGACTGTTGACGTAGAGCCTGGCGCCGTTCGGCGTCGTCACGCGGAAGGCGTAGACGCCCGTGTCCCGCACCAGCAGGGAGCCGTCCCAGCTGACCGAGAACTGGTCCTTCTTCATGCCCTCGGCCGGTGCGCCGGTGCCGTAATCGAATTCGACCGCGGCATCCGTCCGCTCGAGCGCCTTGCGGGCGCGCTTGTTCATGCCGTCGGAATCATGGTACACGGCGTGCAGTCCGCCGGCGACGGAGGCATGGCGCTTCGGACGGAAGGAGCCGAGCAGGTCGGCCATCGTCTCGCGGTACTGCCGGACGGTCAGGCGGGAAAGGTCGATGCGGGGCGGATGGTTGCGGGCGCGGGCTTCGGGCGAGTAGAACTTGCCATGGATGTAGGCGGCGACGGCGGAGGCATCGGCTTCGCTCAAGGAGCCGGGGTCGTCCTCGGGCATCTCGCGGACGATGTATCGCGCCAGGGCGGACGGAGACTTCTCGCCGAAGAGGGCTTCGTCGGACTTGCCGGCCACGCCCTCGCCCATGGGCCCGTGGCAGGACCGGCAGTCCTGCTGGTAGACCGCCTCACCGGTGCGGGGCGGGCCGTGCTTGCGCTGATAGGACCGGTAGGCCGGCGCGGCGGCGACCAGGACGGCCGCGGCGACGGCCGTCCAGAGTCCGACCTTGATGGCACGTGACAGGGGCATCCGGGGTTGTGACCCCGAAAGGATGCGGGCAGTTCCGCTAAATCAAGCCGGCTTCTCCGAAACTGAACCAGCCCTTGCCTCCGGGGTCGGCCTCCGGACGCCCCACGACGACATGGTCCAGCAGTTCGACCCCGACCACCCGGCCGGCGTCGGCGAGCTGCCGGGTCACGGCGCGGTCGGCGGGGCTGGGCGACGGGTCGCCGCTCGGATGATTGTGGGCCACGATGGCCGCGGAGGCGGCGTGGCGGAGCGCCTGGCGGAAGACCTCGCGCGGATGCAGCAGCGAACTGGTCGCCGTGCCCGAACTGACCTCATGCAAGGCCAGCAGGCGGTTGCGACGGTTGAGGCAGAGCACCCAGCACTTCTCCACCGTGAGTCCGGCCGCCAGAGGCTCGAGGCGGGCCCAGACTTTGGCCGGAGCATCCAGCCGGTCGCCCGGGTCATGCGCGCGTTCCCTGATCCGGCGGGCGAGTTCCACGGCGGCCGAGAGTTCCGCGGCCTTGGCGGGACCCAGTCCGCGCACGCGGGCGAAGTCGGCCGGCTCCCAGCAGCTCAGGGCGAGCAGCCCGCCCGCCTCGGAGAGCAGTTCGCGGGCCACGGCGGCGACGGGCGCTCCGCGCGTCCCGACGCCGATCAGCAGCTCCAGCAGTTCGGCGTCCAGGAGCGCACGGGGGCCGAGCCGTGAAAGCCGCTCACGCGGCCGGTCGTCAGGAGGGAGCATGCCTCGAGACCAGCCCTTCCGAAGGGGAGCTCAACCCAGGTTAGGCCCCAGCGGAACCCTTCCCTCTCTGAAAGTCCGAGGCCGTCGGCGGGCGCTTAAGAAGAGCGGGCCGGTTCGTCCAAGAAAGTCACGCGCCCGGTCTTGATGTCATACATGGAGCCGACGATGGCGACCTTGCCCGCCGCCTCGAGCTCACGCAGCGTGCGGCTGGCCGAGCGGATGTATTCGATCGTCCTGGACACGTTGCGCTTGGCGACGTCGTCCACGAAGGCCAGCTTCGTCTCGGGCGTCACCCAGTCGCCGTGCGGCTTGGTGCCGGGCACGATGGACTTCTGGATCTCGATGACCAGGGCGTCGAGGTGCTCGCATCCCGTGGCCTTCGCCGCCGTGTTGCCGGTCTCAAACAGCTCCACCGACGCCTTGACGGCGCCGCAGTTCGTGTGGCCCATCACGAGGACCAGGCGCGCCCCGGCGACGGCGCAGGCGAATTCCATGCTGCCGAGGACCTTCTCCTTCGCCACGTTGCCCGCGATGCGGATGACGAAGGCGTCCCCCACGCCCATGTCGAAGATCAGCTCCACGGGGCTGCGCGAGTCGATGCAGCTGAGCACCACCGCCATCGGGTACTGGCCGGCGGACGTCGCGTCCACCTGCCGGGCGAGGTCCCGCGTGAGGCGCTGGCCGGTCACGAACCTCTGATTGCCCTCCTTGAGGAATTGCAGGACCCGCTCCGGAGTCAGCTGCGACTGCACCTCCCGGGTGGTCACGTCCACGTATTGGATCTGGTCCTCCATCACGTACCGGTCCTTGAATCCGACGAGGCTGACCTTCAGGTTCCGCGCCGGCGCCGTCTGCTTGCGGAAGTCATCGATCAGGTCGAGGATGTCCGGGTCGATGTAGTCGGTGTTGCGCGCATCAAGGACCACGTGCCCGTTGTGCGGCACGGAATCGAGCGCCTGCTCGAGCACGGCGCGGTTGAGGAAGCTGACCTGGTTGGAGAACTCGATGCGCAGCACCTCGCCGCTCACGTGACGCTCGATGAAGCGGAGCAGCGGCCGGCGGAAGTTGCTGTGCAGGATGAAGCCGAGGCTGGTGAGGAGGCCGATGAGGATGCCGGCCAGCAGGTCCGTGAACACGATGGCCGCCACCGTGACGATGAAGGGCACGAACTGGTTGCGCCCTTCCGACCACATCTGCCGGAAGAGGGACGGGCTGGCCAGCTTCATGCCCGTCACCAGCAGGACGGCGGCCAGCGAGGCCAGGGGGATCTCATTGAGCCACCTCGGCGCAAGCAGCACGAGCAGGCAGAGGAGCGCGCCGTGGATGAAGGCCGCCAGACGGGTCACCGCGCCCGCGTTGATGTTCACCGAACTGCGCACGACGACCGAAGTGATGGGCAGTCCGCCGAAAAAGCCGGCCACCATGTTGCCGACGCCCTGCGCCATGAGCTCGCGGTTGGGCGGGCTGACCCGCTTGCGCGGGTCCAGCTTGTCCACGACTTCAAGATTCAGCAGGGTCTCCAAGGAGGCGACCGCCGCTATCGTGACGGCGGACATGATGATGGCGGGGTTGCCGAAGGCCTTGAAGTCCGGACTGGGCAGGGCCTTCAGGAATTCGCCCAGGCCGGCCGCCGTCGGCACCTGCACGAGGTGGGAGGACCCGATCGCCCAAGGGCTGCCCGACGCCTTCATGAGCATGTTCGCCGCCACGCCCAGCAGCACCACCGCGACGGGGGCGGGGATGAAGGAGCTCCTCAGCCGGCTCCGGTCCCATGCCAGCAGTATCGCGAGGGAAACCAGGCCGACCATCGTCGCGCCGGGCTCGAAATCGAAAAGGGCGGCGAAAAGCTCCGAGATGGTGTTCTTGCCGTCGGGCTGCAGGAAGGTCATCTCGCCCGACGGATCCGAATCGTGCCCGATGGCGTGGGGGATCTGCTTGAGGATCAGGATCACGCCGATCGCGGCGAGCAGGCCCTTGATGACGTTCGAGGGGAAGAAGGCCGAGATGAAGCCGGCCCGCAGCCCTCCGAGGACGATCTGGATCGCCCCCGCCAAGATCACCGCCGCGAGGAACGCCTCGTAGGACTTGAGCGCGGCCACCTGCGCAAGCACCACCGCCACCAATCCCGCCGCCGGACCGCTCACGCTGGTGTGCGATCCGCTCAGCCAAGCCACGAGCAGTCCGCCCACCACGCCGCTGACGAGGCCGGAAACCATCGGCGCGCCGGAAGTGAGGGCGATGCCCAGGCACAAGGGCAGCGCGACGAGGAACACGACCAGCCCGGCGGCGAAATCCTTGGTGAACGATTGCCAGGCTGAAGCGGGAGCCGAAGGCGCCGGCACGGACGGGTTGGTTTCAAACATCGTGGTTCAGGCTGGACGGATGAGGAGGGGTATGAAGTCTGCCAATCTGGCGCGGGCTGACCCGTTTCAAGCCCTTTATTGCCAATAAAATGCAACAAAAAGGCGTCCCTTTCGCAATGCACCGCCCATGGACATCCCGACCCTGAAACCCGCCCTGCTGACCGCCAGCCTGCTCGTTTTTTCAAACGTTTTCATGACCTTCGCCTGGTATGGGCACCTGCGCACCATGGAAAAGTCCCACTGGCTGGCCGCCGCCCTGATCAGCTGGGGGATCGCCCTTGCGGAATACCTCATCATGGTGCCGGCCAATCGGCTGGGCTACGCGGGCGGCCTGACCGGAGCGCAGCTCAAGGTGATCCAGGAATGCGTCACGCTCGCGGTATTCGTCCCATTCATGCTGTTTTTCCTCGGGGAAAGGTGGCGTTGGGACTTCCTTTGGGCCTTTTTCTGCCTGCTGGGGGCGGTCTTCTTCATCTTCCGGCCTGACCGGGCTTGAAACACGGCCTCCGTGGCGGTGTTATGCCACGTAAGATGATACTGCTTACCTGCCTGGCCGCCCTCCTGGCCGCGACCGAACCCCAGAAGCCCCAGCCTCAGGGCAACGGGACGAATTCGACCAACTCGACGACCCGTCGGACGACGGGCGCCAAGAAGAAGACCACGGACGCCAAAGCCGAAGCCAAGCAGCCCGTCGTCGCCGACCCCGAGCCGCTGGTGAAGATGTCGGTCGACGCCGGCCTCGAAGCGGCCAACGCCGCGCTCAAGGCGGCGCAGGAGGAGATCGCCCGCCTCCAGGCGATCGGTGCCGACGGCAAGTCCGAGGGAACCTCGAAGCTCATGAAGACCGGGGCCGAAGCGGCCGTGGCCGGAGCGGCCGTCGTGCAGAAGGAACTTTCCAAGGAGCGCAAGAAGCCCTCGCCGGACGGAGAGAAGAAGGACCAGCCCGAAAAGCCCGTCTCTGAAAAGAAGAAGCCGGAGCCGAAGAAGGAGACTCCCTTCGGCGAGAAGAAGCAGGAGTCCTGAGATGAGGGCCCTGCTCCTCGCGGTCGCGACGGCCGCGGCCGCCTGCTTCGCGCAGAACGCCCCCGCCGACCCTCCTTACCCCCGCCCGACGGTCGATCCCACCAAGGACGTGAAGGAGCCGGAGCCGCCCGCGGCCCCCGAGCCCGAGCGGAAGAAGACCGCCAAGGAGCGCAAGCCGGAGACGAAGAAGACGAAGAAGTGACCGCGCGGCGCGGCCTTCACTCGACCAGGATCTCGCGGGGGCTGGAGCCGTTCTCCGGTCCGACGTAGCCCTTCTCATGGAGGATGTCCATGATGCGGGCCGCGCGGTTGTAGCCGAGCTTGAGGCGGCGCTGCAGCATCGACACGGACGCGCGGCGGGTCTCACGGATGATGGCCCAGCACTGCATGACGAGAGGGTCCTCCCCTTCCTCTCCGTCCCCGCCTTCGCCGCCGCCCTCGGCCCCGCTCTCGATGGCCTCGACGACCTCCTGCACGAACTCCGGCCCGCCGTTCTTCTGGTTGAGGAAGCCGACGATGGCCTCGACCTCCTGCTCGCCGACGAACGCGCCCTGGACGCGCTGCAGGGTCGCCGAACCGGGAGGGATGAAGAGCATGTCGCCGCGGCCGACGAGCGTCTCGGCGCCGCGGCTGTCGAGGATGGTGCGTGAGTCGACGAGGGCCGAGACCTTGAAGGCGATGCGGGTGGGCAGGTTCGCCTTGATGAGGCCGGTGATGACGTCGGTGGAAGGACGCTGGGTGGCGAGCACGAGATGGATGCCGGCGGCGCGCGCGAGCTGCGCGAGACGGGCGACGGACTTCTCCACCTCGTCGGCCGCGACCATCATGAGGTCGGCCATCTCATCGATCACGCACACGATGTAAGGCAGCTTCTCCGTGGGCACCTTCACGCCGTCGTCGACGGCCTCCTCGGCGGCGGCGGCCGCGGCCGCCTGCTCCTCGGGCGTGAGCCGGAGCTCCTCCTGCTTGGGCGCGGCGGCGTCGGCGGCGAGCTTGGCGTTGAAACTGGTGACGTTCCGGACGCCGACCTTCGCGAAGATCTTGTAGCGGCGCATCATCTCGGCGATGAGCCACTTCAGGGCGGCGGGCACGCGCTTGGGGTCGGTCTCCACCGGGATGAGCAGGTGCGGCAGCTTCTGGTAGACCTGCAGCTCGACCACCTTGGGGTCGACCATGATGAAGCGGAGGTCCTCCGGCGTGCGGCGGTAGAGGAGGGAGACGATGAAGGCGTTGATGCAGACGGACTTCCCCTGGCCGGTGGAGCCGGCGATCAGGCAGTGCGGCATGCGCGCCAGGTCCTGGATGACGGGCTTGTTGGTGACGCTGTCGACGCCGAGCACGACGGGGATCTCCATCTTGCTCTCGGCCCAGGCCTTGGACTCGAGGATCTCGCGGAGGCGGACGTCCTTGCGCACGCGGTTCGGGATCTCGATGCCGACGGTGCCCTTGCCGGGCACGGGCGCCAGGATGCGGACGGACTCCGCCTCCAGGTTCATCGCGATGTTGTTGGAGAGGTTGGCGACCTTCTCGACGCGCGTGCCGGGCGCGGGCTTGATCTCGTATCGGGTGATGGAGGGGCCCTGCTGGATGCCGACGTCGACGCCGTTGGCGGAGTCGACCGGCACGCAGTTCACGTTGAACTGCTTCAGGGTCTCGATGAGCTCGCCGGCGCGGCGGCGGAAGTCCTCGGCGGGCGCGTCGGAGGAGGCGGAGGCCGCCGCCAGCAGCGAGACATCGGGGAAGACGTAGTCCCCCTGGCGCTTGGGGATCTGGGCCTTGGCGGCGCGCTCGATCTTCTCGGGCTTGACGACGAGCACTTTGCCGCCGTCGACGACGGATTCCTCCTCCTCCTCTTCATCCTCCTCGTCGTCCTCGTCCTCCGCTTCGGGCTTCTTCGGCTTGGTCGCGCGGACCTTGGCCGGCGACTTCTCCTCGGCGGACTCATCCTGGGGCGGGGAGACGGTGACGTTCTCGGGGTCGACGGTCTCGATCTCGGGCTGCTCCTCCTCCGCCGGCTTCGTCTCAGGCGGCGGCGCGGATTCGGGCGGGGTCAGGACGGGCGAGACCACCGCGGCGGGCGGCACGACGGCCCCCTGCACCGAGGCCTGCTTGCGGCGGAGCTCGGCGGCTTCCGCGGCCCGGCGACGCGCCAGTTCGGCGGCGCGGGCGGCGGCCTCGCGCCGGGAGGTGTTCCAGGCTCCGAAGGCGTCGCGGGTCTCCGCGATCCATGAGGCGAGGGTGGCACGCGGATCGTCAGCGAGCGCCCCCATGAGGGCGAAGCCGTACGGGAGGATCAGGAACCAGCTGCCGTAAGGCCCGAGCAGCGGGGCGAAGACCGTGCCGTGCAGGAACCCGCCCACGAGACCGCCCGAACCCTTGGGGTCGAAGGCGGCCGACGAAACGCGGGTCGCGCCGACGGGCTCGAGCCAGAGCGCGAGGATGGGCGCGAGGAGCAGGACGCAGAGCGCCATCAGCAGCACCTTGAACGGCCAAAGCGTGTGGGCGCGCTGGTTGAGCGCGAACCAGCCGGCCGCGCCGATGAAGAACGGCACGAGGAAGCCGGCGTAACCGAAGAGGCTGAACACGACGATCGCCAGGGTGGCGCCGAAGGAGCCGCAGGGATTGTCGGTGACCTTGGCCCCCGAGTCATCCGGCAAGGTCAGCGCACGTTCCAGGAAGTCCGGGAGCATGTTGGCGTCGGACGATTGGTGGAAGCCCATCGCGACGAGCAGGAAGAGCGCCGCGATGGCGAGGACGGCCGCGAGGATGGGCCGTGACTCGCTGGCGGGACGGGCGAGGGTGGCGGTGCGACGACGGGCGGGCGCGGGCATGGTGGTCAGTCGCCGAAGAGGGTGCCCTGCACGCCTCCGGCGGCGGGCGGCGGGACGGGGTCGGTGTGCAGGTGGCGCGGCGGACGGGCGACGCGGGCGGCGAGGGCGCGGGCGCGCTCCTGGGCGAGACGTTCGACCATGCCGGCGAGGGCGTGGCGGATCCACTTCGGCGTGAAGGAGGCGGGAGTGTAGTCGCAGGGGCCGTAGCCGTGCACGCGACCGGTCTGGAGGAGGGCGTCGTTCTGGGCGAACTCGGCCTCGCTCTCGGGGACGTAGACGGCGAAGGCGCGGCCGCCGTTCTTGCGCAGGAGCGAGAAGACCGGGACGTCGCTCGGGCCGTCGGCCACGTAGATCATGTTCTCGAAGGGCACCCGGCGGTCCTCGGGGCGGACGACGGCGTTGACGTCGATCTCCGGGTTCTTGTTGGTGCCCTTGTTGATCTCGAAGAGGAAGCGGGTCTTGATCGTGTTGTCGACCATGGCGGCCACCTGGGTGATCTCGGTGGGCAGCTCGAGGGCGAGCTCGTCCTGCCGGGTGAAGTGCGGCGGCAGCGGGTGCTCGAGGAACTCGCAGCCGTAGATGCCGTCACAGTGCGGCGCGACGGCGGAGCCGCGGATCATCTCGGCGAGGCCGGTGCTGACCACGTAGTGCTCCAGGACGACCTCGAGGTTGTGCCGGCGTCCGAGCTCACGGACATGCTCCTTCAGCGCGGGGAAGAAGTCGGGCAGGCCGGGGCAGAGCGGGATCTCGGCGCCGAGTTCGCGCAGCCGGCGGTTGGTGAGGCCCTTGAGGGGGCCCGACTTCACGTAACTGAGGAGATGGTTGAGGTAGACGGAGTCCTTGGAGGTGCGGATGCCCTTGCGCGCATACAGCGCCGGCAACTGGTTCGTCTCCTTCCAGAACCGCTCCTCATCGACGCCGTAGGCGCGGAAGAGAGGGGTCTGCATGTAGCCCGGGCAGAGGGTCTTGTCGAAATCCCACACGCACGAGAGGACGTGGGTGCCGCGCAGGGCGGGTTCCTT
>CAIOPO010000159.1 GCA_903860195.1 uncultured Opitutia bacterium | reverse complement strand
TCCTCCATGACCCCGTGGGGGTAGTCGCGGGTCTCGGCCACCCAGAGGCGCCCGCGTTCATCCCACGCGAAGGCGATGGGCTTGGCGATGTCGGGTTCGGAGGCGAAGAGGACGAGCCGCATGTCGGCCGGCACCTGCGTCCGCTCCATGCTCCCCTTGACGGAGTAAGGCTTCTGGAAGGTAAGCGGCTCGGGGCGCTTCTCATAGTTGGCGACGTTGCCGTTCTTCACGCGGACCTCGGGTTCGCGCTGGGCGAGGAAGGCCTGCCAGGAGGCCTTGCGGGCCGCGGGGAGCGACTTCTCCAGCGCCACGCGGAACGCGGCCGGATCGTTGGCATGCGCGGAGAGGTCGGGGAGGTCCGACTTAAGGGAGCCGCCGACCGCGACGTAAGCGTCGTAGCGCCTGAGCTCGTCGGCGGCGGGCGCCTCACGATGGTAGTCGAACCAGATCGCATCACGGCCGAGGGCGGCCATGAGGTCGTGCAGGGGGCCCTTCGCGGTCTGCTCGGCGCCGGCGGCGTCGAGATAGAGCACGCGGACCGGACCGGCGTCGGCGACGGCCGCGAGGACGAGGAGAAACAGGGGGAGAAGGGCTCTCATGGGGCTGACTTGAGAAAACGTGCGGCAGGGAGGCAGGCAACAGGCTAAGCCGTCAAAAGATGCGACCCACCCGCCCTGTCCGCCCCGGGGTGTCGCAAAGATGAAAACCCGGCAAAAAAAACGGCGCCCTCGCGGGCGCCGTGTTCAGGCGATGACGGCCCGATCAGTGGTCGTGATGGTCGCCGCCGGCCGCGGGCTTGGGATCCTCGGGCAGGTCGGTGATGAGGCACTCCGTGGTGAGGAGCAGGCCGGCCACCGAGGCGGCGTTGGTGATGGCGGTGCGGGTGACCTTGGTCGGGTCGACCACGCCGGCGGACACCAGGTCCTGGTACTCTCCGGTGGCCACGTTGTAGCCGTTGTTGCCCTTGTGGTTGAGCATGACCTCCTGGACGATCAGGGAGCCTTCCACGCCGGCGTTGAAGCACAGCGTGCGGAGCGGCTCCTCGATGGCGCGGCGGACGATCTGGGCGCCGATCTTCTCGTCGCCTTCCAGCGACTTGATGAGGGCGTCGATGGCCTTGACCGTGCGGAGCAGCGCGACGCCGCCTCCGGGGACGATGCCTTCCTCGACCGCGGCGCGGGTGGCGTGGAGCGCGTCATCGACGCGGTCCTTCTTCTCCTTGAGCTCGGTCTCGGTGGCGGCTCCGACGTGGATCACGGCGACGCCTCCGGCCAGCTTGGCGAGGCGCTCCTGCAGCTTCTCCTTGTCGTAGTCCGAGGTGGTCTCCTCGATCTGACGGCGGATGAGCTTCACGCGGCCCTGGATGTCGGCCGACTTGCCGGCGCCCTGGATGACGGTGGTGTTCTCCTTGTCGACCACGATGCGCTTGGCGCGGCCGAGGTCGGCGACCTTGAGGGACTCGAGCTTGATGCCCAGGTCCTCGGTGATGAAGCGTCCGCCCGTCAGGACGGCGATGTCCTCCATCATGGCCTTGCGGCGGTCACCGAAGCCCGGCGCCTTGACGGCGCAGACGTTGATCGTGCCGCGGAGGCGGTTGACGACCAGGGTGGCGAGGGCCTCGCCCTCGACCTCTTCGGAGATGATGAGCAGCGGCTTGCCGGTCTTGGCGACCTCCTGGAGGACCGGGAGCAGGTCCTTCATGGAGCTGATCTTCTTCTCGTAGAGCAGGATGTAGGCGTCCTCCAGGACGGCCTCGAGGGTCTCGGCGTTGGTGGCGAAGTAGGGCGAGAGGTAGCCCTTGTCGAACTGCATGCCTTCGACGACGTCGAGGGTGGTCTCGATGGTCTTGGCCTCCTCGACGGTGATGGTGCCGTCCTTGCCGACCTTGTCCATGGCCTCGGCGATGATGTTGCCGACCGAGTCGTCCCAGTTGGCGGAGACGGTGGCGACCTGCTTGATCTCCTCGCGGGTCTTGATCTTCTTCGAGATGCTCGCGAGCTCCTTCACGATCGCCTCGGCGGCCTTGTCGACGCCGCGCTTGACGAAGATCGGGTTGGCGCCGGCGGCGACGAAACGGAGGCCTTCGCGGTAGATGGCCTCGCCGAGCACGGTGGCGGTGGTGGTGCCGTCACCCGCCTTGTCGGCGGTCTTGGAGGCGACTTCGCGCACCATCTGGGCGCCCATGTTCTCGTACGGATCGTCGAGCTCGATCTCCTTGGCGACGGTGACGCCGTCCTTGGTGACCTTGGGGGCGCCGAACTTCTTGTCGATCATCACGTTCCGGCCCTTGGGACCGAGGGTGACCTTGACGGCACGGGCGAGGATGGAGACGCCGTTGAGCACCTTGCGGCGCGCGGCCTCATCGAACAGGATCTGCTTCTTGGACATGTGGGTGTGGGTTGAAGGGTTTCAGGGGCGCCGGATCATTCGATCACGGCGAGGATTTCGGACTCCGAGAGGAGGAGGTAGGTCACGTCGTCGAGCTTGACCTCCTGGCCGGCATACTTGCCGACGAGGACCTTGTCGCCGACCTTGACGTTGAAGGGCAGCTTCTTGCCGTCCTTGTCGAGACCGCCGGTGCCGAGGGCGATGACCTTGGCTTCCTGGGGCTTCTCCTTGGCGGTGTCGGGGATGATGATGCCGCCCTTGATTTCTTCGGCCTCTTCGATGCGCTGCAGAAGGACGCGGTCACCGAGGGGCTTGACGGAGGGTTTGGTGTTCTTGGCCATGTTGTTTGGGTTTGGGTAGAGATGCGTCCGGTAGGACATCCGCACAAATGCAGAAGGGATGCCAAAACCGCTAGGAACGGGATTAGCAACCGATTACGGGGTTTTTTTAAGGGCGCGGCCTCCGGAAACGGGGTTGGAAGGCCATAAAGGGGGTTATTCCGGGACAGGCTGTCCCAAGGGGGTTGAAGGCTGTCACACCGGGTCAGGCCAGATCACCCGACCCCGTCTCCGGCTCCTTGAGCTGCTGCCCCCACCCGAAGATCCGCGCCTGGGCCCCATGGTGCTCCGCCTTGGTCTTGTCCCCCCGTTCCATCCAGATGCGCGAAAGCGAAGTGTGGACATGGACGTCCTTGGGCCGGAGGCGCAGCGCCCGCTCGGCGGCGGCCAGCGCTTCGTCGAGCCGACGCGAGGCGAAGTGGATCTCCGCCGCGGACAGCCAGGCCTCGAAGCAGGCCGGGTCGGCCGACAGGGCGGCATCGAGGCAGCCGAGCGCGGCCCGCTCGTCGCCCACGGCGAAATGGAAGGCGGCTTCGTCCGCCAGCCGCCTCGCTTCATCGCCCGGATTGCCCATGCGCTGATGCTCCACCGACGTCGAAGTTCCGCAAGCGCTCCTTTCGCCTTGGAAACGCCGCCCCACGGGGCAACCCTGCGCCCATGGACCCGCGATACGGAAAACTCGCCGACGTGCTCTGCGGCTTCTCCACCCGCCTCAAGAAGGGGGAGAACGTGCTCATCGACGCCCATGACGTGCCGGACGACTTCGTGATCGCCCTGATCAGGGCCGCCCGCGAACGGGGAGCCACCCCGATGGTCAACCTGCACCGCGCCCGGATCGGCCGCGAGATGGTGAAGGACGGCACCCGCGGGCAGTTCAAGCTGGCCGCGGGACACGAGCTCGTCCGCATGAAGAAGATGCAGGCCTACATCGCCGTGCGCGGGTCCGACAACATCTTCGAGGGCAGCGACGTCCCGGCCGCCCAGGCGCGCCTCAACGGCGAGATCATGCGCCCGGTGCTCGACCACCGCGTGAACAAGACCAAGTGGGTGGTGCTGCGCTGGCCCACCTCCTCGATGGCCCAGCAGGCCAAGATGAGCACGGAAGGATTCGCCGACTTCTACTTCCGCGTCTGCACGCTCGACTACTCGCGGATGATCCCGGGCATGGAGGCCCTCAGGCGCGCCATGATGAAGACCGACGAGGTGCGCATCACCGGCCCCGGCACCGACCTCACGTTCAGCATCAAGGGCATGAACGCCATCCCCTGCGGCGGGGAATACAACATCCCCGACGGCGAGGTGTTCACCGCGCCGATCAAGGACTCCGTCAACGGCACGCTGCAGTACAACTGCGCCACGATCTACCAGGGCGTCTCGTTCGAGAACATCCGTCTCGTCTTCCGCAAGGGCAAGATCGTCGAGGCCACCTCGAACAACACCAAGCGCCTCAATGAGATCCTCGATACCGACGGGGGCGCACGCTTCATCGGCGAGTTCGCCATCGGCTTCAACCCGCACATCCTCAATCCGATGCAGGACATCCTGTTCGACGAGAAGATCGCGGGCTCCTTCCACTTCACGCCCGGCAAGTGCTACGAGACGACCGACAACGGCAACCACTCCTCAATCCACTGGGACATGGTGTGCATCCAGCGCCCCGAATACGGCGGCGGGGAGATCCGCTTCGACGGCAAGCTGATCCGCAAGGACGGGCTGTTCGTGCCCAAGGACCTGCAGAAGCTCAACCCCGCCTACCTTCTGGGCAGGGGCAGGTGACATGGCCGACCGCAGGAAGCCCGCGAAGGCCAGGCCGCGACGCATCGGTTCGCGGCCGCAGGCGCGTACGGCGAAGGCCCTGAAGCGACGCGAGAAGCCGGCCCGTCCCCGACCGACGGGCGCGAAACCGGCCAAGGCACCCGCGGAGGAGGCCCGCCCGGATGAGATCTTCAAGACCCGCATCCCGAACGAGTTCGAACCCGCGCGCGCCGACAAGATCATCGCCGCGCTCCTCGACGGCGTCAGCCGCTCCCGCGTGCAGAAGGCCCTCGACCTCGGCATGGTGAAGGTCAACGGCCAGACGGCCGATTGCCGCACGCTGCTCAACCCCGGCGACGCGATCGAAGTCACCCTGCCCTCCCCGGGCGAGCCCACCGCGCGTCCGGTCAGGATGGCCCTCGAGGTCATCTACGAGGACGCCCACATCATCGCGGTCAACAAACCGGCCGGACTCCTCACGCACCCCGTCCAAGGCTCCGACGAGGTCTCCGTGGTGCACGCCTTGCTGCACCACACCAAGGGCAGGCTCGCCCCGGCCGGCGGCGCGCCGCGTCCGGGAGTGGTCCACCGTCTCGACCGGGAGACTTCCGGCGTGATCGTGCTCGCGAAGACCGACAAGGCCTACCACGCGCTCGTCGCCCAGTTCGCCGAACGCACCGCGAACAAGGAATACCTGGCGCTGGTGGACAAGGCCCCGCGCCTGCTGTCCGGCGTCATCAACGCCCCGATCGACCGGCACCGGACGGTCCGGGTGCGCATGGCGGTCCGCGAAGACGGCCGCGAGGCGGTCACGGACTGGCGGGTGGAGGAGAAGTACGGAGAGCAGGCGGCGCTCCTCCGGGCCTGTCCGCAGACGGGCAGGACCCACCAGATCCGCGTCCATCTCGCCCACCTGGCCCATCCGATCCTGGGCGACCGCACCTACGGCAAGTTCGACGTCCCCTTCTACTCCGGCTGGCCGATGCCCCGCGTCATGCTGCATGCGCACAGGCTGACGCTGCTGCACCCGCAGACCGGCAAGGAGATCTCGCTGAGCGTCGAACCCCCCGCCGACTTCATCGCGCTCCGCGAGTGGCTCGCCGCCCGATACGGCCGCAGGACTTACCCCGCGGCGAGCTGACTCAGGCCGAGCGGCCGTGGTGGCCTTCGCGCTTACGGTGCTGAGGAGCGTCGGGCTCGACGTGCACGAGCACCGAGACCACCTCGGGATGCGAACGCAGGATGTCGGCCTTGATGCGGCCGGCGATGGCGTGGCCTTCGGCGACCGTGGCGGCCTCGTCGACCTGGAGATGGAAATCGACCTCGAAGCGGTCGCCGAGACGTCGCGCGCGGAACGCATGGAAGCCCTTCGCGCCCGGGGCGGCCAGGATGTGCTCGCTGAGGTCGCGCAGCACCGTTTCCGTCGGAGCCCGGTCGGTCAGGTCCGAACAGGCGCCGAGGAAGATCTTCAGGCCTTCGGAACCGAGCCATCCGGCCAGCACCAGCCCCACCACCTTGTCGAGGACGGCCCACTCGGGAAGCAGATTGGCCACCACGACGGCCAGCAAGGCCAGCAGGGACGCGACCGCGTCCGCCCGGTGGTCCATGGCGTTAGCCATCAGCAGCCGGGAGCCGAGGCGCTCGGCCTGACGCCGTGCGTAGCGGTAGAAGAGCTCCTTGACCACCAAGGCCACGCCCGCCACCCAGGCGGCGGCGACGCCCGGAACGGCGGCGGAGTCCCCCGCCACGAGTCCGTTGAGGGAATGCCAGGCCAGGCCGGCGCAGAAGGCCAGGACGACGGAGGAAATGAGCAAAGCCGCCAAGGTCGAGACGCGATGATGACCGTAGGGGTGGTCCTCGTCCTTGGGCAGGTCGGCGTAGCGAAGTCCGACATAAGCCGCGACGTCGGTCACCATGTCGACGAGGGAGTGCACGCCGTCGGCGACCAGGGCCTGGGAAGAGGCGGCGAAACCGACGGCCATCTTGGTCGCGGCGAGCACGACGTTGACCGCGAGGCTCAGCAGCGTGGTGAACGTCCCTTCGCTGGAGTCCGGACGGCTCATCGTCCGGATTCGGCGCGGATCAGGTCGGACTCGGACCGCCAGTCGATCGTGACGAGCTCGGCGGAGGCGACGGCGGGCAACGCCCTCACTTGGACGAGCTGCTGCTGCAGCCGCGACCAGTCAGGACCGCCCGACGCCCCGATCCACCGGTCGAGGCGCAGCGAGGCCCGTCCGGGCGATCCCGGCGTCGCGATGGCGACGTCTCCCGAAGGCAGGGCGACCTCCGAGGCGTCATGGCCGGGCCGCAAAGTCACCGCGATGCGGTCGGCGAAAAGGAAGGCGTAGTCGGAAACCGGGCCGGCTTCGGCCAGGGCGACGCCGGGAGCGTAAGTCTCCCGGACCAGCAGATGTTCCTCCGGGAGTTCGCGGCCCTGGGCGTCGTAGCGCCTGCGCCCGCCGGTGATCACCGACCGCACCTTGGTGCCGTCGGTCCTGGTCTCGACCGACTCATGCTTCACGTAGTGGCCGTAGAAGCCCTTGGAGGTCGCGGCATAGTCATACATCATCCCCGGGAGGCTGAGGGAGTCCCGCACCTGCTTGCGGCGCTCACGTTCAGGCTGGGAACGGGTGTTGATCCCGAAGAGCAGCCCGACGCCGAGCAGGACGCCGACCAGGAAGAGGATGAACCGCTCACGCTGACCCATGCCGCATCTTCCCTGCGACGATGCGGGGAGCAAGCCGTCAAAACCGCCGTTTGGAATTGGAAACGGGGCGG
>CAIOPO010000158.1 GCA_903860195.1 uncultured Opitutia bacterium | reverse complement strand
CTGCATGGCGACCTCGGGACCCGGCGCCACCAACCTGGTGACCGCCATCGCCGACGCCCACATGGACAGCATCCCGATGATCTGCATCACGGGCCAGGTCTACCAGCAGTTCATCGGACGCGCCGCCTTCCAGGAGACCGACTTCTACGGCATGACCCTGCCGATCGTGAAGCACTCCTTCCTGGTGCTCGACTACAACGAGCTGCCCTCGATCATCTACAAGGCCTTCAAGATCGCCACCACCGGCCGTCCCGGCCCCGTGGTCATCGACATCCCCAAGGACGTGCAGCAGCACGAGTGGGTGCCCGTCTTCCCGAAGTCGCCCGACGACGTCGAGATCCCCGGCCTCGCCGTGCCGCCCAAGGCGCCTGACGCCGAGCTCGCCCAGGTCCTGAAGCTCATCGAGAAGGCCAAGCAGCCCGTGCTCTACATCGGCGGCGGCATCCTTTCGGGCAACGCCCACCGCGAACTGCGCGCCTTCGCCGAGGCCACCGGCATCCCCGTGGCCTCCACCCTGATGGGCCTCGGCGGCTTCCCCGCCAGCCACCCGCAGTCCCTCTACTGGTACGGCATGCACGGCACCGTCGCCGGCAACTGGGCCGTGTGCAAGAGCGACCTCCTCATCGCCCTCGGCGCGCGCTTCGACGACCGCATCACCGGCGCCATCGAGAAGTTCGCCCCGGACGCCACCATCGTCCACGTCGACATCGACCGCTCGGAGCACCACAAGAACAAGTTCGCCGACTACCCGATCCATTCGGACGTCCGCTACGCGCTGTCCCGCCTCACGGCGCTCGCCAAGAAGGGCTTCCGCAAGCCCGACCTCAAGGCCTGGTACACGACCATCAACGGCTGGAAGAAGCAGCACCCCTTCCCCTTCAGCTACGACCACTCCAAGACCAAGCACATCCTCCCGCAGGAGGCCGTGCAGGTGCTCTTCGAGGAGTCCAAGGGCAAGGCCATCATCTCCACCGGCGTGGGCCAGCACCAGATGTGGGCCCCGCAGTACTACCACTTTGACGAGCCGCGCGCCTTCGTCAGCTCGCTCGGCGCGGGCACGATGGGCTTCGGCCTGCCCGCGGCCATCGGCGCCAAGGTCGCCCGGCCCGACCGCCAGGTCATCGACATCGACGGCGACGGCTCGTTCCTGATGAACATCCAGGAGCTGGCGTGCATGAAGATCGAGAAGATCGCCGCCAAGGTCCTGCTCCTCAACAACCAGCACCTCGGCATGGTGGTGCAGTGGGAGGACCGCTTCTACGCCGGCGTCCGCGGGCACACCATCCTCGGCGACGCGAACAACATCGGCAGCCCCGACAATCCTTCCGGGCTCTATCCTGACTTCGTGAAGATCGCCCAGGGCTTCGGCATCAAGGCCCGCCAGGTCATGCGCCGTGAGGACCTCCGCGAAGCCATCCGCGAGATGCTCGCGCACGACGGCCCCTACCTCCTCGACGTCGTCGTGCCCTACACCGAGCACGTGCTTCCCTTCATCCCGCAGAAGAAGTCGGCGATGGAGATCCTGACGGATTGAGCGCGCTTGGCGCACTAGGTGCGCCCGCGCGCAGGGGGCAAGTGGGCAAGGTGACACGTGGGCAAGGGGGAAGATGCCCAGTTGACCAGAGGCCCAGTTGACCAGGAGATGCCATGGGTAGGGTCGAGGACCCTTCCTCGACCGCGGACGACCAAGGGTGGTCGTCCCTACCATCGAAGTGGCAAGGGGAAGAGGCCCAGTTGACCAGAGGCCCAGAGGCTGAGACGTAGGTGCGTGAGAGCACAGGGGTTTTCGGCGCCACCAAGGCTTCTGTTCCCGTCATCTGAGCCTCCGGGCCTCCGAGCCTCTTCGGCAACCCCTCGTCGCGGCCGTGCCGCGACGCTCAGTGTCCCGCGAGCCAGCGTTCGGCCTCGATCGCCGCGCGGCAGCCCATGCCCGCCGCGGTGATGGCCTGGCGGTAGACGTGGTCGGCGCAGTCGCCGGCGACGAAGACGCCGGGGACGCGCGTCGAAACGGTGTTGGCTCCGGCCACGAAGTAGCCGTTCTCGTCGACCTCGAGGGCGGGCGTGAAGGGGCCGCTGTTGGGCACGTGG
>CAIOPO010000157.1 GCA_903860195.1 uncultured Opitutia bacterium | reverse complement strand
GGCCAGGAGGCATTCCAGCACCTCCCCGACCAGATCGGGGTTGTTTGCATTGGAACGCAGCCAGCGAACGAGCCGTGCCGCGTCGTCCGGCGTGCCCATGCGCAGGCAGGCGTTGATGGCCCGGCGGGCCGCGACGGGCGGGAGAATGTGCCGGCTGAGAGAGGCCGCGAGGGCGGGCAAGGCGGCGGGCACGCCTTCGTCGTCATGGATCGCCCTGGCCGCCTCGACGATCACCGCGTCATGAGGGCTGCCCAAGGTCCCGGCGAGCAGCGGCGATTTCCTGCGGGCCAGGGCGAGCGTGGCGAAAACAGCCAGATGTTCGTCACCGGCGCCGGCGGCCGTGGCCAGGACGGATTCAGGCACGCAGGCCGCGATGCCAGTGACGAGCGCATGCCGCAGCCAGGGCAGTTCGAAGTCTCCGTCCGGATCGCGCACGAATTGCTCCATTGTCGCGGAACCCCCGAGCCGTCCGGCGGCCAGAGCCGCATGCATCCGGACGCGTGTCGAAGGGGACTTGAGCTGCTCAAGGACCGCCTTGCGCAGAGCGTCATCGGGAGAAGGGCACTCCGCCAGGACCTTCAGGACCTGCGTGCGCACTTCGTCGTCGGCAACCAGCAGCAAGGGAAGCCCGGCGGCATGGCCGGTCGCGCCCTTGCGCAGCCCCATGCCCCAACCCCATACGGCATGGATGCGGGCCACTTGCGGCGCGCCCTCATCCCGGGCGACATCAAGCAGCTCTTTCCAAGCTGCTTCCCGGCTCAGCCTGATGGAGGCGTTGATGCGGACACGCTGGTCGGGGTGAGACAGGGACTTCAGCGATTCGGCACGGGGGACCGCCACGGAAAGCGGACGCGAGAGCCAGGCCGAAGAGGAGGGGTCCACCTTGCCCGCCACGTCGAAACGCCAGACGGCACCCTTGCCGTCCAACGGATATCCGCCGTCCCAGTCGGCGAAATAGGCCCTGCCGTCCGTGCCCCAGCTGAAACCGATGCCCATGATGCCGGACGAGACCGTCCGGGTGCCTTCCATGCGGAAGCCGTCACGATCGGGCACCAGCCGGAAGGCCTCCATGCGGCCCTTGGGGAACTGGTTGAGCAGGAAATGTCCCCTGAGGCCGCCCTCAAGGGCGTGTCCTGGCTCGCGGAGGAAGCCGGCGGGACCGTCCGAATAGTTGGCCAGCGGGGGAGTGACGAAAAATGGCTGGTCGGGCTGGCCTTGCGGCATCCAGATGTTCTCACGGAGCCAGCGGCTCGAGGTCTTCTGATACTGGTGCTGGTTGCGCCATCCTGAGTCCGAACCTTCCACCACGTAGACCGCCCGCTCTCGCTCACGCGGCGCGTCACCGTCGTTATCGACGCCGAACACGTCGCCGCGTTCATCGAAGGCGATCTCCTGGACGTTGCGCAGCCCGCGCGCGAAAACCTCGAAGCCGCTGCCGTCGGGCTCGCAACGGAGCACCGCACCCTCGTGGGGAAGGACGAACTTCCTGCCCTCCTTGGAGATGACGTTCAGTCCCTTGTCGCCGATCGTCCACCAGATGCGTCCGTCCGGCCCGAGCCGGAGACCGTGCATGTCATGCCCCGCGTAGGCCACATGGGCGCCGAAACCAGAGAGGAGCTTCTCCGTGACGTCGGCGCGCCCGTCCCCGTCGGTGTCCCGCAGACGCCAGAGATGGGGAATGGCGGTGACATAAAGCCAGCCGTCGTGCCAGAGCACCCCGGCGGCGATGCCGGAGTTGGCCTCATTGAACCCCTCGGCGAAAAGAGTCATCTTGTCGGCGGTTCCGTCGCCGTCCGAGTCGGTCAGGCGGTAGATGCGCTCCTTGACGAACTCGAGGTCGGAGAGGCCGATCACCCCGTCCTTGTCATGGTCCTTGAGTCCGCCGCGCGGCGCGCGGACGCGGCCGGGGGCCAGCTCCTGACGCAGGAACTGCAGGCGCTCCTCCGCGGAGCGGAGGGCCACGTCGGCCGGTATCCAATGGGCGTGCTCCCGGATGTCCAGGTCGGCGGCCTTCCGTCGGGCGGTGCAGGCCACGTAGACGTTGCCGGACTCATCGACCGTGCAGCTGGTCGGATCCGGCACCACGAACTTGCCGGACCAGCGCTGCGGGCGCACCTCCTGGGCCGGGACGGAACCTGCCAAAAGGAGGAGCGCTGCCGTGGTCAGGCGCATGGCTTCAGCCGATGAGGATGACGTGCAGCTCCTTGGGACCGTGGGCTCCCAGCACCAGGATGCGCTCGATGTCTCCCGTGCGGCTGGGACCGGTGATGAACGAAAGCATGCTCGGCATCTCTCCGCCGTTCCCTGCGCGGACCTTGGCGAGCGCGTCGGCCAGGTCGGGCACCACTTGGTCCGCCGTGGCCAC
The DNA here is from genome assembly GCA_903860195.1 of uncultured Opitutia bacterium. Lineage (GTDB taxonomy): Bacteria > Verrucomicrobiota > Verrucomicrobiia > Opitutales > UBA953 > UBA953. Next base: position 15,316 of record CAIOPO010000157.1, on the reverse strand, counting down.
GATCACGTGCGCATGGGGAAGGATGGAGAGCGCACGGCCGCCCGAGCTTCGGCTGGAAACGAGCGCCGACCCCAGTTGTGCGACCAGGCACTCGCAGGTGGTGACGCCGGCGTCACAGGCCTCGAGCCGACGCTTGTCAAAATCCCGGCTCACCGGCCAGACCTCGCAGGGCAGGGCGGCGTTCACCTCCTCCAGCAAGGAGTCGGAGTGGGAAGCCACTCTCTTCCAGCCCTTGGCGCCGGCGAGGTCAGCCAGGGCCTTGGCGGCGGCGGCCCGGTCCGGCACGCGCAGAAGCACGGCTTTGAGCTTGGCGAGCTGCTCGGCAAGGATGGTCAGGCTGGCTTCGCGCGTCTCTCCGCCGTCGGGAAGCCAAGGACGACCGGCCTTCGAGGGACTAGGGTCGCCGGGCTCGGCACGCAGATGCGGCCTCGGAGCCTTGACCTTGAGCGCCTCACGGATGCGCGCCAGGATGTCAGTGCGTGCGTCAGCCACGGCCCGCTCCTTTCTTCCACTGGTCACGGAAAGAGACTGCGGGCGCCTCGGGGAGGTCTCGGGTCTTGAGCCAGGCCGACATGTAGGGGACCGGCAGCTTCTTGAGCAGGGGGAGGAACGCCCTGAAGGCCTTCCCTCCCAAGGAGAACAGCGCCGGCCGGGAGGTCACGAAAAGGAAGCTGCGGTGGAAGATCCGGTCGAACCAGGTGGGGTTCTCCTTGGCGGCGTTGCGACGGTTGTGCAGGAGATGGTGGTGAAGGTCGATCCGGACCGGACAGGCGTCGGTGCAGGCGCCGCAGAGCGAAGAAGCCCCGGAAAGGTGGTTCCACTGCTTCAGCCCTCGGAGATGCGGAGTGATGACGGACCCGATCGGCCCCTGGTAGGTGGTGCCGTAAGCCAGACCGCCGATGTTCTTGAAGATCGGGCAGACGTTCAGGCAGGCGCCGCAGCGGATGCAGTGGAGCGAGTCGCGCTGCTCCGGGTCGGCCAGGATGCGGGTGCGGGAATTGTCCAGCAGCACGAGATGGAACTCCTCCGGCCCGTCCGGCTCGTCGCGCCGCTTCGGTCCGGAATAGAACGTGTTGTAGCACGTCATCGGCTGTCCGGCGCCGGCCGTGGCCAGCATGGGTAGGAGTACCGAGAGGTCGTCGAGCGAAGCCACGACCTTCTCGATGCCCGACAGGGCGATGTGCACCCGCGGCAGGGCGGCGGTGAGACGCGCGTTGCCTTCGTTCTCGGTGATCGAGATCTGGCCCGTCTCGGCGACGAGGAAGTTGGCGCCCGTGATGCCGACGTCGGCGTCGACGTACATCTGACGGAGATGCCTCCGGGCGATCATGGTCAGCTCCTCGGGGCTGTCGGTGGGCGGAGTGCCGAGGTGCTGCGTGAAGAGCTCGCTGATCGCCTCCCGCTTCACGTGCATGCACGGGAAGACGAAATGATAAGGGGGCTCCTTGCGCAGCTGCTGGATGAACTCCCCGAGGTCGCTCTCCACCACCCCGAAGCCCTCGGCTTCGAGCGCGTCGTTCAGATGGATCTCCTCGGAGGTCATGCACTTCGACTTCACGATGGACTTGGCGCCGGCCTGGCGGACGAGGCGCAGGATGATCTCGCGGGCCTCGGCGGCGTCCCGGGCCCAGTGCACCTTGCCGCCGTTGCGCTCGAAGTTGGCGGTGAACTTCTCCAGGTTGGCGGCGAGGTCGTTGACGGCGCTCCACTTGGCCATGGCGGCGGCGTCCCGGGCGCGCTCCCAGTCGCGGTAGCGGGCCTTCTGGAGGTCACGGTTGACGTAATAGCCTCCCAGCGCCTTGCGGATGAAGGCCCGCTGCGGTGCGTCCGCGGAGGTGACGGCCGCGTCCTTGAGGAAGATGGACTTGGGGTCGGACATGTCAGTCGCGGCGTGCGAGCACTTCGGCGATGTGGAGGGGCAGGACGGGCTTGCCCTCCCGGGAGAGCCAGCCGCCGATCTGCAGCAGGCAGGAAGGGTCCGAGGAGACGACGTAATCCGCTCCGGTGCGGAGCAGGGCGCCGCCCTTCACCTGGACCATGGCGGTCGAGATCATCGGGAACTTGGCGGAGAAAAGGCCGCCGAAGCCGCAGCAGCTCTCCGCCTCCTCGGTCTCGACGAGTTCGAGGCCCTTCACGGCGCGGAGCAGCCTGCGCGGCTCCTCCTTGAGTCGCAGCTCACGCAGCGCGTGGCAGCCGTCGTGATAGGTGACCTTCTTCGCGAAGCGTGCGCCCACGTCCTCGACCCCGAGGCGGCGCACGAGGAATTCGGAGAACTCGAAGGTGCGGGAGGCCAGGTCGCGCGCCTCGGCCTCATGCGGCGTGCCTTCGAGGAGCTGCGGGTAGAACACCCGCATCATCGCGACGCAGGAACCCGAAGGCCCCACGACCGCTTCGGCGCCGCGGAAGACCTCCAGGGCGCGGACGGCGGCGGGGCGGGCCACGTCCCACTGTCCGGAATTGAACGACGGCTGCCCGCAGCAGGTCTGCGCCTCCCTGAACTCCACCTCGTGGCCGAGGCGGGTCAGCACCTCGGCGGCGGCGACGCCGACCCGGGGGGTCAGCTGGTCGACGAAGCAAGGTACGAAGAGGGAGATGCGCACGGGTTCAGCGGAGGAACGCCTCGTGGAGTCCGCCGTCGACGGTGATGATCTGCCCGGTGGTCTTGGAAAGGCGGCTGGTCACGAGGAGGAAGTAGGCTTCGGCCTGGTCGGCGGGGGTGATGGGGCTCTTGGTGAGGGTGCGGTCGGCGTAGAACTTCGACAGCTTCGTGGTCAGCGAGTCCGTCGCCTCATCATCGGTGTAGGGAATGCCGTACTTCGCAAGCGAGGCGATGACTCGGTCGCGGGGGAACATGGCGGACCCCTGGACGACGGTGGCGGGCGCCACGCCGTTCACGCGGACGAGGGGGGAGAGCTCCATCGCCAGCTCGCGCACGAGATGGTTGGCGGCGGCCTTGGAGGTGTCGTAGGCCACCGAGCCCTTCTTCGCCACGGCGGCGTTGGCGCTGGTGGTCAGCACGAGGTTGCCGCGCAGCCCCTGCTCCTTCCAGGTCTTGAACGCCTCGTCGGCGACGAGGTAGCTGCCGGTGACGTTGAGGGCGAAGGTGAGCGCCCACTTGTCGTCGGGGATGCGGCCGGAGGTGTCCGGGGGCACGAAGATGCCGGCGGTGACGCAGATCGAGTCGAAGCCGCCGTAGGCGAGCGCGACCTGGTCGAGCATGCGGCGGAGCGACGTCCGGTCCATGATGTCCCCGGCGAGGCCGATGGCGGGACCGCAGTTGGAGATGCCGGTGCCGGCGACGCCGATGCCCGTGCCGAGCTTGTCGGTGATCTCCTTGGCCGTGGCCTGCGCGGCCTCGAGGTTCTTGTCGACGCACACGATGTGGGCGCCCTCCTTGACGAGACGGTGGGCGGTCTCCTTGCCGATGCCCGAGCCGGCGCCGACGACGATGATGACCTGGCGGGCCAGCTCCTTCTCCGCGGGCATGCGCTTGAGCTTGGCCTCCTCGAGCAGCCAGTACTCGATGTCAAAGGCCTCCTGCTGGGGCAGGGCGATGTACTGGTCCACGGCCTCGGCTCCGCGCATCACTTCCACGGCGCAGTTGTAGAACTCGGCGGTGACGCGCGACTCTGACTTGTCCTTGCCCCAGGCGATCATGCCCAGGCCCGGAATCAGCACGACGGTGGGGTTGGGATCGCGCATCGCGGGAGAATCCGGCCGCTTGCAGGCGGCGTAATAGGCGGCGTAGTCCTTGCGGTACTGCTCCAGCCCGGCCGCGAGCTTGGCCTTGAGGGCGGCCGCGTCCTCGGACTGCGGGTTCCAGGCGACGTAGAGGGGCTTGATCTTGGTGCGCAGGAAGTGGTCGGGGCAGGAGGTGCCGAGTTCCGCCAGGCGGGGGGCGTCCTTGGAGTTGACGAAGCGGAGGATCTTCTCGTCGTCCTGCACGGTGCCGACGAAGCGCTTCTCCTTGGAGACCTGGCCGCGGAGCCAGGGGAGGATCGCGGCGAGGGTCGCATGACGCTTCTCGGCCTCGAGGGTCTGGTAGGCCGGTCCGCCGAAGGCCTTGGCGTCGCCGCCCTTGGCCTGATACTTCTCGTCGATGTAGGCGGAGGCGGTCTCGATCATCGAGAGGGTCAGCTCGTAGCAGGCCTTGTCTTCATCGGCCCAGGAGATGAAACCGTGCTGACCCATCATGATGGCGCGGACGTCGGGCTGGGCGCGGGAGATCTCCTGCATCGCCAGACCGAGCTCGAACCCTGGGCGCATCCATTTCACGTAGGCCATCTTCCCTCCGAAGATCTGCCGGGTCAGAGCCTCGCAGTTCTTGGAAGCGGCGATCGAGATGATCGCGTTGGGGTGCATGTGGTCGACGTGCCTGCCGGGGAGGAAGCTGTGCAAGGGGGTGTCGATGGAGGAGGCGCGGGGGTTGAGATTGAAGGTCGCGTGCGTGTACATGCCGACCATGTCGTCCTCGGCCCGGGACTTCAGCCCCTTGTCAGAGCGCGCCGCGTAGGACTTCTGAAGCCCGAGCAGCTTGTCCTGATAGAGCGAGGAGAAGTTCTCACGGGTGCTGGTGCGCAGGTCTCCCCCGGAGCCCTTGACCCAGAGCACCTCGACCTCCTGTCCGGTCAGGGGGTCCTTCTCCCTGATCTTGGAGGAGGTGTTGCCGCCGCCGGTGTTGGTGATGCGCTGGTCGGCTCCGAGGCGGTTGGAACGGTAGACCAGACGGGCGACCGGATCGAGCTTCGCCGCTTCGGCGTCATTCCAGAGGTAAGAGACGTGCTTGTGTTTGCTCATGTGTGGTTGATTGGAAAGGGAAGGGGGGTGACGGAGGGGTTCAAGCGCGCTTCAGCGACTTGAAGGACCGGAGGGCGCCGGCCCAACGGGCGTCGGAGGAAGGGCGGTAGGTTTTGGAAGGGAAAGACTTGCGGACCACCTCACGGACTCCCTTGAGGCCGCGGATCTCCTTCATCGCCACGGCCTGGATGAGGATGTTGCCGGCGGCGGTGGCTTCCACGGGCCCGGCGACGACGGTGCGTCCGGTGGCGTCGGCCGTGGCCTGGTTGAGCAGGTCGTTGCGGGAGCCTCCCCCCACGATGTGGAGGACGGAGAGTTTCCGACCCGTGAGCTTCTCGAGCGCGTCCATCTCGACGCGGTAAAGCAGGGCCAATGACTCGAGCACGCAGCGGGCGATCTCGCCATGAGTCCGGGGAACCGGCTGCCGGGTCTCGCGGCAGAAGGCCTGCACCTTGGCCACCATGTCACCACGCCGGGTGAAACGCTGGTCGTCCGGACGGATGAAGGATCGCAGGGGCGGCGCCTTCTTGGCGAGACGGACGATTTCTCCGTAGTCGGAGACTTCGCCGCGCTCCGACCATTCACGGCGGCATTCCTGCAGGATCCAGAGGCCGACGAGGTTCTTCAGGAAACGTGAGGTGCCGCCGAAGCCGACCTCATTGGTGTAACGGGCCTTGCGCACGGTCTCGTTGACGAGGGGTTTCGGCAGCTCGACCCCGAGCAGCGACCACGTGCCCGAGGAAAGGTAGGCCCAGTCGTCGCCGGCCTGGGCGGGCACGGCGGCGACGGCGGCGGCCGTGTCGTGGACGCACGTCGTGACCACCTCCGCGGAGCGCAGTCCGGTCTCCGCCGCCAAGTAAGGACGGAGCTTGCCGAGCTTGACGCCCGGAGCGACGGGCCGGGGGAAAATGTGCTTGGGGATGCCGAGACGGCGCAGGACGGGCCAGGCCCAGTCGCGACGGCGGACATCCCAGCACTGGCTGCCCGAGATCAGCGTCTCCTCGGCCCGCGCCACGCCCGTGAGGAGGAAATTCACATAGTCCCCGATGAGCAGGAACTTGTCCGCCATCTTCAGCAGCTCTGGCCGGTTGGTGGCGTCGTCGAGCAGCTGGTAGAGCGTGTTGATCGAGATCGAGGCGATGCCGGTCCCTTCGAAGAGCTGCTTTTCCGAGAACTTCCGCATGGCCATGGCGTAGGACCGGAAGCTGCGCTCATCACGGTAGGTGAAGGGCAGGGACAGCAGGGGGCCGTCGCCCTTGAGCAGGACGTAGTCGACGCCCCAAGAGTCGCAGGCGACCGAATTGACCCGGCCCAGCTTGGCGCCTTTGGCGAGCCCGACCCTGATCTCGCGGAAGATCCGGACGATGTCCCAGCGGAGCGTGCCGTTCGCGGTGATCGCGCCGTTGGAGAAACGATGCACTTCCTTCATCCTCAGCCGACCGGAACGGAGTGAGCCGTGGATGATGCGCCCGGATTCGGCTCCGAGGTCGATGGCAAGGTAGTCGGACATGGGTACGTGGGGTGGGGCAGGGGGTCAGAGTCCGAGCAGTTTCTGTCGGTAATGCTCGTCGGGACGTCCGGCGATGCGGTCGCACTGCGCGGGCGTCAGGAAAACCGGTCCGCCGAGCGCGGCGGCACCGGCGAAAATCTCGGCGGCCTTCTCCGCCATCAGCAGTGACCCGAGGACCGCCTTGGGACTCGGACCGACCGCGATGATCCCATGGTTGGCGAGCAGGATGATCCGGGGCTCACGTCCGGTCCGGCGCACGAAGGCCACGACCTGCTCCCGGATCGAGCGGCAGAGGGCCATGCCCGGCTCGGCGTAAGGCACGAGGACGGACTCGGTGCCGCAAAGCACGACCTCGTCCGGACAGGTGCGACCCGACGCGAACTCTCGGGCGCGCGGGGAGCACAGTATGCCGTTGACGGCGATGGCGTGCACATGGCCCACGCAACGGACGCCCGGAAGCGTGAGCAGATAGGCGTGGAACAGGGCCTCGATGGAGGGCTTCTTCGCGCCCGGATCGACACGGGAGGCGAAGAGGGCGGCGTCTATTTCGGCATCGCCGGCCGAGCGGTCGTCCAACAACGGCAGCAGCCGGTCGAAGCGGCAGACGGTCACGTCGCCAGCCGTCAGGGTGGCGAGAGAGCAGCCGGACGCCTTCACGGCGAAGGTGTCGTCGTCCAGACGCACCGAGGTGTTGCCTTCGCCCAGGATGGCCATGCGAAGCCTCTCTCCGCCGAGGGTTCGGGAGAGTTCCAGCAGCTCCTGGAATGATTCGGCCATCGGACGCGCAGTACGGGCGCGGATCAGGCGGTGGTGAGGACGTGGTCGGCCGGCATCCGCACCTTGGCGCGCTGGACCTCGGCGGCGTCGGCATCGGTGACCAGGAAGAGGGCGCTGACGTCGCGCGTCACGGCGCAGGGACCGCCGCGGCCGAGCTTCACCTTGTTCATGCAGATGAGCACCTCGTCGCTGCGACGGATGACTTCACGCTGCTGATGGGAGATGTCACGCTGGGAGTTCCAGAGGCCGTTCTCATCGATGCCTTCGGCGCCGAGCAGGGCCACGTCGAAGTTCCATCGTGCGACTTCCTCGAGGGTGCGGTCTCCGGCCACCATGGCGTGACGGGTGAGGAAGAGTCCTCCCGGAATGTAGACTTCCACGCCAGGCAGACACGAGATCAGCTGGGCGGTCGGAAGACAGGTGGTCACGATCTGGAGGTCCGGCACGCCGGCGGAGGCGATGGCTTCGGCGGCGAAATAGATGGTGGAGCCGGAATCGAGGTAGACCGTCATCCCGGCCTTGACCCGGGAGGCGGCGAGATTGCCGATCTTGCGCTTGGCCTCGGCGTCCTCGACCTTGCGGTCATCCAACGGAGGGAAGTTGCGGTTGAAGTCCGACAGGGCCCCGCCATGAGTGCGTGTGATGCGCCTCTGGTTTTCCAATTCGGTGAGATCGCGACGCGCCGTGGCCTCTGAAACATTGAACTGCTTGCAGATTTCGACCACCGGCACGTATCCGACCTTGCTGAGGAGTTTGGCGATTGATTCCCGCCTGGCCTCGATGATGTGACGTGCGACTTTCATAGATTAGAGCCGGCAGTTATGAGCATATCCAATCAGCCAATCAATAACGCATCCGTATCGCCCCTCGGTCTTAACTAGTATTTCGCACAATATACATTATGTCTAATTACGAAATAGTCAATAAATACAGGTGTATAATGATTAAAACATGGTATTTCCTTGGGACGATGAAGGATTTGGCCTAGTTTACCGCCGTGTCACAGATTCGTCATTGGATACGCTCATATCGCCTGGCGATGCTGGCGGGCGTTGCCGGACTTCTCACGGCCTGCGCCAGTTCCGAGTCTGAAAAGCCGCCACAGGAAGGATCCCCCAAGTCCGGCGCAGAACTCTATCGGTCCGGGGTGATCCACCACCCGGGCCCGGCATCGGATGGCTGCGAACCGCGGAACAAGATCATCCGCCATCTGGTGATTCACCATACGGGAGCGCCCCTGCCCTCCTCGCTGACGATGCTGCAGGGCAAGGATCCTGAGCGTTCCGTAGGAGTGCATTACGTGGTCTCGGACGAACCCGCTCCGAGGGTCATTGACATGGTGCCCGAGTCCTACGCCGCCTACCACGCCGGCAAGAGCGCCTGGCTTGAGGCGGACGGGCTCAATCACAGCTCCATCGGCATCGAGATCATCAATCTCGACGGCAATCGGCATCCGTATCCCGCCGATCAGATGGAGCTCATCATCGCGCTCTGTGATGAAATCATCCGACGGCACGGCATCCGTCCCGAGAACGTCGTCGGTCACTCCGACGTCTCCGTCGGACGCAAGATCGACCCGGGGGCGCTTTTCCCGTGGAGAACGCTCGCCGAACACGGCATCGGCGCCTGGCCTCTGGCGATCGATGTCGAAGAGCTCCTCGACGCGCCGGTCCCGGACGCGGATCTTTCCCGGAAACTGCTGACGGCCTACGGTTACAGGCTTGAGCCCGGCAAGGACGGGCTGCGTAACGGCATCGAGGCCTTCCAACGTCACTTCCGAGCGCATCGCGTGGACGGCACGATGGATTCCGAAACCGGCGCCCTGCTCCGCGCGCTGCTTCGTCGTTACCGTCCCGAAACGCCTCTCGGCCTGCCGGAAAAGACGCCGCTCAAGGATGCCGGCTGAATCGGCCCAGGATCCGTTTCAGGAAGCCGCGCAGCATGTCCCTCTCGGGATAACCCCAGAGGTCGAGTATGAACGCGTAGACGGCCATGGCGACCAGGCCGGGCAGGAGGATGGAGGCGATGAGTCCGCCCTTCCCTCCCAAGGCCTCCATGCAAGGGCCCTGCAGAATGCGGTGCCCGTTGTAGGCGAGCGCCCCCATCACCAATGATCCGACGCAGGACTTGGACAGGGCGCCGGCGAACGAACCTTCGAGGAACTGGGGCGCAAGGGCCTTGAGCCGCATCCTGAGCACGGCGTATTGCCAGACGGTGGACACGCCGTTCGCGACGGCCAGCCCTTCGACGCCGTAACCCGCCACCACGGCGATGAGTGAGCCGGCCACGTTGACCGCCATGGCGTGCAACGCCGCATGGAAGGTGGCGCGCGTCTCGCCGGCCACGTTGAGCGCCCGCGTGACGAGGCTCATCAGGGCGTGGAAAGGCATGGTGAAGGAGAACAGCACCAGGATCACGCGCGTGTTCCGGCAGTCCTCCTCGGTGAATCGTCCGAACTCGAAGAGCAGCCGCACGACGGGCTCGGCCAGGACGGCCAGCCCGACGGCGGCGCCGATGTTGACGGCCAGGATCAGCCTGAAGCCCCTTGCGTAGTCTTCCGAGAGCCGGCGGAACTCACGGGCGGCCCAGGCCGAGGCGAGCGCCGGGAACATCACGGTGGCCACGGAGGCGGAGAACAGGCCGATGGGCAGTTCGACGATCCGGTTGGCGATGTAATAGTAAGTCAGCCCGCCGGATTCCACGTTGAAGGCCAGGGCGCGGGAGATGAGGAAGTTGACCTGCTGGACGCCCGCCCCGAGCGCGGCCGGGATGAAGGCGGCCTTCAGGACGGACCAGGCGGGTTCGTCGGCCCGGCCCGGGCCAAGCCTCCATCCGACGCTCCGCAGGCCCCACATGGGGACCAGCAGCTGCAGCAGCCCGCCCGCCAGGGCGCCGACGCAAAGCCAGCGCGCCCTTCCGACGTCGGTCTCGGCGAACATCAGGCCGCCGAGGCCGAGGGCCGCGATCATGCAAAGGTTCAGCAGTCCCGAAGCGATCTCCGCCAGGCCGAACCGACCGGCGAGATTCACGGCCGAGGTGAAAAGGGCGGCGAGGCAGATCAACGGCATGTACGGCATGCACAGGGCCGTGAGTTCGGCTGCCACCGCATGACGGGGATCGTCGGCGAAGAAGGAGAAGGCCAGGGCCGCGCCGGAAACCGCCGTCGTGATGAGCAGCATCCTCGGCGCGACGCGCCGGAGGGTGTGATTCAGGAACTCATGCGCCGCGGGCGCGCCGTCCCTCGCGGTCTTTTCGGCGAGTACCGGGACCACCGCCGCGGTGAGAGCGCCCTCGCCGAGGAGACGACGGAAAAGGTTGGGGATCTGGAAGGCGAAGAGGAAGGCGGCGCCGACCGGACCGGAACCGAAGACGGCCGCCACCGTCTGGTCGCGGACCAGGCCGAGCACGCGGGACACCATCGTCCAGGAGGCGGTCTTCGCCATGTCCCGGTACTGGCGCTCCGGCTGGGACATCGCTCAGGGGGACACGGCGTCGATGCCTTCTTCAAGCACCGCTCGCAGGGCGGGCACGAGGTCGGAACGGGGAACCTCTCCCTCCCGACGGTCGGCGAAACTGCGGATCTTGGCCACGCCGCGCGCGACCTCCTCGCCGCCGTAGATCACGCCGTACTTGGCGCCGGCGGCCTCGGCGGCCTGCGCGAGCTTGCCGAACTTGCCGTCACGCAGGTTGTATTCGACGCGGAAGCCGGCGCGGCGGAGGGCCGCCACGTCCTCGAGGGCCGCCTTGCGGGCGTCGTCTCCGAGGATCAGCGCATAGAAATCGGGTCCGTCGGCATAGGCGGGCATCAGCCCGCGCAGCTCAAGGAGATCGCGCAAGGTGACGTCGCCCATGCCGAAGCCCACGGCGGGAAGGTCGGGACCTCCGAGCTTCTTCACCAAGGCGTCGTAACGGCCGCCGCCGGCCAGGGCGCGCGCCTCCCCGCCGGTCTCGAAGGCCTCGAACACGAAACCGGTGTAGTAGGCCAGTCCGCGCACGATGGTGAGGTCGACGGCCACGCACTCGCCGAGGCCCATGGCGGCGAGGGCGTCCAGGAGCTGCTTCCACTCGGCGAGACGGGCCTCCATCGCGGTGTCGCCGGAAGCGAGCCGCGCGAGGTCGTCGAAGGAACGTGCGGCGGCGAATTCACGCGAGCCCTGGAGCACGGCCGAGGGGTCGGCGTCCAGTCCGGCCAAGGCCGCGGTCATGGCCGTGAGCAGCTCGGCCGGGGATCCGCGTTCGAGCTTGTCGACGACGGCGAGCGCCAGGCCGGCACGGTCCTCGGGCACGCCGAGGCGCGCCAGGAACCTGAACCAGAGCGTACGGTCCGACAGACGGATGCGGAAGTCCGACTGCTTGAGTCCGAAACCGAGCAGGCATTCGGCGCAGAGCGCGATGATCTCCGCGTCCGCCGCGGGCCCGGCCTCGCCCAGCAGGTCGGCGTTGAGCTGATAGAAGGCGCGGAGGCGTCCCTTCTGGGGCTTCTCGTAGCGGTAGTTCTCACCGATGGCGAACCAGCGGATGGGCTTAGGCATGCCGTTGGCCTTGGCGCCCACCATGCGGGCGAGCGACGGGGTCATCTCAGGACGCAGACTGACCTTGCGCCCGCCCTTGTCCTCGAAATTGAAGAGCTGCCGGACGATCTCCTCGCCGGATTTCTCCGTGAAGAGCTCGAGCGGTTCGAGCACCGGCGGCTCCCACTCGCGGAAGCCGTGCCGACGGCAGGCCTGACGCCAGACGTCAAAGATGTGTCCGATGACCGCCCTGTCCTCGGGATAGAATTCGCGGAAACCCGGGAGCGTCCTCGCTTCTGACATCGGGCTTACTGGCCCTGCTCGGGCTTCTGTCCGATCTTGGTGAGGTCGATGGACTTGAGTTTGGCCTTAAGCTCCTTGCCGGCCTTGAACTTGATGACGGCCCGCTGCGGGATGACGACGTCGGTCTCGGGGCGGTTGGGGTTGCGACCGATGCGGCTCTTGCGCACCTGCACCTGGAAGACTCCGAAGTTGCGGAGCTCGACGTCACGTCCGGCCAGCAAGGCTTCAGCGATGGCGTCGAGGGTCATCTGGACGCTCTCACGGATGTGCTTCTGGGGATAGCCCTTCTTCGTGAAGATCTCGATGACGATGTCTCTCTTGGTCAAATTGTTGGACATGGTCTGGTTGCGTAAGCGTTGATAATCAATAGCATGGGGAAACCGTTCTGGCAATACCCCGCCTGCTTTATTTTCACTCGAGGTTCTGCACCTGCTCCCGGATGCGCTCAATCTCGGTTTTGGCCTCCAAAACAAGGCGAGTTGTTGAGATTTCAGCTGCTTTGCTGCCGATGGTGTTCACCTCCCGCAGCAGTTCCTGGACGAGGAAATCGAGCTTACGACCGGCGCCCGGCCGGGACAGCTCATCGAGAAACTGGGCAAGATGGCTGCGGAGGCGGACGACCTCCTCGGTGATGTCACACCTGTCGGCGAACAGGGCGAGCTCGCGCAGTACGCGCTCATCGGAGACGTCGAGCGAAAGTCCAGAGTCGCGCAGTCTTCGGAGCAGGTTGTCCCGGTGCCTTGAGGGAGCGCCCCGCTCGGCCGACTCCATGCCCTCGACGGCGGAGGCGATGCGCGCGACGCGAGCCCTGAGATCGTCGGAAAGCGCGGAGCCCTCGACGGCACGCATCGCCCTGAGCGAGATCAAGGCCGCATCGAAGGCCTGACGCAGGGCCGGCTCGGCCGTCGCGAAGGCAGGCAGGGCCTCTCCCGCACGACGGGAGGTTTCCGCCAACCTGAGCAGCACGGCCGCGTCGGGATTGAAAGCCAGGCCCTGGCTTGAGGCGAGACGACGGAGTTCAGCCAAAGCGGAGCGGATGGCTTCTTCGTCCCAGATTTGACCCGAGCCTTCCGCGACGACCATGACCCGCGCCGTGACCTTGCCACGCTGCAACTGGGACCGGATCCAGGCGGAAGCGGTCGACTCGAGCGTCGGCCATCCTTCCGGCCCGTGCACGGCAACCTGGAGGTTCTTCTGGTTGACCGAGGCGATCTCGACGGAGAGACGGAGTCCGCCGACGTCGGCCTCGGACCGTCCGAAGCCGGTCATGGAATGGGCCGCCATGGTCAGAGCCGGATCTCCTCGCCCATGGCCCGGGCGGCGCTCCACACGTCCTTGTCCCCTCGTCCCGAAAGGTTGATCATGACCACGTCACCGGGCCGCCCGGCGGCCGCCAGCTTGCAACCGTGCGCGACGGCGTGGCTGGATTCGAGCGCGGGAATGATGCCTTCGGTGCGGGAAAGCAGCTGGAAACCTTCCAAGCACTCGGCGTCCGTGGCGTAGGCGAACTCGATGCGACCGCGTTCACGATAGTAGGCGTGCTCGGGTCCGACCGCCGCGTAGTCCAGGCCGGCGGACACGGAGTGCGTGCCCTCGATCTGGCCTTCGTCGTCCATGAGTATCGAGGTCATGCATCCCTGCAGCACCCCGAGGCGACCGCCGGCGAAGCGCGCCGCATGTTCGCCGCGACGGATGCCGCGGCCGCCCGCCTCCACGCCGACGAGCTTCACCGCCGGCTCGTCGAGGTATTCGAAGAAGGAGCCGATGGCGTTGGAGCCGCCGCCGACACAGGCGACGACGTGACCGGGCAGCCGGCCTTCGGCCGCCATGATCTGCTGTCTGGACTCCAGCGAGATGATCCGGTGGAAGTCGCGCACCATCATCGGATAGGGATGCGCGCCGTAAGCGGTGCCAAGGATGTAATGGGTCTCACGGACGTTGGTCACCCAGTCCCGCATGGCCTCGTTGACGGCCTCCTTGAGCGTGCGCTGACCGGCTTCCACTCCCCGCACTTCGGCTCCCATCAGGCGCATCCGGTAGACGTTGAGCGCCTGCCGCTCCATGTCGGTCGCGCCCATGTAGATGACGCACTTGAGTCCGAATCGTGCACAGACCGCGGCGGTGGCGGTGCCGTGCTGGCCCGCGCCGGTCTCGGCGATGATCCGCTTCTTCCCCATGCGGAGGGCGAGGAGGGCCTGCCCGACCACGTTGTTGATCTTGTGCGCCCCGGTGTGGAGCATGTCCTCACGCTTGAGGTAGACCTTGGCTCCGCCGAGGTGACGCGTGAGGGATTCCGCGAAATAAAGTCCGGTGGGTCGGCCGGCGTAATCACGCAGCATGTCGGCGAATTGCCGCTGGAATTGCGGGTCCTTGCGCGCCTGCTCGTAGGCCGCGGCCAGGTCGAGCAGGGGAGTCATCAGGGTCTCCGGCACGTAAAGTCCCCCGAACTTCCCGAAACGCCCGCGACGGTCCGGCACCGAGAAACGGGGCTCCGTGGTAGGAATCAGGCTGGAGGCCGACATGGAACGGAAGAAAGCCCGAACCGACTCCGGCGCAAGCGGCAAGGGGCTTGCCCACCGCCCCGCCGGGTGCATTGCTCAACCGCATGAGCCTCCGCCTGGCCGCCCTGCTGCTCGCGCCGCTCTGCGCCGCCCAGGGTTCCCCGGTCTCCGCGGAAAGCACCCGGGCGACGTTCACGACCGAGCGGGCGGTGGTCACGGGACTGGTCGAAGGGGTCACGGAATTCCTGCCCGTGAGTTCCACCGGGCATCTCATCGTGAGCGACCGCATCCTGGGCGTGCCCGCGGATCCCGCGCTGACCGTGACGGGCGTGAGCGACCGCAAGGGCAGGCCTGTCGATCAGAAACGCGCGGCCGACGATTACGTGGTGATCGTCCAGTTCGGCGCCATTCTCGCGGTCCTGCTCGCCTACCGTCGACGCATCTCCGCGGTCGCCGGCGGACTGGTGCGGCGTGACGCCGGCTCCTGGCGCCTGACGTCGGCGGTGCTCCTGGCCTTCCTGCCCGCCGCCGCGCTGGGACTGCTGGCCAAGGATTTCATCACCGCCCACCTGTTCAACGTGCCTGTCGTGGCGGCGGCGTTGGTGCTGGGCGGCGCGATCACGCTCGTGCTTGAGAAACGACTGCCCTCCCCTGCCGGTTCCGAACAGGAGCTGCTGAAGATGGACTGGCGTCAGGCGGCCAAGGTGGGACTCTGGCAGTGCGCGGCCTTCATCCCCGGAACGAGCCGGTCCCTCGCCACCATCCTCGGCGCACGTCATGCCGGTCTCTCCCGTTCGGCGGCGACGGAATTCTCCTTCCTGCTGGGGCTCGTCACGCTGACGGCGGCATCAGGTTACAAGGCCTGGTCCCTCGGTCCCGCCCTCACCCAGATCTACCCCCTCGACAAGGCCCTGCTG
>CAIOPO010000156.1 GCA_903860195.1 uncultured Opitutia bacterium | reverse complement strand
GACCTGCCCATCCACCAGCTCATGGTGAAGCACAAGGTCTCGGTCTTCTTCCAGGGTCATGACCACCTCTACTGCCAGCAGGAGAAGGACGGCGTGATCTACCAGTCGCTGCCCATGCCTTCCGACCACGGCTACATGGCGTATAATGAGGACCGCTACCTCAGCGGCGTGAAGCATCCCTCCGCCGGTCACCTGCGCGTCGCGGTCTCCGCCGAGCGCGTGAAGGTCGAATACGTCCGTTCCTTCCTCCCCAAGGACGAGACCGCCGAGCGCAAGCAGGGCATGGTCGCGCACGCCTACGAGGTGAAATCCCGGGCTTCCTGACATGCGCCTGCTCCTCCCGTTGCTCGCGCTGTGCGCCGCCCTCGGCGCCGCGCCTCATACCAACGTCGTGCTCATCCTGATGGACGACATGGGTTGGCGCGATCCCGCCTTCGCCGGCAGCAAGCTCGCCGAGACCCCCAATCTCGACCGCTTCGTCAAGCAGGGCGCGGTGCTGCGCAACTGCTACTCCTCTGCGCCCAACTGCGCGCCGACCCGCGCCTGCCTGCTCACCGGGCAGTACACCCCGCGGCACGGGGTCTTCACTGTGGTCGACGAACGCTACAATCCCGGCCAGCCGCACCACCGCATCCTCTCGGTCAAGAGCTCCGACGAGGTACCCAAGGACACCGTCATGCTCGCCGAGGCGCTCAAGGCGCGCGGTTACGCCACGACGCTGATCGGCATGTGGAACCTCGGCCGCGGCCGCAAGGGTTCGCCCGGCAACCCCCAGAGCCGTGGCTTCGACCAGTATCTCAAGCCCGAGGACCTGGGCTTCGAGAAGGACGCCTACCAGGACGCCAAGGGGCGCTTCCTCTCCGACGCCTTCGCGGACGAGGCGGTGAAGTTCATCGAGGCCAACAAGTCCAAGCCCTTCTTCCTGTACTACGCCGACCACGCCACGCACGAGCCCTTCGATCCCCCGAAGGCGCTCGTCGAGAAATACTCCCGCAAGTCGCCCGGCGGCAAGGGCGCCGAGCTCGCCGCCACGGTCGAGGCCGCTGACGCCGCCATCGGCCGCGTGCTCGACACGCTCGAGCGCCTCGGCCTGGCCAAGGACACGCTCGTCGTCTTCACCTCCGACAACGGCGGCATGCCCGGCGAAGTCTCCCCGCTGCGCGGCAGCAAGGGCCTGCTCTACGAGGGCGGCATCCGCGTCCCCGGCGCCGTGCGCTGGCCCGGCGTGATCAAGCCCGGCCTGGCGCTCGACGAGCCCGTGCTGAGCATGGACTTCTACCCGACCATCCTCGCCGCCACCGGCACGCCGCTGCCCAAGGGACAGCCCGTCGACGGCGTGGACCTCGGGCCCGCGCTGCGCACCGGAACGCCCACGGGCCGTAAGGCCATCTTCTGGCACTTCCCGTGCTTCATCGGGCGCGGTGAGCCGATGAGCATGGCGCGCGCCGGCGACTTCAAGCTGATCCACAAGTTCGATGGTCCGGTCTTCGAGCTCTACGACCTCAAGGCCGACCCTTCCGAGTCGAAGGATCTCTCCAAGTCCCAGCCGCAGAAGCTCGCCGAGATGAAGAAGCTCCTCGCCGACTGGCAGACCGCCGTGAAGGCCCCGCTCGCCGACAAGCCCAATCCCGCCTACGATCCCAAGGCCGAAGCCCCCCGGGGCGGCGGTGGCGGCGGTGGCGGCAAGGGCGGAAAAGGAAAGAAGGGCAAGTGAATCGGACGCCCTTCGGGGCTGGTCATCGGGGCGGGGCGCGGCGATAAAGGCCGCGCCCCATGCTGCACCCCGCCGACTGGACGGTCATCGCCGCCTATTTCGCCGTAGTCATCGGCATCGGCGTCGTCGTGGCGCGTCGCGTCCGCGGCACGGGCGACTACTTCCTGGGCGGCCGCGGTTTCGGTCGCTGGCTGATGATCGGCCAGAGCTTCGGCGTCGGCACGCACGCCGAGATGCCCGTCTCCCTCGCCGGCGCGGTCGTGCAGCACGGCCTCTCCGCCATCTGGTTCCAGTGGAAGAACCTCTTCGCCACGCCCTTCTTCTGGCTCTTCGCGCCCATCCTCCGGCGCGTGCGACGCACCACCGTGGCGGAACTCTTCGAGGACCGCTACGGCCGCTGGATGGGCGGTATCTACGCCGTCTACGCGCTCGTCTTCTTCACCATCGGCTCCGCCGCCATGCTCAAGGGCGGAGCCAAGGTCGTCAGTCAGGCCGCCGGAGGCGCGTTCAGCCCGGACGCCGTCATGCTGTCCATGACCGCCGTCTTCATCGCCTACAGCTTCGTCGGCGGACTGGTCGCCTCGGCATGGACCGACTTCTTCCAGGGCTTCCTCATCATCGCCCTCTCATTCTTGCTGCTCCCCCTCGGATGGGACCGTGTCGGCGGGCTCGAAGGCATGCGCGCCGTGCTCGGCGACGCGAAGTTCTCGCTCGCCGTGCCGGACGGCATCGGACCTTGGTTCATCCTCATGCTCACGGTCAATGGGCTCGTCGGCATCCTCGCCCAGCCGCAGCAGATGGCGGCGGTGGGCACGGGTCGGGATGAGCGCGCCTGCCGCGAGGGCTTCTTCTGGGGCAACTACGTCAAGCGGGTCTGCACGGTCGGCTGGGCGCTGGTCGGTCTGATGGTGGCCGCGATGCTCGCGCGCGGGACGTTCGGCACGACCGCGCTGGCCGACTCCGAGGAGGCCTTCGGCTTCGCTTGCCGGCATCTGCTCTTCCCCGGCTCGCTGGGACTGCTCATCGCCTGCGTGCTCGCCGCCAACATGTCCACGTCCTCGGCCTTCATGGTGAGCAGCGGGGCGCTCTTCACTGAAGGCATCTATCGCCGGCATCTCGTGGCCGGCCGGCCGGACTCCCATTATCTCCTGGTGGGCCGGCTCAGCGGGCTCCTCATCTCGCTGCTCGGCGTGGCCTACGCCTATTTCCTCATCGATCGCGTGCTGCACGCGTTCCTGCTCACTGAGACCATGGCGACCTACATGGGCGTCGGCCTGCTCGGCGGCGTCATCTGGCGCCGCGCCAACCGTTGGGGCGCGCTCGCGAGCCTCGTGGCCGCCTATGCGACCAACTTCGGCGCCGCGGCCGCGCTCGGCGTTCGTTTCGACCATTGGAACCCTGACGTCTTCGCCTGGTCTTTGCTGGCGGGCATCGTTGCCCTCGTTGTCGTGAGTTTGCTCACGCCGCCTGAGCCGGCGTCCGAGCAGTCGGATCTTCGCCGTCGCTTGGAAACCCCGACCGAGCTGCCCGGACGAGAGGGCGATCCGCTGGCCATGTCCGACTCCGCCTCGCTCGCCGCTGACTCCGGCCGCCGCTCCTTGATTGTCGACGCATTGTCCCTGCGCACCTCTTCACAGGGCAGGGGATGGCGCGCCTACCGCGAGGACCTGGTAGGATTCTTCGCCTCCTGGTTCTGGGTGCTGCTGCTCCTCGGCGCCTTCTGGCTCTGGGTGCGCTGAGTCAGGCGGCTCCGCGCTTCACTTCCGGTGGCTGAGGGTGGCCCAGGTCAGGCCGCCGTCCTGCGACTTCCAGAGCGTGGTGGGCGTGGATCCCAGGACGTTGCTGCCGCCGATGAGCTTCGTGACCGCATAGACGATCTGTCCGTCTCCGGCCGACGCGATGGAGATGATTTCCTCTTGGTTGGACTGTCCGGGGTGCTTCGAGGTCGCCACCCAAGTCGCCGCATGAGCATGGACGGTGAGCAGGCAGACGCAGACCAGGCCGATACGGAGCAGGTTTCGCATGAGGACACTCTAGCCAGGGGCTTTCTCATTACAACTTTTCCGGCGACCGGTGCGCCCTTGCCCACGTGCCCACGTGTCACCGTGCCCCCTTGAGTTCAGATTTCCTGGCGGAGGGGAAGGGATTCGAACCCCCGGTGCCTTGCGGCACACCTGATTTCGAATCAGGCGCAATCGACCACTCTGCCACCCCTCCAGTCCAGGACGTTGGAGCAAAGCCGGTTGACCGGCCCGGGCAAGCGGAAAGGGGGGCGGCGGGCCCTTGCGGGCCCGCCGCACGGCTTATTTGGCGTACACCTTGTCGGACGCGTTGCCCCCGCTCACGAGGTAGGCGAGCAGGTCGGCGATTTCCTGCGCGTTCAGCGAATTGATCAGCCCGACGGGCATGGGGCTCTCCGTCGAGCGGTCGATGGAGAGGATGTCGGAACGGTTGATCGAGATCTGCACGGAAGGGTCGAAGGCGTTCACGGCGAGCTGCAGCTTGTCGCCTTCCTCGTTGAGGACGCGTCCGACGATCTTCCCGCCGTCCACGCGGCCGATGGACGAGTTCGCATACTGGTCCGAGACCACCGCGCTCGGATGCACGACGCTCATGAGGATGTCGGCCGGCGCGGTGCGGGCTCCCAGCCCTGAGAGGTCGGGGCCCTGCGCCCCGCCTTCGGAGCCCATGCGGTGGCACTGGGAGCAGAGGGCGGCGGCGAACATCTTCTTCCCGTTCGCGTGGTCGAGCGACTTGTCCGCACGGGCCTTGTCCCAGGCCGCGAGCGCTTCGGCCTGGGTCCAGATGCGACCCGGGCCTTCGGCCGTCGGAATCGGCGCGGCGGCCTTGCGCGGCGTGGCGGGCGCGATCTCCTCGAGCGCGGCGCGTTCGGATTCCGGCGCGGCGGCGAGGGCCTCCTTGCGGATGTTGCGCACGAAGCCCTTGAGCGAGTGTCCGCCCTCGGACTGTCCCAGTTCGTCAAGGAAGCGGAAGAACTCCTTGCGCAGCTCGGGCGTCCAGCCCGCCGTGGCGCGGCAGAGGTAGACCGCGAGGCCGATGCGGGTCGAGGACGGGGTGACGGTCATGGCCGCCGCGGCCGCCTTGGCGTAACCCGGATGGCGTGCCAGCACCTCGGGGTCGGCGACCACCGCGGGCCCGGGCTGCGCGAGTTTCATGGCCTTGAGCACCGCGGCCGGCGCCGTGGACTCTTCGAGGAAGATGGACACCAGCGCGAGCTGTCGGTCGAGGGCCGCGTCACCGGAAGGCAGCCGGGAGGCGAACTCCTTGCCCAGGCGTGCGGCCGTTGCGGCGTCGGGTTTGCCGTGGCGGGAGAACGCGACCTGGTAGACGCGCATGCGGTCCTGCTGCAGGCGCGGGTCCTTCGACTTGGCGGCGGATTCCGTCGCGGCGACAATCGCCGGGAGGTCCTCCTTGGAGCCTGCGCGGGCCAGGGCGGTCGCGGCGTTGAGGGCGAGGTCGACATTCGCGGCGGGCTTGACGCGTCCACGCCAGGATTCGACCGGCTGGTGTTCGACCAGCGTGCGGGCGGCGAAGCGCACCCAGCGATCGGCGTGACCCATCAGCGGCCAGGCCCGGTCGAGCGCGGCGGCCGAGGGGGACTTCTCCAGCATCGCCTCAAGTTCGCGGCGGAGCTTCTGTTCCGGCGTGGCGTCGAACCAGCCCGCCGGCGCGGTGGATTCGCCGCCCGCGTAGCGGATGCGGTAGAGCGCGGACTGACCGCCGCGCCCGCCGATGGTCACGTACATGTGTCCGTCCTGCGGGCGCACGACCGCGTCGGTGACCGAGAACGGACGTCCGGCGGCGAAGACCTCCTTGCGCGCCTTCCAGCCTCCGCCCGACGGCTCGAGATGGATCGCGTACAGCGTCGCGTAGGTCCAGTCGCAGGCGTAGAACGCGCGCTGGTAGGACGCGGGGAACTTCGCGCCCGTGCCCATCGTGGTGCCCGTCGGGCTGCCCGGGCCGACGTCCACCAGCGGGGGCTGGCTGTCGACCGAGGCGAAAGCGTTGTTGCCGGAGCCGGAGCGCCAGCCGAGCTCGCCGCCGGGAGTGCAGAGGTAGATGCGTGTCGGGCGATACCACGGCGCGCCCATGTCCCACTCCATGTCGGAGTCGTAGGAGAAGATGTCGCCGTCGGGCGCGATGGCGCAGTCGTAGGCGTTGCGGAAGCCCACCGTGCGGCGGACCCAGTTCTTGCCGTCCTTGTCCATGCGGGCGATCCAGCCGCCCACCGCCTTGATGCCTGAGGCGTGGCCGTTCGGGTCCTCGAATTTCTTCAGCAGATCGTCCTCGTCCCAGCGGCGGACCGGCGCCCCCGCGACTTCGTCGTCAGGCAGCTTCGTGTGGTTGCCGCCGACCACCAGGATCGAGCCGTCGGGCGCCAGCACCAGCTGGTGCGGGCCGTGTTCGCCTGAGCCTTTGAGCGGACGGATCAGCTCCTGTTCCGACCACGAGAAATCACCCTTCGGATCGCGCAGGCGCCAGACGTCGCCCTTGCCCTTCTCGCTCGTGCACGCGTAGAGCGCGCCGTGGGCGAAGAGCAGCCCGTGGCAGCCGAAGAACTTCGTCTCCACCTTGGTGACGGAGGGGCGCGACGGGTCGGCGAGCGAGACGCGCCAGAGCATCCCGCCTTGGTCGCCGGCGTAGAGATCGCCGTTCGGCGCCACGGCGAGTGAGACCCACGTGCCCTGTTCGGCCTTGGGGACCGTGTGCACCAGGTCGGCGGCGAAGCCAGGGCGCAGGATGAGCTCTTCCGGCTGGGCGACCGTGGTGGCCGGAGCGCGCTTGCCGTTGCTTGCGGCGGCCTTGCCGCCGCCGAAGACATTGCCCCAGGGGCCGGCGCCCATCGGCTTGACCACCGTGGCAGACTCCCATTTCGCGTCATCGAATCCGGCCGACTCCCATCCCTTGCCAGGATTCTTCTCCGTCACCTTCGTGCCCTTGCCGGACTCCGCGAGGACCTTCTTGTCGGCCGTGATGCGGAACGAGAGCGCGGCGATGCCGCCGTCATTACGCGCGAGCACCGCGACCACGTTGCGTCCCTTGCGCAGCTGCTTGGCGATTTCGGCGCCGAAGGCCTGCCCCCAGTCGTCCGATCCTCCGAGCAGCTTGCCGTTGATCCAGACCTCGCAGTGGTTGTCCGCGGTCGCGAGCAGCTCGGCCTTGGCGGGGATCTCAGCCAGGTCGAAGGCGGCGCGCGCCCAGACCTGCTGATTCGAGACGTTGTTGCGCTGGGTCCAGACCCATTGCGTCTCGGCGAGGCCGAGCGGGGCGATCAGGAGCGCGAGGAGGATGCGGAGGGGCATGGGGGAAATAGGGATAGGGGCAGGGACAGGGACAGGGGCAGGGGCAGGATGGCGGGGCAGGGGTGTTTTGTGGCGAGGGACTCAAAGGAGGCAAGAGAGGGGAGGGGAATGAGAGAGGGGGCGAGTGGGCACGGGGGAGAAGGATGCAAGATGAGGAGGCCCATGGGTTCAGGGGAACGCGAGGTAGGGTCAGCACTACGTGCTGACCTAGTGTGGCGCGGGCGCGCCCCTTGCCCCCGTGTCACCATGCCCCCGCGCCCCCTACGATAGGTGCGCCCCTTGCCCCCGTGTCACCGTGCCAACCTGCCCCCTCCGGCGAAGGCGGCGCCTTCGCCGCTCACTCCGGCAGCGTGAACGCCGGCAGCTTGCGGATTTCTCCGCCCGCCATGGCCGACTCGTGCGCGAGGATGCCCGTGCAGGTCCAGTTGGCGGATTCGCGCGCGTTCGGATACGGATCGCGGCCCGCGACCAGCGCCTGGATGAACTCGTTGGCGAGGTGCGGATGCGAGCCGCCGTGACCGCCGCCCTGCGTGAACGACAGGTGGTCTTCGCCTTCGCCGTAGACCCCCTTCGTCGTGAAGCGCTGGATCTCCTTGGGCAGACGGTGCGCGTAGTCGGGCACCTTGACCTTCTGCGGGATCTCCGGCTCCGGCTTCTTGGCCGTGTGGATGACCGGCTCCTCGCCCTCGATGAGCGGCCACTCGAACGACTTCTTCGAGCCGTAGACGTCGATCGACTCGCGATACTGCCGGGCCGTGTCGAACAGCGAGCGGATGATGCGCGCGGAGACGTCGGACTTGTGCAGCCTGATGTGGGCCGTCTCGACCGCGAAGGGCGAGTTGTAGATCGGGATCATGTCCTCGGCGATGCGGCCTGAGCCGAAGCACGAGACGTATTCCGCCGAGCCCTTGGTGAGCGCCATCATCGGGCCCACGCAGTGCGTCGCGTAATACATGGGCGGCAGGCCCGGCCAGTAGCCCGGCCATCCTTCCATGTCCTGCTGGTGGCTCGCCTGCAGGAACTGCAGCCGGCCCAGCTCGCCCTTGTCGTAGAGCTCCTTCACGAAGAGGAACTCCCGGGCGTAGACCACCGTCTCCATCATCATGTACTTGAGCCCCGTGGCCTTCACCAGCTTGACGATCTCCTCGCACTCGGCGATCGAGGTCGCCATCGGCACCGTGCAGGCCACGTGCTTGCCCGCCTTGAGCGCCTGGATGGACTGGCGGCCGTGGTCGGGAATCGGCGTGTTGATGTGGACCGCGTCGATGGAGGGATCCTTGAGCATCTCCTCGTAGGACGTGTAGCGCTTCGCGATGCCATAGCGGTCGCCGACCGCCTTGAGCTTCTCCGGGTTGCGCTGGCAGATCGCGGCGATCTCCGCGTCCGGGTGCTCCTTGTAGATCGGGATGAATTCGGCGCCGAAGCCGAGGCCGGCGAGCGCGATGCGGATCTTCTTCTTGCTCATGGGGGTGGCCCCATTTCACCGAGGGGCGCCTTCGGACGGAAGCCCATTCGCTGGGACGGACGCGACGCGACCGTCCGCAATCCTACCAAAGAGGAAGGCCGCCCGGGCGGGCGGCCTTCTGCAGGGGCCTGGAGCCCGGCTCAGGACTGCTCCTCGAGCTTGAGGGCGCGGTAGCCGCCGATGCTCTTGAAGTAGAGGAGCATCAGCAGGTAGATCGCGGCCATCGTGAGCGGGATGAAGGAGTCGGCCTTCAGCGTGGCGCGGTCGCCCGCCTGGTTGGCGGCGACGATGGCCTTCTGGTCGGCCGTGCCCTTTTCGCCGGCCTTCTTGGCGGCTTCCAGCTTGTCGCCGGCGACGGCGGTCACCGGAGCCAGGAAGAGGAACTTGGACGCATCCTTGGCCTTGTTGGCCTGGTAGGCCGCGGCGTTGGAGGACTGGAGGTTCTCGGCGGTGAAGCGGTCCTTGGCGTAGCCCAGACCGGGTCCGCCGATCAGTCCGGCGGAGAGCATGCCGATGCCGCCCATGATGGACATGGCGACGGCGCCGGAGCGCGGGAAGCGGTCGCCGACGACGGCGAGCATCGTGGGCCAGAAGAACGTCTTGCCGAGCGCGTAGACGCCGAGCGCGATGAGCGCGATGGCGAAGGACTCCATGCCCGAGGCGAGCTGCAGGCCGACGAAGGCCAGCACGGCGGAGGTCAGCAGCAGGCCGACCGGGGAGAGGCCGAGCTTGGTCTCGATCCAGTGGGCGCAGAAGCGCAGGCCGAACATGATGGCCGAGGTCCAGATGAAGAGCGTCTTGCCTTGGTCGGGTGAGAAGAGGTTGCCCGTGATGTTCTCGATCCAGCCGTCCGTGCCGAGTTCCACCGCGCCCACCAGGGCGTGCGTGATGAAGAGTACGAAGAGCAGGAAGGAGCCCAGCGTCCAGCCCATGGTGATTCCGAGTCCCAAGACCAGCGCAACAGTGATTGCAAGGCCTGCAGTCGGCGAGAGAGACAGGGAAGATTGGGCGTATATGGCGATGAGCGCACAAACTCCGACGGCCGCCAGGCTTTCCAATGACGGCTTATTGATCAGACGGCTCACGATTCCGGTGCCGATAAGCAGGAGCGCACCAATCACCAACGAGGTCTGGTTATCTAGGCCGAAGGTACCTCCGAAGAACAGGGCCAGAAGGTAACAGGCCACGGCTCCTCCGAGAAGCCCTACGTCCCTGGTCATTTCTCCGAAGGAGGCGCCCTTCTCCGCAGCCTCGGACTTCGGGAAGGACTGCCCCATGAACATCACGGCGTAAGCCACGGTGGGCACGAGGTAGAACGAGAGCTGGGCCTTCCAGCCGAGGCCGAGTCCATCAATGCCGAAGATGCCGTTCCCCAGCAAGCCGGAGGCGAGGGCGCCGACCACCATGCCGAGCGGCCAGGAGGCGTGCAGGATGTTGAGGTAGTGGGTGCGCTGCTGGGGGAAGATCGTCGCCACGAGAGGATTGGCCACGGCCTCAAGC
This sequence comes from uncultured Opitutia bacterium, assembly GCA_903860195.1. Lineage (GTDB taxonomy): Bacteria > Verrucomicrobiota > Verrucomicrobiia > Opitutales > UBA953 > UBA953. Next base: position 18,371 of record CAIOPO010000156.1, on the reverse strand, counting down.
GTGCCGTTGGCGTAGGCGAAGATGAACATGCCCCAGTAGAGGAACGTGTAGGCGTTCTCCGGGGAGCTGGCGCCGAAGGTCACGAAGGCCGAGATGATGTGTCCGACGAGGGCCAGGGCGACCAGCTTGCCGTAGCCGAGCTTGTCGACCACCAGGCCGCCGATGATGATGCCGAAGCAGAAGCCGGTGAAGCCGGCCCCCCCGATGGCGCCCAGCGTGGTGGCGGAGAACTTGTATTCTTCAGCCCAGGCTCCGAAGATGCCGCCTCGGAGGGCGAATCCGACGCCGGCAGCCAGGATGGCCATGAAGCCTGCCCAGAGCAGACGCTTCGCATTAGGTACGGTGTTTTCTTGCATAGGTTAGGTGGGGGTACGGATGTGTGAATAAGTCGGTGAACAGTCTGTGTCGAGTATACAAATGCCCTGCGAATCAGGGGGTTAGGCGTTACGGGATGTTCGCAACTGCCTCCGATACTGGGTAGGGCTGACCTTCATGGCTCGTCGGAACTGCCGCGAGAAGTCACTGGCGTCATAAAACCCGCTTTTATAGGCGATTTCCGAGGGTCTGAGGTCCGACTCGCGCAGGAGATCGCAGGCCTCAGCCACTCGCATGCGCACCAGGTAGGCCCGGGGGCTCATCTGATAGGCCTTGTGGAATTTACGCTCAAACTGCCGGACGGACAGGCCGCTCAGGCGGGCGAGCTTCTTGATGTCGAGGCGCTCACCGAGGTTGTCCTTGATGAACTCCGCCGCCGCCTCCACCCGGAGGAAGGGCTCCAGGTGCGCCTTGGCGCTGGCGTAAGTGCGGACCGTGCCCCACACCCCGCCGGCCCGGCCTTCGTGGTCGAGCACGGGGAGTTTGGTGGTCTCATACCAGACGTGCTCTCCGTTCTCGTCGGGAAAGAGCTCGATGATGCGCGGGATGCCCTGGCCGGACTGCAGGATCTGCTCGTCCTTCTTGCGGAAGGCCTTGGCCAGCTCGACCGGGAAGATGTCAAAGTCCGTCCGGCCCAGCAGCGAGGCGACGTCCTTGCACCCGCAGCGCTGGGCAAAGGCCAGGTTCGCCGCCATGAAGCGCCCTTGCGCGTCCTTGGCGAAGAACATCACGCCCGGCAGATGCTCGAAGAGCGCGCGCACGCTTTCGAGCTGCACGCCACGCATCCACTTTTCCGCGGGTTTGGGCGATTGCATACAAGAAATGATAGTCGGGCCATGCGGGCGGTCTATCATTAAATAGAGGGCTTAAGGCCATGCGAGGGAGCCGACCTCTGGTCAGTCATTTGGCATTTGGATACAATCCGTTCGGGCTTATGTCCGATGGCATGGGGGCTAATGCCTGAGCAAGGAACCGCCGTTTCGTTTTGAGGTCTCCCAAGGGACGAACACCTGTCCACTCCTACGCCATGAAGACCGCCCTGCTGCTCCTCCCCCTCCTCGCCGTCCAGGCCGCCGCCGCGGACAAGGCCAAGCCTGACGCCGAACAGGTCAAGCGCGGCCAGGCGATCTACGCCCGCACCTGCATCGCCTGCCACCAGCCGACCGGCATGGGCCTGCCTCCGGTCTTCCCGCCCCTCGCCGGATCCGAGTGGGTCGCCAAGGGCACCTCGGTCGCCGTACGCAACATCCTCCACGGGATGCAGGGACCGGTGACGGTCAAAGGCGTGACCTACAACTCGATGATGCCTCCGGTCATGGGCCTCAAGGACGCTGAAATCGCCGATGTCGTGACTTATGTCGCCAACTCCTTCGGCAACGCCGCCGGGGTCGCGACCGAGGCCGACGTGAAGGCCATCCGCGAGAAGTACAAGGACCGCAAGACGCCCTGGACCGCGGCCGAACTCGAGAAGCCGGAGTGATTCGCGGGAGACGTCGCGGCGGGGTGGCTTGACCCTCGCCCCGGCCGGAGGCACTTTGCTTCCGACCCTAAAGGGCTTCGCCCCCATGTCCGAATCCAACCCCCTGGCCCAGACCGCCCCTCGCACCCGGCAGCAGGTGGCCGACCTCCATTTCATGGACGCCCGCTACAAGCTGCTGGACCTGGCGGCCTTCCTCGACCGGCTCGAGCGCGCGTCGGGCCCCGAAGACCACCGCGTCCTCGGCCTTCGCAAGGCGCTTCCCTTGCTGCTTGAGGGCGGGCCCGACTGCGTCGCCCGCATCCTGCACCTCTGGTCCGACCCCACCGTCGAGCCTGCGCCGAAGGCCGACACCAAGGCCGCCACGGGCGTCTGGCCGGGACTCAAGTAAGCCGACGCCATGCGTTACATCGAGCCGCACGGCCACATGGTGAGCCGCACCACCGACGACTACCAGGCCATGGCCCTGGCGGGATGCGCGGCCATCTGCGAGCCGGCCTTCTGGGCCGGTTTCGACCGCAAGTCCGCCGAGGGCTTCCACGATTACTTCTGCCAGCTCACCCAGCACGAGCCGAAGCGCGCCGCCAAGTTCGGCCTGCCGCATTACTGCTGGCTCTGCCTCAATCCGAAGGAGTCCGAGGACCTGAAGCTCGCCGCCGACGTCCTCGCGTTGATCCCGGAGTTCCTCCAGGCCCCCACCGTGCTCGGCATCGGTGAGATCGGCCTGAACAAGAACACGCGCAACGAGATGAAGGTGCTCGAGCAGCACGTCGAGCTGGCCGTGAAGCACCGTCAGCTGATCCTCGTGCACACGCCGCACCTCGAGGACAAGCGCAAGGGCACCCGCCTCATCATGGACGTGCTCCGCGCGCACTCCGGCGTGCAGCCCGGCCGCGTCATCATCGACCACGTCGAGGAGCACACGGTCGGCGAGGTGCTCGACGCCGGCTTCTGGGCCGGCATCACGCTCTACCCCGAGTCCAAGGCCACGCCCGTGCGCGCGGTCGACATGCTCGAGAACTACGCCGCCCAGCGCGTCTGGCTCAACAGCGCCTGCGACTGGGGCGTGAGCGATCCGCTCGCGGTGCCCAAGGCCGCCGCCGAGATGCGCCGCCGCGGCCACTCCGCCGAGGCGGTCGACGCGCTGCTCTACGGCAATCCGGTGCGCTTCCTGTCGCAGTGCGCGAACTTCAAGGACCCGCAGGCGGTCCGCTGAACCGTGCGGCTCTCCAACGGCCTCACGCTCGCCTACTGCACCAACGTCCATCGCGGCGAGGGCTGGGAGGAGACGTTCGCCGGGCTGCGTGACCACGCCGTGCGCGTGCGCGAGCGGGTCTGCCCGGGCCGGCACTTCACGCTGGGCCTGCGCCTCGGCGCCGGCGCGGCCGCCGAACTCGCCCGCCCCGACGCGCTCGCCGCCTTCCGCCGCTGGCTCGACGCCCAGGACTGCTCGGTCTCCGGCATCAACGGCTTCCCTTACGGCGCGTTTCACGGGCGCGCGGTGAAGGACGACGTCTTCGCGCCGGACTGGTGCGAGCCCGAGCGGCTCGAGTACACCGTGCGCCTGTTCGACCTCCTCGCCGCGCTGCGCCCGCCCGGCGCCGTCGGCACGGTCAGCACGCTGCCGGGCTCGTTCAAGGGGTTCGAGCGCGCGGAGGAGCAGCAGCGCGTGATGCGCCGCAACCTGCTCGCCTGCGCCGAGCACCTGGCCCGCCTGCGCGAGCGCGAGGGCGTCCACTTCCGTCTCGCGCTCGAGCCCGAGCCGCTCGGCTTCGCGGAGGACACGCCGGAGACGCTCCGCCTCTTCGCCCGCCTGCGCGAGGAGGAGCCCGCCCGCGGGCTCGTCGACGCGCACCTCGGCGTGCTCTACGACACCTGCCACTTCGCGCTCCAGTACGAGGAGGCCGCGCAGGCCGTCTCCCGCCTGGCCGCGGGCGGCGCGCCGGTGGTGAAGTTCCACCTCAGCTCCGCGCTCAGCTTCCGGCCGACGGAGCGTTCGCTCGCCCGGCTCGCGAAGCTGCACGAGCCGACGTATCTCCATCAGACGCTCGGCCGGAAGGCCGACGGCACGGTCATCCGCTTCAAGGACGTGCCGCTCGCGCTGGCGGACTCCGCCGCCCTCCGCGGCTGCGAGGAGCTCCGCGTGCACTTCCACGTGCCGGTCAACGCCGACCGGCTCGATGACGACCTCGGCACCACCAACGGCCACCTGCTCGACGCGCTCGACGTCGTCTGCCGGGACGCCGGCCCGGTGCGCGAGCTCGAGATCGAGACGTACACCTGGGAGGTGCTGCCGCCGGAGGTGCGCTCCCCCGACGTCGCCGACATGATCGCGGCGGAATACCGCTGGACCCTCGCGCAGCTCGCCCGCCGCGGCGTGCTGCCGGCCTGACGATGGCCTCCGCGCTGCGCGACTGGCTCGTCCTCACCCGCGGCTCCAACCTGCCCACGGTCTGGTCCAATGTCCTCGCGGGCTGGCTGGTCGGCACGCACGCGCGCGTGGTCAGCATGCCCAACGACGAGGGGTGGACCCTGCGGCCCGAGGATCCGGCCTGGGAGTCGCTGCTCGCCCTGCTCGCGGCCGTCTCGCTGACCTATGTCGGCGGCATGATCCTCAACGACGCGTTCGACGCGGAATGGGACGCCGAACGGCGTTCCTCACGGCCGATTCCCTCGGGCCGCGTGCGCCGGGCCGACGCCTTCGCCGCCGGTTTCGCCGCGCTCGCGCTCGGCTGGCTCGGCACTTTTCTGTCCGCGCCCGACGAGACGCGCCGGCAGGCGGGCCTCTTCGCCGGCGCCCTTGCCGCCGCCGTGCTGGTCTACGACCGCTGGCACAAGGGCAGGGCGTTCGCTCCCGTCGTCATGGGACTCTGCCGCGCGCTGCTGCCCTTCCTCGGCATGCTCGTCGCGGGCTGGCCGATCGGACGTCCGCCGGTGCTGCCCGAGGACATCGCCTTCACGAAGACCGACGCGGTGCTCTGGCTGCACGCGCTCACGCTCTGGGCGCTCACGTTCAGCATCACCGTGGTCGCGCGCCATGAGGCCGGGCCCGGCCGTCCGCCGCGCTGGGCTGAGGCGATGCTCTATCTGCTGCCGCTGCCCCTCATCTTCGTCTCCGAGTGGCCCGTCTGGTCCGCGGGCTGGTGCCTCGTCTACTGGGTGTGGATCTTCGCCTCCTCGCGGCGGCATCCGCTCCCGGAAGGAGTCGGGGCGCGCGTCGCCGACCGGCTCGCCAGCTTTCCGCTCATCGACGCCTTCGTGTACGGCAACCTCGTGGTGCTCCACTTATACGGATTGCGCAAGGTGAAGGTCGTGCACCCGGAGATGGCGGCGTTCCTCTGGGCGGGGCTGCTGCTGGCCCTGCTGACCCCCGTCCTCAGCGTCCTGCTGACGCTGCGTCTGCGCCGGTCCATCCCCCAGACCTGAGCATTTTCGGGGGAACTGGGCTTGTCCCGGGGGGTCGAATGCGTTCAGATTGACCCTCCCCCAGGGCCATGGACGACTCCATCGACCTCGAATTCTCGGTGACCTACCGGCACCGCATCTTCTTCACCGAAGACGCGTTCCGGACGGGCAACCGCACGCTCGCCGGGCTGTTCGGCGGCGCGAAGGTCATCCCCATGGTCGATTCCGGCCTGGCTTCGGCCCGCCCCCAGATGCTCGCCGCCATCCAGGCCTACGGGCGTTCCGAAGGCGTGAACTTCACCCGCGCTCCGCTCGTCCTCACCGGCGGGGAGGCCGCCAAGAAGGATTCCGCCGTGGTCAAGGCCGCCCTCGCCGCGATCGAGGCCGACAAGATCTGCCGCCACTCCTACGTCCTCGCCGTCGGCGGCGGCGCCTTCCTCGACGCGGTCGGTTTCGCCGCCGCCACCGCGCACCGCGGCGTGCGCCTCGTGCGCATGCCCACCACGACGCTCGGACAGGGCGACGCCGGCGTGGGCGTGAAGAACGGCATCAACACCTTCGGGAAGAAGAACTTCACCGGCGCCTTCGCCGTGCCCTCCGCCGTCGTCAATGACCTCGCGCTGCTCGCCTCGCTCGACGCGCGCGGCCTGCGCGACGGGCTCGTCGAGGCGGTCAAGGTCTCGCTGCTCAAGGACCCGGCCTTCTTCGCCTCGTTGGAGAAGGACGCCCCGGCCCTCGCGCGCGGCGACCTCGCCGCGGTCGGCCGCGCGGTGCGCCGTTCCGCCGAGCTGCACGCCCGTCACATCGCGGGCAACGGCGACCCGTTCGAGCTCGGCAGCGCGCGGCCGCTCGACCTCGGCCATTGGGCCGCTCACAAGCTCGAGTCGATGACCGACCATCGGCTCACCCACGGCGAGGCGGTCGCGGTCGGTCTCGCGCTCGACCTGCTCTGCGCCCGTGACCTCGGCATCTTCCCCGCGTCGGACGCCGAGCGCTCGCTCGCGTTGCTGGCCACGCTGGGCTTCCGCACCTACGCTCCGGAGATGCATCTCGAAGGGGGCGCGAAGCTCCTGACCGGGCTGGAGGAGTTCCGCGAGCACCTCGGCGGCGAGCTCACGCTCGTCCTGCCCACCGCGGTCGGCGCCTCGACCCAGGTGCATGAGATGCCGGCGGCGGTCGTCCGCAAGGCCGCCGACGAGCTGCGCGCCCGCGACGTCCAGCCATGCGCCGCGCGGTCCTGAACGTCGTCGGTCTCTCCGCCCGCGACCTCGCCTCGGGCGTGATGCCCCGGATCGCCGCGCGCGCCGTGAAGGGCTCCGTCGCGCGCGTGCGCCCCGCGTTCCCCGCGGTGACCTGCACGGCGCAGTCCGACTACCTCACCGGCCGGCGCCCGAGCGAGCACGGCGTCGTCGGCAACGGCTGGTATGACCGCACGCTCAGCGAGGTGCACTTCTGGAAGCAGTCGAACCGCGCGGTGCTCGCGCCGAAGGTCTGGCACGACCTGCATGCCCGGAATCCCAAGCTGAAGGTCGCGAACCTCTTCTGGTGGTACAACATGGGGACCGACGCCGACATCGCCGTGACGCCGCGGCCGATCTACAAGGCCGACGGCGGCAAGATCTTCGACATCGCCAGCTACCCGCAGCGCCTCAAGCCGGCGCTGAAGGCCGCGCTCGGCGAGTTCCCGTTCCCGAGCTTCTGGGGTCCGCGCGCCGGCCTTCCGTCCTCCCGCTGGATCGCCGATTGCGCGCGCTGGATCGAGGAGCATGAGCGCCCCGACCTCAGCCTGGTCTACCTGCCGCACCTCGACTACGACCTGCAGCGCTTCGGCCCCGCCGATCCGCGCAGCGACGTCGCGCGCCGCGACGTCGACACGCTGGTCGGCGACCTCGCGGACTTCCTCGAGTCCCGCGGGGTCGAGGTGCTCATCGTCTCCGAATACGCCATCACGGCCGTGGACCGCGCGGTGCCGCTCAACAAGGTCCTGCGCGACCGCGGCTGGCTGGAGCTCAAGCCCGAGGACGGCAGCCTGACGCTCGACACCTTCGCCTCCAAGGCCTTCGCGGTCGTGGATCACCAGGTCGCCCACGTCGTCGTGCTCGACCCGGCCGTCCGCGAGGAGGTCCGCAAGGCCCTGCTCGCCACGCCCGGGGTCGGCGAGGTGCTCGACGCCGAGGGGCAGGCCGCCGCCGGCATCCGGCACGTCCGCAGCGGCGACTTCGTCGTCGTCGCCGACGCGCGCAGCTGGTTCTCCTATTACTGGTGGGAAGAAGGGCAGGGCGATCCCGACTACGCCCGCACCGTGGACATCCACCGCAAGCCGGGCTACGACCCTTGCGAACTTTTCCTCGACCCGAAGCTCTCCCTGCCCGCGCTCCGCGTCGCCTGGTTCCTCCTCAAGAAGAAGCTCGGCTTCCGCGCGCTGCTCGAGGTCATCCCGCAGGACGCCTCACTCGTGAAGGGCTCGCACGGGCGCATCCCCGAGGACTCCCTCGACTGGCCCGTGCTGATCGGGCCAGCTTCCGCGGCGTTGCCCGCGCAGGTCGCCTCGACTGATGTCCACGGCCGCATCGCCGCGGGCTTCTGAGCCCGCCCGAGATTGACACCTCCGCCGCCCGCAGGTGAGATGCGGGCCGAACGATGACCGCCCCGTCCTTCTCAGCACCGCGTCGTCCGGCCTGCGTCCGGACCCGAGCATGAAGATCGCGGTCGTCGGCACGGGCTACGTCGGCCTGGCCAACGCGGTCCTGCTGGCCCGCCGCCATGAGGTCGTCGCGCTCGACATCAATCCCAAGCGCGTGGAGCTGGTGAACTCCGGCCGTTCGCCCATCGCGGACAAGGAGATCGAGCAGGCCCTGCGCGCGGGCGGACTCCGCCTCCGCGCCACGCTCGATCCCGCCGAGGCCTACCGCGGCGCGCGCTTCGTGTTGGTCGCCACTCCCACCGACTACGACCCCGAGACCAACCGCTTCGACACCCGCTCGGTCGAGAAGGTGCTGCGTGAGGCCCATGCCGCCGAGCCCGCCGCGACGCTCGCCGTCCGTTCCACCGTGCCGGTCGGCTTCTGCCGGGGGCAGTCCGAACAGCTCAAGACCGAGGTGGTCTTCGTGCCGGAGTTCCTCCGCGAGGGCAGCGCGCTCAAGGACAGCCTGCACCCCTCGCGCATCATCGTCGGCGGGGCCTCCGCCGCCGCCCGTGAGCTCGGCGAGGCGCTCCGCGCGTGCTCCGACCTGCCGGAAGCGACGCTGCTCTTCACCGGCCCCACCGAAGCCGAGGCGGTGAAGCTCTTCTCCAACACCTACCTCGCCATGCGCGTGGCGTATTTCAACGAGCTCGACACCTACGCCGCCAAGCACGGGCTCAGCACGCGCGAGATCATCGACGGCGTGTGCCTCGACCCCCGCATCGGACCGGGCTACAACAACCCGTCCTTCGGCTACGGCGGCTACTGCCTGCCCAAGGACACCAAGCAGCTCCGGGCGAACTACGACGACGTGCCGCAGAACCTCATCAGCGCCATCGTCGACTCCAACGCGACCCGGATGGACTACATCGCGGACGAGATCGCCGGCCGCAGGCCGAAGGTGGTCGGCGTCTACCGTCTCATCATGAAGGCGGGCTCCGACAACTTCCGCACCTCCTCCATCCAGGGCGTGATGCAGCGGCTGAAGGACCGCGGCCTCACGGTCGTGGTGCACGAGCCGGCCCATCCCGGCGTGGAGTTCGACGGGTTCCGCTGCGTGCCTGACCTCGCCGTCTTCAAACGGGAGGCCGACGTCATCATCGCCAATCGCCGCGATGACGCCCTGAAGGACGTGGAGGCCAAGGTCTTCACGCGCGACGTCTTCGGCAAGGACTGAGGTTCTGCGGGATTGCCCGGGAACGGCCGGCCGTCACGCTGGTCTGAATACCCATGCTCCCCGTCGCGCTCATGCTCGCGGCCGCCTCCGCGGCGTTTCCCGAGCCCCATGACAACCAGGCGGTGACGACGCCGCTCCTGACCCCGTCGGAAGCGCTCGCCCGCATACGTGCGCCTGAGGGCTTCAGGGTCTCGCTCTTCGCCGCCGAACCCGAGGTCCGCCAGCCGATCGCGCTCTGCTGGGATCACCGCGGACGGCTCTGGGTCGCCGAAAACTACACCTACGCCGACGGCAAGGAGCGCTTCGACCTCTCGCTGCGCGACCGCATCGTCATCCTGGAGGACTCCGACAACGACGGCCGCTTCGACCGCCGCACGGTCTTCGCGGATGACCTGAAGATGCTCACGAGCATCGAGCTCGGTCTGGGCGGGGTCTGGGCGATGTGCCCGCCCCATCTGCTCTTCATCCCGACCGACGGCGACCGGCCTTCGGGTCCGCCCAAGGTGATGCTCGACGGCTTCAGCACGACGGCCGCCAGTCGTCACACGTTCGCCAACGGGCTCCGCTGGGGTCCGGACGGCTGGCTCTACGGGCGCATCGGCATCTCGAGCACTTCGTGGATCGACGTCCCCGGGGTGCCGCAGGAGAAGCGCTCCCCGACGGCCGGAGGGTTCTGGCGCTACCACCCGACGCGCAAGGTGTTCGAGCCCTACTGCCATGGGACGACGAACCCCTGGGGGCATGATTGGACGGCGGAGCACGAGCTGCTGTTCATCAACACGGTCATCGGCCATGGCTGGCAGGGCATCCACGGCGCTCACTTCAAGCGCATGCACGGAGAGGGCCCTTACCCGCACGTCTACGAGCTGATCGACCAGCACGCCGATCACTACCATTGGGACACGGGCAAGAAATGGAACGACGCCGACGGCGGCCGCGGCGGCGCCGACCGGCTCGGCGGCGGGCATGCTCACGTGGGCATGATGATCTATCGCGGCGAAAGCTGGCCGGAGTCCTATCGCGACAAGGTCTTCACGCTCAACCTGCACGGGACGCGGGTCAATGTGGAGCGGATCGAACGCAAGGGCAGCGCGTTGACCATGCGGCATGAGCCGGACTTCGTCCGTTCGTCCGACCCTTGGTTCCGCGGCATCGAGATCTCCCAGGCCCCGGACGGCGGCGCGGTCATCCTCGATTGGAGCGACATCGGCGAGTGCCACGACCAGGACGGCATCCACCGCTCGTCCGGGCGCATCTTCAAGGTCGCCTACGGTGAGCCGAAGCGTCCGACGGTCGACTTCCTCGCCGCGGCCCCGGCCGAACTCGTCGAACTGCAACGCAGCCGCAACGAATGGTCGGTGCGCATGGCCCGCTGGGCGCTGCGTGAGCGCGTCGCACGCGGCGAGGACCTGTCCTCCGCGCTGCCTGCTTGGGAGCGGCTTGCCGCCGAGTCCGACCCGGTGCTCGCGCTGAACGCCCATTCGACGCTCATCGCGCTGCGCGTGCGGCCGTCGGCCGTATGGGACGCCGCCCATGCGCGCCGCTATTCGGTTGAGCCAGTCCTGGCTGAGAAAAGCCAGCCCGTGCTGGCCCGGCTGATCGAACGTGAGCTGACCGAGCCGCTCGTGCTGCGCAACCAGGCGCTGGCCAAGCGGCCGGGCGACCTCGCCTTCATCCCCTCCGGCGAGGAGCGTGAGCAGGCGATCCTCAGTCTCGCCACCGGCCGACGGCATGGTCCGCGCGTCCGGCTCGCGTTGGCTTCGGCCCTGCCGCATCTCTCGCCCGAGTTCCGGGCCCTCGCCGCGCAGCACCTCCTGCTCGAGACCGAGGACGCTTCGGACCACAATCTCCCGCTGCTCATCTGGACCGGCATCCGCGACCTCCCGGCTGACGCCTTGGTGGACTGCGCGCATGTCAGCCGTCTCCCGACCGTCACGCGTCTCATCGCCCGCCGGCTGGCGGAGCAGTTGGACACCGCCCCCGGGCCGTTGGACGCGCTGCTGGAGCAGTCGATCGCCCAGGGCTACGGCCAGGCCGACATCCTGCGCGGCGTGGCGGAGGGACTCCGCGGCTGGCGCAAGGCCGCCAAGCCCGACTCCTGGGACGCCTTCGTGAAGGCGCTCGCCGATGATCCGGCATCCCAGGAGCTCATCCGCGCCCTCAACGTCACCTTCGGAGACGGACAGGCCCTCGATGCCATCCGCAAGGTCGCGCTCGACGATGCCCAGCCCGTGGACGTCCGTCGCACCGCATTGCGTGCGCTCGTCGAGGCCGGTGCGCCGACCCTGCGGGCCGACTGCGAGAAGCTGCTCTACGTCAATTCCCTCGGCCTGGACGCCATCAGGGGCCTCGCGCGTTTCGACGACGAGGCCGTGGCGAAGAAGATCCTCTCCCGCTACCCGAACCTCTATCCCCACGAGCGTCCCCAGGCCGTGATGGCGCTGGTGTCGCGCCCGAAGTTCGCGCGCGTCCTCCTGCAGACCGCGGCCGAGGGGAAGTTCCCGCGCGCGGACCTCGGTCCTGCCGCCGCGCGGCAGATCCGCGGCTTCGCCGACCCGGCGCTCGACGCCCTCCTGCGTGAAGTCTGGGGCGAGTCACGCGAGACCTCGGCGGACAAACTCGCGGCCATCCGCGCACTGCGTGCCGAGCTCACTCCAGAAACTTTGGCGAAGGCCGATGCGGAGAAAGGCCGTCAGCTGTATGCGGCCGTGTGCGGGCAGTGCCACAAACTGTTCGGAGAGGGCGGCGACCTCGGCCCCGATCTCACCGGCAGCGGGCGGCGACATCTCGACTACATCCTTGAGAACGTCGTCGATCCCAGCGCCGTCGTGCCCGCCGCCTATTATCTCACCACCGTGACCTTGGCGGACGGACGCGTCCTCTCCGGCATCGTCGGAGCCGAGACCCCGCGCACCATCACCTTGCGCAGCGTCGGCCAGGAGTCCGTCCTCGACCGTGCGGACATCCGCAAGCGTGAGACAGTCCCCGTCTCCCTCATGCCCGAGGGCCTCCTGCAGGCCCTTTCCCCCGAGCAGCGGGCCGACCTCGTGAAGCATCTCATGCGGGAGTGAGGGCCGTTTTCATGCCTTAGAGGCCCATCTTTCGTTTTGACGAAAGGGGGCGGAGTCCCATCTTCGGACGACTCAGGACAGTCCGATGGTGTAATGGCAGCACAGGAGATTCTGATTCTCCTTGTCTAGGTTCGAATCCTAGTCGGACTACCACCTGAGAACGAAAGCCGGCTTTATTCCTTAATGTAGGGCCTCACCCGGTCGCCGAAGTCTTTGATGAAAGTATCTGTTTGCACCTCGATGCGCCGGAGCCACTTGTTCACGGTTTTGGGCTCCAGCTTCTTGTCAAAAAGCAAGGTGTAGCGGACAATGATATCCCCGTCGTCTTCGACATAGCAGGTCAAGTAGTTGAATTCATGATTAGCCTTTCCTAGCAGCATCTGTAACGCATCCGAGGAACTATTGGATTTGCCGACCCCTTTGAACATAATCGTGGCGACAATGAGGTCGCCATTATCCTTCGTCGTTTGCGGATAAAGCAGGATGTTGTATCCGCCGGCCCGGAGGCCAAAAGTTTCATCGCTCTTGGAGATAACGTCTAAGCCCATGCTCTCGAAGAATCTCTGGGTCAACAGATTCGACGAGACATCATTTTTCGAGTCGCTCAAGTCCAGGATATCAGCGTGCAGGTTGAGCGAGGCGACGAGGGCGATGACGACTAGGGCGATTTTTCTCATGTGCGTATGTATAAAATCATTTTTATAGTCTACTTAAATGACAAGTCAACCAGGCTTAGGACGGCCCTGCTCAGCGGTCGTTCCAGAGGATGACCAGGTTCTTGGTCTGACGGCCGGCGGCGATGAGGTCGGGCCTGCCGTCGCCGTTGAGGTCCGCCGACTTGAGGTCCTCGACGGCGATCTCCTTGGTCGTGATGACCGTGGTGCGCCACTCCTTGCCCTCGCCGTCGAGCGGGGTCAGGAAGCGGAGTCCCGGATTGGCGCCGCGCCAGCCGATGACGACCTGGTCGTGTCCGAGCCCCAGGTAGTCGTCAGGCGCGACCGCGTGTCCGTCCTTGAAGCCGTCGAGCACCTGATGGCGGTTCCACTTGCCGTCCGCGTCCCGCGTGTAGACCGCGGCCTTGTCGCCGTGGAACGGCTCGACCGTGGCGTAGAACGGCCCTGTGGCCAGACGGCCCGCGCGGATCTCGCCCGCGGGGTCTGAGCTCAGCTTTGACGATTTCCACGAGCCGTCGGAATACGAGTTCAGCCAGACCCCTTCCTTGGAGTTGGAGAGCACCTGCTGGCGCTGCGAGCGGTCCCAGCGGACGGTCTCAAGATTGTGCGTCACGTGGCCGGCATCATTGACCAGCTCCGTCTTCCATTCCCCCTTCGGGTCCGCGGGCCTGCGGTAGGCGAGCAGCTTGGCGCCCGCCCCTTCCGTGTTCTTGTTGCCCCGGCCGTGCAGCGGCTGAACCAGCAGGTCCCAGCGCCCCGTGGAAACCTCCACCCAGCGCATGCGGTGGACCGTCGGCTCGTGCGGCAGCCGGACCGCCTCCCACTTCTGCGTGCGGTCGGCGGGCGGCACCAGGTAGAACACCGCGCCGCTATTGACCGTGTCGCCCGGATTCCAGCCCGCGCCCACGGCGATCTCCGCCTTGCCGTCGCCGTCGAGGTCTTCGGCGGCCACGCAGACATTGTCCTCCTTCGTCAGATTCTCCGCGATGACGTGCTTCTTCCAGTCCGGGTTGCGATACCACTGGATCGTGCGCTTGTCGGCGAGCACCACGTCCTTCTTTCCGTCGCCGTCCACGTCGGCGATCGCCAGCCCGTAGCCGATCTCCACCTTGTCGATCTCCTGCAGCCGGAACTTCGGTTCCGGCGGGGCGGCGTGGAGCGAGAGGGCGACGAGCAGGGGCAGGGCGGGGCGCATGCCGGCATCTTGCGGCCCCGGCCCCGCCTGTCCATTCCGCCCTTTCGTGTCAGCGTCCCAGACCGGGGAACAGCTTGATCAGCCCCGACGCCATGATCTCCACCCCGATGGCGGCGAGCGTCAGGCCCATCAGGCGCGTCATCACGTTGATGCCCGTGCGGCCGAGCAGGCGCGTGATGGGCGCCGCCGCCGTGAGGCAGGCGAACGTGGCCGCCGCGCCGGCGAGCGCGTAGCCCGCGAGCGCCGCGTGACCCTGCCAGCCCTCCGCGCGCTCCGAGTAGATGATCATCGTCGAGATCGTCGCCGGCCCCGTGAGCAGCGGCACCGCCAGCGGCGAGACCGCCACGCTGTCGCCCGCGTCGTCCATCTCCGGACCCGTGCTGTCCGCCGCCCGGGCCGCGAGCATCTGCATCGCGTTGATGAGGAGCAGCACCCCGCCGCCCACCTGGAACGAGGCCAGCGAGATGCCGAAGAACTCCAGGATGCGCACGCCCGCGAAGGCGCTGCCCGCGATGACCGCGAAGACCGTGAGACTGCTGATGACCGCCGTGCGCCGGCGCTGCTCTGCGCTGAGTCCGTCGGTGAAATGGATGAAGAACGGGATGACCCCGACCGGATTGAGCACGGCCAGCAGCGTTAGCAGCGCCTTGAGGTGCTCCATGGCGCGTTCAGCGGGCCGTGAGCCGTTCCAGGCATTCCCGGTAGAGCGACTGCGTGCGCGCGACCACGTCGGGCGGCAGCGTCGGGCCGGGCGCGGTCTTGTCCCACGGCTGCCTTTCGAGCCAGTCGCGCACGAACTGCTTGTCGTAGGAGGGCTGCGCGCGGCCCGGCTGCCAGGTGGCCGCCGGCCAATAGCGCGAGGAGTCGGGCGTCAGCACCTCGTCGATGAGCACCAGCGAGCCGTCCTCCGCCTGACCGAACTCGAACTTCGTGTCCGCGAGGATGATGCCCGCGCGCGCGGCGCGTTCCTTGCCCATCCGGTAGAGCGCGATCGAGGCGTCGTGCACCTGGCGGAACACCGCGCCGCCCAGGATCTCCTCGCAGCGCGCGAGCGTGATCGGCTCGTCATGGCCTTCGGCGGCCTTGGTCGACGGCGTGAAGATGGGCTGGGGGAGCGGCGAGCCGTCGAGCAGGCCGCGGGGCAGGGCGTGGTCGAGGATCGCCCCCGTGCGGGAGTATTCCTTGAAGCCGCTGCCCGCGAGGTAGCCGCGCACCACCGCTTCCACCGGAAGCGGGCGCAGCTTGCGCACGATCATCGAGCGCGGGATGAGGTGCTCGTGTCCGCGCAGCGCGCGTTCGAGCGCGACGGCGTGGTCCGGCAGCAGGTGCGTCGGGAAGATCGCCTTGGCCTGCTCGAACCACCAGAGACTGATCTGCGTGAGCAGCACGCCCTTGCCCGGCACCCCGTTGGGCATGACCACGTCGAAGGCCGAGAGCCGGTCCGTGGCCACGATCAGGTAGTGCTCCCCGAGGTCGAAGACCTCGCGGACCTTGCCCTTCGCCTTGAGCGGGTAGGGCAGGCCCGTGACGGTCATCAGGGCTTCGGCGGGCAGCGTGACGGACGGCATGCTGTCCCCAGATAGCCCCGCGGCGGGCGGCTCGGCAAGGAAACGCGTCAGCCTTGCTCCGGCGGCAGCAGCGCCAGCCGGATCGCCTCGCCCGCGGCGGCCAGTCCGAAGGCCCCGGCCACATGGGCGGCCGTGCCGAAGCCCCACTCGCAGTTGGGGCGCAGGTCCTCGTCCTCGGGCAGCTCGCCGCCCGGCAGGCCTTCGCAGTCCGTGGCGGCGACGGGGGGCTCGTCGGACCAGACGCAGGAGATGCCGAACGCGCCCTTGCGGGGGAAGCCGAAGTTCTGGCGCAGGCGCTTGCGCACCAGCATGAGCAGCGCGTCATCCCGTGACTGCGAGAGGTCCGTCACGCGGACCCTTGTCCCGTCGAGCCGTCCGGCGCAGCCTCCGGCCGACACCGTGCGCAGCCCGCGCCGGCGGCATTCGTCGAGCAGCGCGCACTTGGGCGAGAGCGCGTCGATCGCGTCGACCACCACTCCCGTGAAGCCCGCGAGCGTCTCGGCCGCGTTGGCGCGGGTCACGAACCTGGCCCGCAGCTCCGTGCGGAGGCCCGGCCGGATGGCGCGCGCCCGTTCCGCCATCGCCTCCGTCTTGGGCCGACCCGCGGTCCCGTCGAGCGCGTGGAGCTGCCGGTTGGTGTTGGAGGCGCAGACCGAGTCGCCGTCCACCAGCGTGAGCGACCCCGCGCCGCTGCGGGCCAGCGCCTCGACCGTCCACGATCCGACTCCGCCGAGCCCCACCACCATGAAGGAAGAGCCGGCGAGGCGCTCCAGTCCGGCGCGGCCGTAGAGCCGGCCGACCCCTGCGAAGCGCTCCAGGAACTCCCGGTCCATCGCCCCATCAAGGCCCAAGCGGGCCTCCGCTCCAAGAAGCAAAACCTGCGCCTCCTGCCTTGCCCCGGGCGGGGCCTTGGCGACAATCCTTGCCGATGTCCGAGCCCCTCAAGGTCCTGCAGGCGCCGCCTTCCCGATCCTGGCAGCACGCCCTCAGCATGGGCTTCATCGGCCTCGTCCTCGGTCTGCTGGTCGCCGGCGCGGTCATCTTCTGGAAGCACCGGCTCGTGGCGCCGATCTACGAGGCCTTCCTCGCCGTGCCGACGCCGATCCTCCAGCACCGTTCGGAGAAGGGAGCCTGGCCG
Source organism: uncultured Opitutia bacterium (assembly GCA_903860195.1). Taxonomy (GTDB): domain Bacteria; phylum Verrucomicrobiota; class Verrucomicrobiia; order Opitutales; family UBA953; genus UBA953. The sequence goes on along the minus strand of CAIOPO010000156.1, from coordinate 1,608 downwards.
GCGGACTTCGACCTGGCGAATCCCCCCGAGGCCGTGGGCGCCTACGGTTACGGTCCCGTGCGCGGCGCGGTGGCCAAGACGGGCGTGCCCGGCGCCTGGCGTTTTCAGAACCGCGGGGCGGAGGGCCGTCCGGCGGTCGTCTTCCTGCCCGCCTCCTTCGACCCCGAGACCGTGCGCGTGCTGCAATCGGTCGATGAGCGCCTCGACGACGGCGATCCCGCCTCCGGCCGGTTCCGCGTGGACGCCGGCCGCGCCTCGTTCACGCTGAAGGCCGACTGAGCGCTTCGGCCCGCTCGCGCAGTTCGGCGTCGCGCAGCGCCTCCACGATCTCGTCCAGTCCGCCGTCCAGCGCCTGCTCGATGCCGTGGACCGTGAGGTCCACCCGGTGGTCCGTGATGCGGTTCTGGGGGAAATTGTAGGTGCGGATGCGCTCCGAGCGGTCACCCGAGCCCACCATCGAGCGCCGGGCGTCCGCGCGGGCCTCGCGCTCCTTGGCGCGCGTCTGGTCGAGCAGCCGCGAGCGCAGCACCCGCAGCGCCTTCTGGCGGTTGCGCAGCTGCGAGCGTTCGTCCGCGCAGTAGACCGTGAGCCCCGTGGGCCGGTGGATGATCTGCACCGCCGACTCCGTCTTGTTGACGTGCTGGCCGCCGGCGCCGGACGCGCGGGCCACCGTGATCTCCAGGTCCTCCGGCTTGAGCGTGACCTCCGCCTCCTCCGCCTCCGCCAGCACCGCGACCGTCGCGGCCGAAGTGTGGACACGGCCCGAGGCCTCCGTCGCCGGCACGCGCTGCACGCGGTGCACGCCCGCCTCGTGGCGCAGCAGCGCCGCCGCCCCCTCGCCTTCGATGAGCAGCACCGCCTCGCGCACGCCTCCCAGGTCCGAAGGCGAGAGCGAGAGCAGCTCATGCTTCCAGCCGCGGCGTTCCGCGAAGCGCGAGTAGGCCCGGAGCAGGTCGCCCGCGAAGAGCGCGGCCTCGTCGCCGCCCGTGCCGGCGCGGACCTCCACCAGCACGTTGCGGGAATCGTCGGGGTGGGGCGGGATGACCGCCCGCACCAGTTCCTGGCGCGCCGCCTCGACCGCCGGCTCAAGCCGGCGCACCTCCTCCTCGGCCATGGTCCGCATGCCCGCGTCGGCCTCCCTGGCCATCGCGCGGGCCCCCGCCAGCTCGTGCTCCAGCGCCACCAGCCGGTCGTCCGCCTTCACCGCCTTGGCGGTGAAACGCAGTTCCGCTCCGAGCGCCGCGGCCCGGCGGGCGTCGCCGAAGGTGGCGGGGTCGGCCATGAGCCCTTCCAGTTCCGCCAGCCGCCGCCGCAGGGCCGTGAGATCGGGTCGGAGGGGGTTGGACGACATGGAGGCGGGGCCAATCGGGACTTGGAGAGGGGCCATCCCTCCCTTATTCAATGGAGTCGCCGCGGAGACGCTCCGCAAGCCCCCTTTCCAACCGCTTCCCGACCTTCATGCAGCCCAAGGAACCCGCCCTGCGCGGCACCCACGTCCTCTCGTGCGTGTGGGATTTCGACAAGACCCTCTGCCCGGGCTACATGCAGACCCCTCTCTTCCGCGCCTACGGCGTCGATGAGGAGCGGTTCTGGAAGGAGACGAACCAG
>CAIOPO010000155.1 GCA_903860195.1 uncultured Opitutia bacterium | reverse complement strand
TCTTCAAGGCGGGCCGCGGGCGCATGCCTTCGCCAGCTCTCATACTGACGCTGCCATCCTGAAACCAGACGCTCCTGAGGGACGGACGGATTCGGATGCGGCGGAGGGGCGCCGAGGGCGCACGCCGCGAGCAAGCACGCCGCAGACAGCAGGAGCATGCGGCGGAAGACGGTCATCGCTTCTTCGACGACGACTTCGGCTTCAGTTCGGCCAGGTAAGCCACGACGTCGCGGATTTCCTCGTGGGTGAGTATTCCCAGCATGGGCGGCATGACCGAGATGACGGGCGTCGAGGCGACCACCGATGACTTGGCCAAGGTCCGTTCGGAGCCGTCAGCCAGCCGGATGACCAGCTTGGCCTCCGTTTCCGAAAGGGTGGAGCCGACGAGCGTCGTGCCGTCCTTGAGCGTGTGGGTGGCCAGACCGAAGCCGGGCGAAATCCTGGCGGACGGCGCCACGAGCGATTCGACCAGCTCGGTCCGCGCCTTCCCGAAAGTAAGTCCGCGCAGCTTGGGGCCCACTTCGCTGCCTTCTTCTGATTCGATCCGATGACAGCCCACGCAATTCGCGTTGAGATGCTCGTTCACGACTTGCTTTCCGCGAGCGGCGTCGCCGCCTTCGGTGAGCACGGAATAAGGCGTGCCGTCCGGGGCCTTTTCAATTCCCTTGTCTGCGTGCACGGCGGTCACGCGCGCCCTGATGTCCGGATCAGGCGATTCGAGGGCGGCCTCATGGACCTCCAGCCTGAGGTAGGCGGCGAGCTTGCCGGAAACGTACTCATCGACCGCGCCGTAGAAAATCGCACGGGCGGCCGGATGGGGCGATCGAGCGGCCGCAAGCAGGACGGCCTGCTTCTCGGCGGGCTTCGCCGAGCGGGATTTCATGAGGGACTGTCCCACGGCGAAGGCCGAGCCGGGGTCGGATTTGAGCAGAATGCCGAAGGCGGCGATGCGCAGTTCGGCCGAGTTGCCGTTGTCGCAGGCCGCGGCGGCCGCCTTGATGCCGTCATTGGGAGATTTTTCCACGAGCATCCGGATGGCGTCGGCACGCAATTCGGACGGGGCGTTCCGGTCCTTGGCCAGGCCCAGCAGGACTTCGGCGGGGACGTCGATGCGGTGCTTGAGGAGGATCTTGAAGGACAGCGTGCGCAGATCAGGCCTGGTCTGGCCGACCAGAAGATCGCGGGCGGGGGCTATGGCCTTAGCGATGGCGGCCGCATCACGCGGGGCATGGACGCGCGCCACGCCGTCGACCCTGTCCAGCGCGGAAGGAGCGTCGAAGGCCAGGAGGCATTCCAGCACCTCCCCGACCAGATCGGGGTTGTTTGCATTGGAACGCAGCCAGCGAACGAGCCGTGCCGCGTCGTCCGGCGTGCCCATGCGCAGGCAGGCGTTGATGGACCGGCGGGCCGCGACGGGCGGGAGAATATGCCGGCTGAGAGAGGCCGCGAGGGCGGGCAAGGCGGCGGGCACGCCTTCGTCGTCATGAATCGCCCTGGCCGCCTCGACGATCACGGCGTCATGAGGGCTGCCCAAGGTCCCGGCGAGCAGCGGCGATTTCCTGCGGGCCAGGGCGAGCGTGGCGAAAACAGCCAGATGTTCGTC
>CAIOPO010000154.1 GCA_903860195.1 uncultured Opitutia bacterium | reverse complement strand
CTCTGGGGGTCGTTTTCATCGTCGCGGTTCGGCATAGGAACGGCGGTATGCCCGAGGAAGGGGTAGAGGCAAGGGGGGCGGCGCAAGGCGCCGCAGGGCTAGGGCTGGGGCTAGGGCCGGGGCTAGGGCTGGGGCTAGGGCCGGGGCTGCTTCCTGCGGAGGACGAGGATGATGTCGCCGTATTCGTTGTCGATGCGGCGGGTGGAATGAAGTTCGTACCGGAAGTCGTGGCAGGCGACGAGCTCGAGGGCCGGGGCCTGAGCGATGAGTTCCTTGAGCTCCTTGGGGGAGTAGGTGCGGAAGTTCCAATGGGTGTCCTCCACGCGGACCTGATCGCCACGGAGGATGCGCATGCGCGTCTTCATGGGCTCAAGGCGTGTCCTGCGGTCAGGACGATAGGACCAGGTGTGACTGATGACTTTCAGGCCCCGGCGCCGACCGATCCAGCGCTCATACCCTTCCCTCCGGTCGCGATAGTCGCTCATGTGCAGGCCGATGAGGACTAGACCGCCGGGCCGGGCCGCCGCGGCCATGAGGCGGATGGCACGCTTGGCGGCGGCGCCGGTGGTGAGATACTTGAACGTGCTGACGAAGCAGTGCACAACGTCGAAGGGACGCTCGGTCGGCAGCTTGAAGCGGTCCATGGAATCGATCCATACCCTGCCCTTCAGTCCCTTTCGCCGCAGACGATCGCGGGCGAAGGCGACCTGGTGGCGATTGAGGTCGAACCCGTGGACGTGATGGCCGCGCCGGGAGAGGGATTCGAGCAGTCGGCCGGAACCGCAGGCCGGTTCAAGGACGCGGAGCGGCCGGCGACCGGTGCCGGCGTGCCGTCGGCAGATTCCCTCGATGAAGCGCGTCTCCATCGCCGTGTAGTCGGCATACACCATGTCGTAATACAGCGGGGTGTCATACCATGCCGTGGAGGAGGTCAGCGCGACGGCGGAGCGCTGGCGCGAGGGCGATGAACTGGAAGGCGGGCGAGGGGGCATGGGGGGCGGCGCAAGGCGCCGCAGGGGGCACGTGGGCACGGTGACATGGGGACACGGGGAGATGCAAAGGGATAGGGGCAGGGCTTGGGCTAATGATTAGAGGCTCGGAGGCCCAGAGGCTCGGAAGAGCAAAAGGCAAGGGACAGGGGCACGGGCAGGGGCAGATTCCGATGCTTAGGGAAAGGGGCAGACGCAGGGGCGGCGGGAGGCAGGGGCACGATTCATCGTGCACTCCTGCAAAGGAGGGCGCGGCGGAGCCGGTCGACGAAGGTCGTCGACCCTACCTAAAGGCAGCTCTGCGGCGGCCCGGCCGACGAGGGTCGTCGGCCCTACCAGAGGCAGGACGGTCGAGGAGAGGCAGAGCTAGGTCGGCACGCAGTGCCGACCCTACCCAAGGCAGGCGGTCGACGAAGGGTCGTCGGCCCTACCTAATGCCCACGAGCCCGCTGCGAAGCCGCCGCTGAGGCGGCTTCGCTCAACGATACAGCTCGCCGCCTTGCTCGCGGAATTCGCGGGACTTCTCCTCCATGCCCTTGGCGAGGGCGGCCTGCTCGTCGACGCCCTGGGCCTCGGCGAACTTCCGGATGTCGTCAGTGATGCGCATGGAACAGAAGTTGGGACCGCACATGGAGCAGAAGTGCGCGGTCTTGGCCGACTCCTGCGGCAGGGTCTCGTCGTGATACTCCTGGGCGCGCTCGGGGTCCAATGACAGGGCGAACTGGTCCTTCCAACGGAACTCGAACCGGGCCTTGGAGAGCGCGTTGTCGCGGATCTGGGCGGCGGGGTGTCCCTTGGCCAGGTCGGCCGCATGGGCCGCGATCTTGTAGGCGATGACCCCTTCGCGGACATCGTCCCTGTTGGGCAGCCCGAGGTGCTCCTTGGGCGTCACGTAGCAGAGCATCGACGTGCCGTACCAGCCGATCATCGCGGCGCCGATGGCGGACGTGATGTGGTCGTAGCCCGGGGCGACGTCGGTCGTGAGGGGCCCGAGCGTGTAGAACGGCGCCTCGTGGCACCACTCCAGCTGCTTCTCCATGTTCTCCTTGATCATGTGCATCGGCACGTGACCCGGGCCTTCGTTCATCACCTGCACCCCGCGCTCCCAGGCGCGCTTGGTGAGGTCGCCCTGCGTCTTCAATTCGGCGAACTGCGCCTCGTCATTGGCGTCGGCGATCGAGCCCGGACGCAGACCGTCACCGATCGAGAACGACACGTCGTAGGCCGCCATGATGTCGCAGATCTCGTCCCAATGCGTGAACAGGAAGTTCTCCTTGTGATGCGCCAGGCACCACTTGGCCAGGATCGAGCCCCCGCGGGACACGATGCCCGTGACCCGACGGGCCGTGAGCGGGATGTAGGCCAGCCGCACCCCGGCGTGGATGGTGAAGTAGTCGACCCCCTGCTCCGCCTGCTCGATGAGCGTGTCCCGGAAGATCTCCCAGGTCAGGTCCTCGGCGCGGCCGTTGACCTTCTCGAGCGCCTGGTAGATCGGCACCGTGCCGACCGGGACCGGGCAGTTGCGGAGGATCCACTCGCGCGTCTGGTGGATGTTCTTGCCCGTGGAGAGGTCCATCAGCGTGTCGCCGCCCCAGCGGACCGACCAGCGCATCTTCTCGACCTCCTCCTCGATGGACGAGGCCACGGCGGAGTTGCCGATGTTGGTGTTGATCTTCACCAGGAAATTCCGGCCGATGATCATCGGTTCCAGCTCCGGGTGGTTGATGTTGGCGGGGATGATGGCGCGACCCCGGGCGACCTCGTCGCGGACGAATTCCGGCGTGATCTCCTTGGGGATGGCGGCTCCGAAGGACTGTCCCGGGTGCTGGAACGAGAGCGCGTCCCGGCGCGAGGCCTCCTCGCGGACCTGCTGCAGCCGGAGATTCTCCCGGATGGCGATGAACTCCATCTCCGGCGTGATGATGCCCTGTCGCGCGTAGGCGAGCTGCGTCGGCCGCTGTCCGGGCTTGCCGCGGAGCACCTGACGCCCGGCGCGGTCGAACTGCACCAGGCGGTTGCGCGAAGTCGCGCGCTGAGCCGTCTCGGCGTGCTTCCAGGAGAGATAGCCGTCGTCTTCCGGCTTGAGCGCCCTGCCCTGCACCGCTTCGACATCGCCCCGCTCCAGAATCCAGCCGGCGCGGATGGCCGGCAGGCCCTTCTCGACATCGCCGTGGAACGCGGGGTCGCCCCAGGCGCCGGAAGTGTCGTAGATCCGGATGGGGGCGTTGGGGGAGGTCGTCCCGTCGGGACGACGCGTATCGGAAAGCGTCACCTCACGCATCGGGACCCGGAGATCGGCCCGGGAGCCGGGCACGTAGATGCGGGTCGAGTTGGGAAAAGCGTTGGGTTGTTTGTCGGAGACCATTGGGAAGGGGGATGGAGGATGAAAGATGGAGGAGGGGGGAAAGGGCTGGGGCTGGGGCTGGGGCTGCTGATTAGAGGCTCGGAGGCTCAGTTGATCAGAAGGGGGCAAGTGGGCACGGGGGCACGGGGACATGGGGAGATACAGAGGGACAGGGACACGGGCTGGGGCTGGGAACGTTAGTTGACACGCTGGCAAGGTGACACGGGGACGAGGGATGCCGATGAGGGTGCGGAGGGGCGGTCGACGAAGGGTCGTCGACCCTACCTGCGGCGGCCCGGCCGACGAGGGTCGTCGGCCCTACCAAGGCAGGAAATGGGGTAGCTGTGAGGCGTGATCCACTTCCTACGGCGCCGAGGCGCATCAGGTACTAGGGTTCGAGGCGAAGCCTCATCTCAGTCCTCCACCGGACTCCCCTGGGAAATGCTCACAAGGAACTGAGGCGGAGTGTGGGGGTAAGCGGAGGGTTGGCAAGGGTGTGGCGTGGATGCGCGCGGTAGGGG
>CAIOPO010000153.1 GCA_903860195.1 uncultured Opitutia bacterium | reverse complement strand
GCGATGTCGGCGTCGATGACCACCTCCGTGCCGTCGGTCCGGACATAGCGACCGCGCCGTGCCACTTGCACGGCCTCTTCACCCAGCTGGCGCGCCAGATCGCGGGGAATCCTGACTTCGAAGTTCGACATGGGTGGAATGGTGCCGGTTTCGGCGCGACGCGCAACTCTATGACAGGCGCCGGATTTGCCTCCGGCCGTACCGGGTGATACAAGAATGACATGAACACCACGCCCTCCCGCCGCGCCCTGCGCGTCCATTACTCCGATGATTACGCCGTGGAGAAAGGACCGGAGACCGTGACCAAGTCCCGGCTCGTGGCGGAAGCCGTCCGACGCGAGCTCCCGCAGGTGCGTCTCGTCGCGCCCAGACCGGCGGAAATCGAGGAGCTCTCCCGCATCCACGACCGTTCCTACCTAGACCGTGTCTTCGGCGCCCAGGGCGGATCGCTGGCCGTCGGCACCTGGTCTGAACCGCTCCTTCGGAGCGTTCTGGCGAGCACCGGCGGCGTGAGGGATGCCGTGGACGAAGCCTTGGAGTCAGGGCGCTCCGGAAGCCTTTCCAGCGGACTGCACCATGCCGGACGTTCCTATGGCACCGGCTACTGCACCCTGAACGGACTGGCTCTCGGCGCCCTCAGGGCGTTGGAGCGCGTCCCTGAGGTCGGCATCCTTGACTTGGACGCCCATTTCGGAGGCGGCACCGCCGACATCCTCGCCGCGGACGGACGTGTCCGGCTGGCGGACGTGAGCGTGGTCGATTTCGACCTCTGGAACCCCTCCGATCCCAAGCGCCACCTGGCTGAAATCGTGCGGCAGCCCGGCCGTTATCTCCGCGCCGTCGACCGTGCCTTGTCGCACCTGAAAGGAGTGGCCTTCCTCCTTTATAACGCGGGCATGGACGCCCATGGCCGCGCCGGAGGCCTCGAGGGAGTCGACAACGAGGTCATCCGTGAGCGTGAGCGCCGCGTCGTCGAGTGGGCGCAGCGCCACGGAGTGCCTGCGGCCTTCGTCCTGGCGGGCGGCTACAAGTGGGGCGGCCTGACCTTGGAGCAGGTGGCCGAGCTCCATCTCGAGACCGTGCGGGCTTTCGCCGCCTGATCCTCAGGCCTTGGGCACGTCGAGCGGCTTGAGCCGATGCGAGCCGTTGCCGTCGGGCAGGACCAGGAACAGCGCGCAGGACTGCGACTGGGCGAGCGCGATCATCTTCGGCCAGTGAGATTCGCCGATTCCCGCGATGATGAACACCGCCCCGTCAGGAGTGCCTTCGATCGTGACCCCCTTGTGCGTCAGGGAGAACTCCGAGACGAACCAGCGCCCCAGCTGCTTGGCGAGCATGCGCAGGTCGGAGACGCCCGGCTCGACCTTGGAGACGTCGACCAAGGCCGTCAGCGGGAACGCGAACGTATGGAAACGCTCCTCCATCCTCTCAGGCCTGCCGGATCAGTTCGGCCGTGGCGGGCACGTCGGAGATGATCTGCTCAGGGTCCGGCCCGACCCCGACATACCGGAGATTGGGCAGGACCGCGAGCGAGCCGCCGCGGGAGGCCAGCCGCACGATTTCCGCGACCGTGAAGGCCACGTAGCGTCGGGCGGCGGCGGGCAGGGCCGCGAAAGAGCGCACCTTCGAGATGTCCTCCGTCCAGCCGGGAAGCGTCGCGTAGACCGGACGGAGCCGGCGGCGCACCGCGTCATTGCGGGGCACTCCCGGCAGCACCTTGCCGGACTCGTCGGCGTAGCCCGTGCAGACCTGGAGGTCGCCGCCCTTCCAGGCGCCGTGGGGCGAGAGCGCGTCGAGCTTGTTGATGACCAGGTCGTCATAGCCGCCGTAGCGGAGCGCGTCGGCCTTCTCGACCAGGTCGGACCAGCCGACCATGCGTTGCCGTCCCGTGCTGGTGCCGAATTCGAGGCGGGAGAGCGCCTCCTGCAGAGGATGTCCGTCAGGCATCTTCGTGAGGAACACGTGCGTCCCCACCTTCGTGTCGTAGGCCTTGCAGCAGCCCACCGTGTGGACCGCCTGGGCGGGGATGCCGGCCGACTGGAAGAACTCCGGCACGTAGGTGTGCGAAGCCGTGACGTTGGGCGCGAACCCGGCGCGTTTGTCGAGCCAGTAGGCCTGGCCGAATTCTCCGAGCACCGTGCGTCCCGCCGAGAGGTCGCCCAGGACCCTTTCCCGGACGTCGCCCACGCAGCCGGCGAGCCGGGAGCCCGCGTCCCACCAGGCGGCGAGCACCGCGGCGTGGTCGAACGTGAAGGGCTCCTTGCCGGCGAAGCGCGTGAAGTCGAACTCCGCGGCGCGGAAGACCCCCGAATCGATCGCCCCCTTGTTGGCGCGCTGTTCCGCCTCGGTCAGGCGGAGGAAGAGGCCGGCCCATTTTTCGGGGGCGAGGCGGCAGACGTCGCGGACCGTGGCCGCGGCCCGGTCGAGCCGGGCCGAGAGCCGCGCCGCGTATTCCGTGCGGTCCGAAAGGAACTCCGCGTAGTGCATCTGGAACTGCCCGACTTCGTCGGCGTAGGCCGGCGTGATGCCGCGTCCCGTGGAGCCGCGCGGCTCCTGGCCGAGCCTTTCCACCCGGTAGTCTTCCCAGGCCAGGTCGAGGATGCGGTGGGCGACGTCGCTGATCATGCAGCGTTCGTCGATGAGCAGCCGGTTGAGCACCGGCAGGCCTGCCTTTTCCAGCGGCAGCGCCTCCCAGAGGGCCTTGCGAGGGTCGGCGACCACTCCGGCGCCCAGCGCGAGGCAGGGCACGTCCCGTTCGGCGACTCCGCCGGGGAGGAGGTTGAGCTTGAGGCCGGCGACCGTGTGGCCGGAGTTGGCTCCGCCGTTGACCTTGATCACCGTGCCGACCGCGTCGCGGCGGCCCGTGGAGGCCTGCAGTTCGCGGACGATCTCAGGGATGAGGCGTCCCTTGCCTTCGTCCCCCATGCTGATGCCGACGTCGGCGATGAGGCGGCTGCGGAAAGGAGTGAGTGCCATGGGCAGGGGAGGGCGGCGGCGCGTCGCGCCGACCGGGTGGCCGGCTGGGTCGTTCAGGCGCCCTTCTGGCGCTCGTAGAAATCGTTGATCTTCTTGGCCACGTCGCGGAAGCCCGAGTCGGCCATGTAGATGACCTTGTACTCGTCGACGGACTCCTTGGCCTTGCCCATCTTCTCGTAGGCGAGCCCCAGTTCGTAGATCACGTCCTTCTTGAGGTCGTTCATCACCTGGATCTCGCCCTTGGCGGCCGTGAGCTGCTCCACCGCGAGGTCGAACTTGCCCGAGACCACGAACGCCCGGCCGATCGCGAGGAGCGCCGGCTGGCGGTACTTCGGATTGCGTTGGGCGTACTGCAGCTGCTGCACGGCCTCGTCGGTGCGGCCGGCCGCGAGCAGCATCGTGCCGTACTCGTAGCGGAAGGAGTAGTCGTTCGGATAGCGTTCGACCAGGCTGGCGGCCATGCGCAGTCGGTAGTCGGCGAGCTCCGCCTCGTTGGCGGCGAGCTCGGCCTGGGCGGCGGCGTCTCCCGGGGAGGCCGCGGCGCGTTCGCGCAGCTGCTTCGAACGGGCCTCGTAGCGCTGGACCACCAGGTCGGTCTCCTGACGTTCGAGGGACGTGTCGGCCTTGCCGAGCGTGGTCATGCGGCCGCGCTGGAGCCAGGCGATGGCGTTGTCCAGGTCGCCGACGGCGATGAACTGCCGGACGATGTCACGGTACAGGTCGATGCTGTCGGGCTGCTCCTGAAGCTTCTGGGCGAGGATGGCGATCTGTTCGGCCGCGGTGGTGGCGTCGGTGACCTTGCGGGCCGCCTGTTCGAGCCGGAGCGCCTCCTCCTTGTCCTTGAGCTTGGACTGGAAGTCGCCCTTGTCCTCCCAGTTGCCCTTCTTCATGGTCTTGCTGACCGAGGCGCGACGCACGGCCTCCTGCAGGTCGCCGTTGCCGGGGAACAGCTTGAGCCCGGCGTCGGCCGCGTGCAGCGCGTTGTCGTATTCGCTGCCGGCGATCCAGGTGTTGGCGAGATCGACGAAATGCTGGACCTCCTTGGGGTCGTTGGCGGCGAGCTCCTCGTAGGCGAAGGCGGCGAGGGCGTGGAAGCCGAGCTTGGTGGCGGCCAGCGCGATGGTCTTGTTCGCGTTGGCGTCGGTGGGCTTCTTGGCCAGGGCGGCCTCGGCTTCGTTGATGGCGGCGACCGGGTCGGCTTCAACCGCCTTGGCGATCTTGCTGGAGGTCAGGGCCCCCACCACGCCGTCGAACAGCCCCTTGCGGGTGCCCAGCACGGCCTTCTGCGCCTGCCGGAGGGCGCGGCGGACCTCGACGCAGCCCGGGTTGCGGGCGAGGATGCCGGTGAGGATCTCGATCGCATACTGCGGGTTGGTGCGGATCTGCTGTTCGGCCAGGGTCACCTGTTTCTGCAGGCGCGGGTCGAGCTCGGTAAGGGCGACTTTTTTCATGAACAAAGGGTCGGAAACGGCTTCCTGAAAAGTGACTGTCGGCGGGGGAGGGGTCAATCCCTCCTTGTCCCGGGGGGCCGGAGGTGGCGCCGCAGGGCCGCTCTCAAGGGGGCCGCGATGATGCGACCGGCGCAGGCCGGGCTGCCGCAGCGGCAGGGGTGGGCGAGTGATTCGGCGAGACTGAACCCGTAATCGAAGGTGATCTCCTGGCCGGGCAGTATCTCACGTCGGGCCGTCAGCCAGCCGGCGCCTTCCTTGTGATCCCAGACCAGTTCCGCGTTGGGGTCGCAGGAGTGGTTGGCGTGGCGGGCCGCGTTATCCTGCCCTGAGCCGTCGATCCAGAGCCCCGGCCGGATTTCCAGACTGAAGACCTTGCCGTCGGGGGACGCGACGGGAGCGGAGGATGCCGGACCGGAATAGGGTGCGATCCGTTCCCCGGTCCGGAAGTCCCGTGTCGCGAAGAGTCCTGCGCCCTCGATGGCCGAGGGCCGGTTCTCGACCCCTTCCGGCATCACGACTCCGAGCGGAGGTCGCGGGTCATGAGCGCCGTCACTCCTGCGCGCGGGTCGAGACCTCCGTAGAGAATCTCGTGCAGGCAGAAGAGGATCGGGGCGTCGATGCCGCGGGACTTGGCGAGACGCGTGAGGGTCTCCGTGGCGCGATGCCCTTCGACCGCCTCCTTCTTGCCGGCGAGGGCCGCGAGGGCCTTGGGCGCGTCCGCGGCGAGCGCCTCCCCGAGCGCGCGGTTGCGGCTCCAGGGGCCGTGCGCCGTGGCCATCAGGTCACCGACTCCGCCGAGGCCGAGGAACGTCTCGGCTTTGCCGCCGACCGCCTGGCCGAGGCGCATCATCTCCTGAATCGCGCGCGTCAGCAGCGCCGCCTTGGCGTTGGAGCCCAGTCCCAGTCCGTCGCACAGGCCGGCGCCGACCGCGTAGACGTTCTTGATCGTGCCGCCGATCTCGACCCCGATGAGGTCCGAGGAAGTGTAGGCCCGGAGCGTCGGTCCGCTCACCGCGGCCTGAACCTCGCGCAGCAGGTCGTCGTCCCGTTCAGCGGCCAGCACCAGCGCCGTGGGCAGGCCTTGCGCGACCTCGTCGGCGTTGCTCGGGCCGCTCAGGGTGGCCACCGGCGTCGAACCGAACGCCTCGGCGATCAGTTCGCAGGGACGGCGCAGGGTGGACTGGTCGAGGCCCTTGATGAGGGAGATGGCCATGCGGACCTTGGCCGACTTCGCGGCCGGTCCGATGCGGGAGAGCAGCTCGGGGAGCCCTTTGGAGGGGCAGGCCAGGAAGACCAGTTCGGCGTCCATGAGCGCCGGTGCCGGCTCCAGCCCGATCTGCATGCTGTCGTCGATACGTCGGCCGGGGAGGTAGTCCCGGTTCTCGCGCGCGTCGGAGATGGCGAGCGCCTGTTCCAACCTGCGGGGCACGAGCGTGACCGTATGGCCTTGTCGGCGAAGGTGGATGGCCATGGCCGTGCCCCAGGCTCCGGCTCCGAATACGACGCAGTTCATCGGGAAGAGCGGCTGCGGACCTTGCGGGCCCAGCGACGGATGGCGGCGACACCCGAGCGGTGCAACCGGGCTTCGGGGCGCACGAAGGGCGGGGGCACGGGAGTCAGACCGAGGAGGTCGTGGATGACGATGATCTGGCCGTCGCACCCCTTGCCGGATCCGATGCCGATCGTCGGGACCGGGACGGCGGCCGTGATGGTCGGCATAAAGGAGGCCTCGACGCATTCCACCACCATCGAGAACACCCCGGCCGAGGCGATGGACCGGGCGTCCTCGAGCAGGCGGGCCTGGTCCTCGGGTGTCAGTCCCTGTTTGCGGAACCCTTTGGCCCGGGAGCGCTGGGGCAGCAGCCCGACGTGCCCCATCACCGGGATTCCGGCGTCGACCAGGCGGGCGACCGATTTGGCCAGCGTCGCGCCCCCCTCGATTTTGACCGCTTGGGCTCCCCCTTCCTGGAGCAGCCGTCGGCAGCAGCCCAGCAGCTTGGAGAAACCCTCGTGGGCGACGCCGAAGGGCAGGTCCGCCACCACGAGACGGTCCTGGATCGTGCGGGTCACGGCGGCCGTGTGGTGGACCATCATGTCCATCGTCACGCCGACCGTGTCCGGCAGGCCCAGGACGACGTTTCCGAGCGAGTCCCCGACCAGAATGAGGTCGGCGCCCCCTTCGGCGGCCATCCGGGCCGTCGGGGTGTCGTAGGCCGTCAGGCATACGACGGGCCGGACCCCCTTGAGGGCTCGGACGGACCTGGCGGTGGACTTCACGGGCAAGTGACTACCCGCGCAGCCTTCGCTTGTAAAGCGTCCGGGAGAGGTTCATAGAGGAAGGGATGGTCCGACTGCTCGATGCACGCCTTTGGAAGCGCCGCGATTACCGCGAAGGCGCCTACGTGCACCGGGATCTCTCCGAACAGACCCGCCTGCCTTGGTATGTGAGAGTGCGCGTGTCCCTCTCCGCCCGCCAAGGCATCAACTATGCGGACGAAGAGGATGCCGGCGCGTCCGTGCGACGTCGTCGACTGATGCTGGTCGCCTTGGCGCTCGCCGCCGGCTGGGTGATCGCGCAGAGCGTGCCCGGCTGGGGCTTCTTCGACTGACGCCGCTCCCGTTCAGGTGAGCGGAGCGAAGCCGTTCAGTTCGATGCCGAGCTCCCGCGCCCGCGTGATGACCGCGGGCCGGTCGAGGATGAGCACGCCGTCGGTTTCCAGCGACGCGCGCGCGACCTTGCCTTCCGCCATGCTCTCGAGCGTCCGCAGTCCGAAGCAGGGCACGTCGAAGCGCCAGTCCTGACCGCGTTTGGAAGCCTTCGTCAGGAGCATCTCCTTTCCGCCCGTGGCGGCGCAGCGGCGGAGCATGTTGTCGGTCCCCTCGAAGGCCTCCACGGCGATGACCGTTCCTTTGGCCGTGACCACCGACTGCCCGACGTCGAGCCGGGCCATTTCGCGGGCCATCCGGACGCCGAACGCGACCTCTTCGGCGTCGGCTCCGAAGGAGCGGCCCGTCATGCATCCCGCCGAGGCAAGGTGGTCGTCGAGGAAGGCGCGCGCGTCGAGCATGCGGACGCCCGTCGCCTCGATCTCGGCGGACACCGCGCCGAAGATCGTCTCGGCATTGCGCTGCTTGAGCCGCGCCAGAAGGGCCACCAGCTTGAGGTCGGGCACCATGCCGGAGAAGAGCTTGCGGGGCGTGACCTGTCCGGCCATCACCGCGCCCCCTGCGCCGAGTTCCGACAGCGCCTCGAGCAGCCGTCCCAGCTTGCCGACCGCCACGGAGCGACGCCGGTCCTCCGGGAAGGAGTCGAAGAGCGCCGGATCGGTCTCGTCCTCGAAGGCGACGAGGGCGACCTTGGCGCCGCGGCTCCGGGCGCATTCCGCCAGCAGGGCGGGGTAGCGGCCCTTTCCGGCGATGATGGCGACGGTCCTTTCCGGACCGAAGTCGCTGGGGAGGAAGCGTGAGGCCGGCGCCATGTCCGCATAGTCGGCCTGCGGGCCGCCGGGGACAAGCCTGCTTTGGGTTGCCACTTGCGACGCACGGGCAAGAAAAGGCTGATGCCGCCGACGATCGGAATCTTCGGGGGGACCTTCGACCCTCCGCACCTCGGCCATCTGGCCGTGGCGGATGCGGCGCATGCCGCGCTCGGGCTCGATTCCCTGCTGGTCATTCCGGCCGCCCATGCGCCGCTGAGGGACGACCCTCCGCGCGCATCCGACCCGGACCGCCTCGCGATGGTCGCGCTTGCGTTCGCCGATCGGCCCTGGGCGCGGGTTGACGCCCGGGAGATGCGCCGGGGCGGGACCAGCTGGTCGATCGACACGGCGCGTGAACTCGCCGCGGAGCACGCCGGCGTCCGGCTCATCTGGATCCTCGGTTCCGACCAACTTCTCCGGCTCGACCGCTGGAAGGACGTCGCCGAACTGTGCCGGCTCGTGGAATTCGCCGTCCTTGCCCGTGACGGACTCAGGGCGGAGCCACCCGCCTCCCTTCGCGGCCTGGCGCGCGTGATTCCGCTGCGCCAGCCCGAGTCTCCTTGGTCATCCACCCTCATCCGTGAAGCACTGCGTTCGCCGGTCCGTTCCCGAAACGGCTTGCCCCCGGCCGTGGCGGCACTCATCGAGGAGCGCGGTCTTTACCGCGACTGAAGATGTCCCCCGCCAAGAAGAAAGCCGCCGCCAAGAACAAGCCCGCCCGCAAGACGGCGCGCAGGACCGCCTCCAAGCCCGTCAGGAAGCCCGCTTCCAAACCCGCCGTTTCCAAGGCCCGTGGCCGTTCTTCCTCCCCCGTCAGGCCTCCGGCGGCCGAACTGCCCGCGCTGCCCGCCCACGTTCTGGCCGCCGTGCGCGCCCTTGATGACAAGAAGGCCGAGGCCATCCGCGTCCTGCGGCTCGGCCAGCTCTCTTCAGTGGCCGACTGGCTGGTCGTCGCGACCGGCAATTCCGAGCCGCATCTGCGCGCCCTGCGGATCGAGCTGGAGCGCGCCCTGGAAGAGGCCGGTTCCCGCCCTCGGGGCGTCGAATCCCACAAGGACAGCGGCTGGACCGTCGTCGACGCCTTTGACGCCGTCTTCCACATCTTCCGTGCGGACGTGCGGCGTGATTACGCCCTGGAGTCCCTTTGGAAGGACGGACTGGACGTGCCGGTGGCGGCGCTGCTGAAGGCCTGATTCACCGGCTGGTGGTAGCGGGCGGGATCGAACCGCCGACCTAGGGCTTATGAGTCCCTCGCTCTAACCAACTGAGCTACGCTACCGTTCGGCCGGAAGCGGAGTCCACCTGCGCCACGCCTCTCCGTCAAGCCCTTTGCGGCTCAGGAACCCCCCTTGAGGAACCAGAACATGGCCAGCCAGAAGACGAAACCGAGCCCGGCCAGCATGACCGATAGCCGGCCTTGGGCCTGCCGGAGTTCGCCCAGGCCTTCCTGTTCCAGGACCGCCCCGACACGACGGACCATCGCGACCGGGAGCAGGCAGCCCAGCGCCGCGCAAAAGGCCAGCAGCACGAAACGGGAGATGGGCTGCGTCTCCGGCACCGCCTGCACCCAGAGCCAGACCAGCAGGCCGAAGGCGGGAGGAAGGAGGAAGGTCGAGCCGCACCAGAGGTAGCCTTCGCGCGCCGAACGTTCGATCGAGTCGTCCGTCTGCTGGCGTTCGGAGACTTCGGCGGCCGCGCTCGCGGGGGCGGCGTGATCGGTCGATTGACTGCGGGCGGGCGCGAACTCCCTCGGCGCCCGGCCGCCGCGCAGGAACTCCCGCACGGTCATCCAGCGTCCTTCCGATTCCACGCCGTGCGCCAGGCTGATCTCGCCCGCGCGCAGCATCTCGGCGATGCGCGAGGCCGGATGCGGTCCGCTCACCGTGCCCTTCCATCTCAGCCTGTGCGAGTTTTCCTGGCTCATGGTTCAGATGTCCCTGCCTTGCAGGATCGATTCCCAGCCTCCGGGCGGAGCGGGGATGTCTTCTCCGCCCACGGCCTTGACGCTTTCCTCGACTGAGCCGGGCATCCGGAGGAGAGGGGAGTAGGGGGCCGGGTCGGCGACGCGTTCCGCGACCCCTTGGGAGTCCGTCCGGAAGAGCAGGGCGGGCTTGCCCTCCTGATTGATGCCGTAGAGCGCGTCGGCATTGGACTGTTCGCGCAGCAGCGGCTTGCCGTCCGGGGCGACGTGGCCAGCGAAGACCGGCTGCTTCGCGCGCAAGGCCGTCACGAGCGAGCGCCAGACGGCGGCTTCCCGCGCGTAATCGGGTCCGGTGGAGCGCACCATCGCCAGCGTGAGGTCGGACAGCGAAGCCGCCCAGCGTTCGCGGAAAAGGAAGTCGTGCTGCGTCATCGCGTTCTGCGTCACCCGGCGCAGCTTCTCGGCGTCGCGCTGGGCCGACGGCGAGAACGTGAGCCCCCAGGCTTCGGGGCGCATGGCGGCGACCTTGAAGAGCTCCTGCGCCTGCCAGGCCCTGAGTTCCACCGGGGCCTTCTCCGCACGCCTCACGAGGTCGAGCGTGCGCAGCACGGGGGCGGAGGCCTTGCCGGACTCGTCGACCAGCCGTGCGAACTGCCGGAAGTGCGCGGCCTCCGCGATGGGTCCTTCGTCGGTGAGGAACTCCCCCACCTTGACGTCATTGTTGAACTCGATGCGTTTCCAGGTGCCGCGCAGGATCGCGCCTTCAGGCGTGAGTTCATCGGCCGTCGTGATGAACTCCGTCCCGTTGCTGAGCGAGTTGCGCTGGGTCAGCGGCTCCCCGACCACGATGATCTGGCGCATCGGACGGCGTCCCTGCGAGGAATGGTAGACGAGGCTGAGCCGGCGCAGGCGGCGCGTGGTGGAGTCGTCGCCGACCCGTCTGAGAGCGTTGGCCTCGCCTTCGCTCAGCGTGGCGGGAAGGAAGGTTCCCGACGGGTCGGGCAGGGCGGCGGCGTCCCACATCGCGCCGAATCTCGGCGCCAGGGCCGCCCGGGGCAGTTCGCGCAGACCGTTGGCGGCGGCCAGGGCGGACGTGGCACGGCGGCGTAGCTCGGAATCTGGCGCGGCCTCGGCTGAGACCTTGGCCAGCGCGTCGAGGTAGGACCGGAGGTCCGGGGCCTGTTCCAGGGCGCGTCGGACCTCGAGGGCCTTGCGTTCATCGCCCAGCCGTACCGAGGCCCGGTCCGCCTCGGCCGCATAAGCGTCCATCCGCGCGTCCCGATCGCCCGCTTCGGTGAGAATCCTGATCAAGGCCTTCATCCGGTCGAGGGCGGCGACCGCGGCGGAGGGGTCGGAGGCCTTTTCGCCTTCGCCGAGGGCCGCCTTGAGGGTGGCCGCCTGGGCGGCGAGTTCGGCTCTCGCCTGATCGAGGGCGCGGGCGCATTCCGCGGAGAGACGACCGGGTTCGGTGAATTCCTTCTCCAGCGTCTCCCGCGCCGCGGCGCCCGCCTTCTCAAGCCTTTCCAGGTAGTCGCGCAGCCGACGTGCGACCTTGGCCGCGTCCTCCGCCCGCACTCCGGCCTTGAGCGCGCCACGCAAGTAGGCGGCGTCCTCCTGCAGCGTTGCCTCGGCCTTGCGATTGGCCTCCAGGTCGGAACGAAGCTTCGCGACCTCGTCTCCCGCGGCGGGCAGGGAGTCGAGGGTACGTGCGGCCGCCGCATGTTCCCACCGGGCCACCAGATTGCGCGCCTGCTCGAGCGTCTGCGCGGCCCGCAGCTCCTCGCCCTGACGTTGGATCCACCAGACCGCGCCGGCCCCGATCACCAGAAGTGCCGCGACCCATCCGCTGAGCAGCAGCGTGTAGCGTCGGCTCAGACGGGCGCGGGCGCGTTGGCGGAGCGAACGGGCTTCGCGTAGGGCGCCTTCGGGCAGTCTTTCCTCGTAGGCGGCGGCGCGCTCAAGCCAGGCGCCCAGCCGGGCGATGAGCGCCGCGGGATGCGCGCCCCGCGCGGAGTCGGCCCGCAGCTTGACGAGTTCGTCCTCGAGTTCCTGGACTGCCGTGCGTGCGGCGGCTTCCGCCGCGGCTTCAGCGGCCAAAGTCCCCGCCCAGACCTCGATGTCGGCGACATCCTCTCCGGCCGGATCCAGCCGGTGGTCCCGTTCCAGCGCGCGCAGCCTGGGCAGCGCGCCGGCGCAGGCCTCCCAGTCTCCGGCCCGGCGCGCTGAGCGGATCTCAGCGGCGAGGGCGGAGGCCTGTTCGGCGGCGCGGAGCCGCAGCCAGGCCAGACGTCGGCGGAGCGCGTCCTCCCAGCGGGGTTCGCCGGCGAGGTCGCCGGCTCCGAACCTTTCCATGCGGTCCATCAGCGCCACCGCCTCGGCGTCCTTGCCCGCGTCGAAATCCTTTCCGACCCGGATGAGTGATTCACGCAGAAACTTCGCGGACAGCCGGGTCAGTTCCTGGCGCGCGTTGGGATCGTCGGGATTGATGCGCGCGATCGAGCGCAGCACCTCCAGCGCGCGCTCCTCGTCCCGTCGGCGGATCGCGTCGCGGTAGTCGCGGTACAGCGGGTGGCTTTCGCCGATCGCCCGGCCGTAGAGCCCTTCCACCGCCATCAGGTGCCGGTCATCCAGCGGGAAGCCCGCGGGAAGCCCGTGATCCCGGCAGAAGCCGTGCCATCTTTCCGCATCGGCGAAACTGAGCTGGGCGCACAGCCCGAGCAGGTCGGGTTCCGCCTCCGCCGACTGGAAGGCGGCGTGGTCGTCGCCCGCTCCGATCAGCGTGGCGCACTGCTCGAGCCGTTCCCTGGCCCTTCCGCAGAGCGCGGCGTATTCCGACGCCAGCGACCGAGATTCCAGGTCCGGCGTGCCCAGTTCCAGCTGCAGGCGGATGCGAGCTATGAGCCTTTCAGGGGACACGTTCAGCGGAATTCAAGCAGCGCGGGGCCGGCCTGGCCGCGTGCGTCCACCGCGCGCAGCGTCCAGGGCGCGCCGGCTCCGGCCGTGTCACCGGCCTCGAGCAGCTGACGTCGGCGGGTGACCGTCTCCTGCGGAGGCGCGGAGGGTCCGGTGGCCCGCTCCAGCCGGATGAGGTCGGTTTCAAGCAGGGAGCGGGTGGCCTTCACCGAGGGCAGGTCGCGGTCGGGGAATTCGTGTCCGTCCGGGTATAGTCCGACTCCGCCGCCGGCGAAGACGAAGGCGTTGAGCGCCGCCTCCGCCCAGGGCGCGGCGCGCACCGCCTTGGTGTCCGGGTCGACGATGAGCGCGGCGATGCCGAGATTGGACGGCCGCAGCGTGCGCGGCGAACCGATGAGGGCGAAGGCCCTGAGTTCGCCGCCGGGCAGTTCGATCTCGAGCAGCCGATTGGCGTCCCGGTCGGCTCCCCGTCCGTCGGCGAACTGGAGCGACACCTTCTTCGCCCGTTTGCCGACGCCGACCGTGATCGGCGAGAGCCTGCCGGGTTCCGGGCGGGCCTCGATCCAGTCGGCCTCGCCGCCCTTGCGGATCTCGCCGCCGATGAACTTCGTCTCATCCCTGCGGTGGAAGCCCTCGAGGGGGACGATCCTGAGCCGCACGTCCACCGCGCGGCTCTTGGTCACCGTCGTGGCGTTGATGAGTTCCGAGAAGGCGTCCGCGGCGGCGGGTGAAAGCTGGAAGTCGGCCTGCGAGGGCGCGTTCGGTCCGCCGTCGGCCGTCTCCCAGACGCCTTGGATGACCGTGACCGGACGGACGAAAAGTCCGGCGGCCACGCGCAGCTTGTCCACCGTCGCGCGCAGTGAGTCCCACGCGGCGTCCTTGGGCACTTCGAGCCGGGCGCCGACCGTCAGGGCCTCTTCGCCCTGCGCGAGGAGTTCGCGCGCGCCGGACAGACCCTTGCGGTCGAGTTCGGCGGAGAGCTTGCGCGCGGCGCCGGCGGCGAACTTCGACCTCAGCCCCGGCAGGTGCTGGGTGGCGTGCCTGCGGCTGAACTCCGGAGAAATTTCGTCGCTCTGCAGCCAGAGTTTGGCGGCGTCGACGAACTCCTCGCGCGCGACCAGACCCTCGATGGCTCCCAGCGCGCTGTTGGCGCGCATGATCTCGTCCGCCTTGGCCATCTCCTGCGCCGTGGGCGCCCGGGGCGGCGGAGGCGGCGGAGGAGCCGGAGGCGCTTCCGGAGTCCTGAAAAAGAAAATGCCGAGACCGATCACGGCCAGCAGCAGGACCGCGGTCGTGCCGATGAGCAGGCCTGACGGACCTGATTCCTTGCGTGCCGGCTCGCGGTGCCGTTGCGCGGGGCCTGACGCCTGCGAAGCCGCCGTGCCCATCGCCGCGGCCTTGGCGGCGGGACCCGTGGGTGCGGGGAGCGAGGCGGCCAGGGACAGGTCAAGAGTGTCCGCGCGGCCGGGGACGTGACCGACGCACCAGTCAAAACCTTCGCCGCCGGTGACACCTGCGTCCGTCGTGAACGCGGCCGACCAGGCGCCTTCGCCCAGCAGGGCGGAAGATTCGGCCAGCAGTCGGAGCGTCCGCGCTGTGGAGGGCGCGTTGAGCAGGCACACCGCCGCGGGCGAGCTGCCTTTGACGAGCCAGGCGGCCTTGGAGCCGGTCCCTGTCTCTTCCCTCCAGGCCGTGGCGGGCGTGAGCGGAGCGTCCTTGGCGAGTTCGATCGGACGGTCGGCTCCGTCGAGCCATCGGGCCTGCTCGGTCCATTCGTCTTTCCAGCCCTTCCAGCGATAGGCGATCGCTGCGGGCGGCGGAAGCACGGCGGTCTCCTCCGGGCGGAAGACGAGATGGTGCGCGAGGCGGTTGTCGCGTCGCGTGTAATCCAGTCCCCTTGCGACGAATCTGGAAAGCACCAGCCAGCGTGAACCGCCCGCCTCGACGGACCGGAAGGTGAAAGTCTCTCCCGTGGCGGAGGCGTGCGGCGTCCCGAGCGATTCCAGCAGCTGGGCCAGCCGGTCGGGCATTTCGCGGTGGCGCGCCACCGTGCAGAAGCCGGACCTGCCGGCGGCAAGGCCCTGGGGCGCGGAGGTGAAGATCAGCTGAAGGGGCATGTTCAGCGGGCGGCGGGGATGAGTTCGGGCGAGGCCAGCCGGAGGAGCCAGTACACCGGTTCCTGCACGTGAGCGGGAGCGAGCCGGAGCGGGTCGGGCGCGATGCGCCCGCGATTGGGGCCGCTTTCGACCGTCACCGGGCAGTGCCCGAACGACGTCACCGCGAAATAGCGCATCTCCGACGCCAACGACTCGGCGGACGCGACCAGCCCGGGGCAGAGTTCCGCAAGCACGTGCCTGACCCGGTCGGAGTTGCGGTCGAGGGCGGCGAGATCGAGGCCGCCGTCGCGCACGACGGGCTCCAGGGGCGAGGGGAGCAGGTGCGCCCAGGTGTCGCATTTGCCCACCACGAAGGCGAGCGGCGTCGCGATGCGCTGTTCGTGGGAAAGCCCGAGCACCCGTTTGATGCGCGTCTCCATCTCGGAGAGGATCGTGTCCTGCTGGTCCACGCGTCCGCGCATCGTGAGCTGCGGGTCCTCGACTCCGACGAGCTTGGACTTGAAGCGGGCGTTGGCGGTGGGGTCGAAGAGGAAGATGAGTCCGGAGGACGTCGCCACGTGCATGGCTCCCGGCGAGTCATGGATGTCGATGCCGGGTTCGAAGTGCTCGCCGGCGTTGTCGTAGAAGATCATCGAGTTCTCCTTCGAGCGCTGACCGGGGCGGCCGACCGAATAGATGAAGGGGCGCGGCAGCGACACCATCTTCCCCAGCCTGGGCAGCTTCTCATAGGTCGCGCCTTCGAGGGCCGTCTTGCCCAGCAGCGCCTCCTCGGGCGTGGTGGCGGAGAAGAGCGTGCTGCGCATCTGATTGAGCAGCATGTTGCCGCTCGGGTCTCCGTCGCGGAACGCCAGTCCGAAGTCCAGCGGCAGCCTTTCCTGCAGGACCCGCGTGAGCACCGCCAGGTAGTAGGATTTGCCCGAACTCGGCGCGCCGATGAGCGAGATGATGCGGTGCGGCAGGTCCAGGTAGCCGGGCGGAAGCTGACGTCGGCAGTGCGGGCAGGCGATGTCGGTGCAGGCCAGCCCCTTGGGGTCGAGCGCCAGCCCCTGGTCGTTGAAGCGCGTGGGCTGGAAGCGCAGGCGTGCGTCGGAGCCGAGCACGGGGTCGCCCCGCAGCTCCTCGTGGACCGCCACGCTCAGCGCGTCGCCGGCGTCGAACCGGGTCCAGCAGACCGGGCAGACGTGCGCTCCCTTGTTCTGTTCCGCCGCAAGGGCGGGCGCGGCGGGCTTGATCGGCGTCGGGGGAGGGCAGAGCAGCGGCGCGGCCTGCGAGAGACTGAATCCGACCTCCATGCCGACCGGCGTGCATGCGAGCGTGTCGGGGGCCCTGCCGAGCTGGGCGGCGCGGTCAAGCAGTTCGGTCGAAGGACATTCCGCGATCAATTCGCCCGCGCCCGCATCGAAGAGCGCCCAGCGTGAGCAGTCGGCGGCCGCGATCGTGGCGTCCTCCTCCGGGGCGAGGATCAGCAGCGCGTCCTCGGTCTGGAGCGTCGACGCCTCCCGCAGGGTGACCGGGGCGAGGAAAGGTTTTCCGTTGAGGAGGGAATGGCGCTCGCCCGGTTCGACGTGCAGTCCGTCCGCTCCCTGGACGGCGCGGACAGAGCAGCCTGGTTGCGCGACGGACAGCTCCTTGGATACGCCGCGGGTTCCCGTAAGGCAGTTGAGCCAGCGCACCTGGGATGACTTCTTGAAAGAGGGGAGCATTGGGGCCTGGCGACTTGAAGCCGGGGAGGTCCAAAAGAGCAGTTGAAAAGACCATTTTTGTCAGCATCATTTCCCCTCATAGGCGACCTATGGAGTCCGAAGCCGACCAGTCCGCGCTCGACCGGGCCAGAAAGGGCGACCTTTCCGCCTACAACGAGCTTGTGCTGAAGTATCAGGGAAGGATTTTCGCGAAGGTCTTTTCCCTGCTTCGGAACCGTCAGGACGCCGAGGAAATCACTCAGGACACCTTCATTCGGGCGCACCGGGTGCTCGCCTCCTTCCGCGGTACGGCCACCTTTTCGACCTGGATTCACCAGATAGGCACCAATCTCGCTCGTAACCGCTACTGGTATTGGCGGCGTCGCAAGCGTGACCAGTCGATGTCCTTGGACGCCGACCTGGGGGATGACCCTGGCGCCACCCTGCACGACATCCTCTCGGACGGCTCCCACGGTCCGGGCGGAGAGGCCCAGCACAATGAGTTCGTCCGCAAAGTGGCCGAATGCATGGAACAATTGAAGCCCGAGCATGCTCAGATTCTCACGATGCGGAACGTGCAGAACCTGTCC
Organism: uncultured Opitutia bacterium; assembly: GCA_903860195.1. Classification (GTDB taxonomy): domain Bacteria; phylum Verrucomicrobiota; class Verrucomicrobiia; order Opitutales; family UBA953; genus UBA953. The sequence goes on along the minus strand of CAIOPO010000153.1, from coordinate 19,705 downwards.
TACGAGGAGATCGCCGAAGAACTCGGCCTTTCCATCGGCACGGTCAAGAGCCGCATCAACCGGGCGCGCGAGGCCTTGCGCGACCTCATGGGAGGGGAGTTCAGGCAGTGAGTCCGATCGAAATCGAGTCCCTCATCGTCCGTTACGTGGACGGCTCGGCCTCTCCGGAGGACATGCAGGTCCTGCGCGGCTTCGTCGCCTCCTCCCCGAAGAGCAAGGAACTGTTCCGCGCGCGCGTCCGCCTGCGCAGGGCGCAGCGTGGCATGGCCAGTCGTGAGGCCGCCGAGGCCGTGATCCGTGAGAACGACCTTCCCGGGCTGGCCGAATTCGACCAGCTCTCCTACGCCTATCTCGACGGAGTGGCCACCCGTTCGCAGGTCATCCGGCTCCGTGACGCGATCCGCGTCTCCGCCGACCTGAGGTCCCGCTTCCAGTCGCGCATGCGCCTGCATCGGGCGCAGACCGCCTATCTCCGTTCCCGGCAGCAGGCCGGCGTCGCGCAGGCGCTGCGTTCGCTCAGCGCCTTCGCCCAGCGTTTCGGCCGCGCTTCGGCCCACCTCTGCCTGCTCCTGCTGGTGTTCGTGGAGCTCCGCGTCACGGTGCCTGCCGAATATTCCGGCCTGATGTTCTACGTCGAATCGGCCGTGGGTTCCGGCGACGAGCCAGACTACCCCTTGTCCGTCTCCCCGGATGAGCCCGATCTGCCTCTGACCTCCGACGCCTTCGACCTGTCCGCTCCCCCCATGCCCATGCCCTCGCCCCTCCCTGAGGCCGGTCTGGACGAGCTCCTGGAGTCAGGGCAGGGCGAGGCATAAGGCCTTGCCTCCGCTTTCCTGCGGGGGTGAACTGACCCTCGCATGCAGGCCGAAAGCCACAGGTCCGAGGTCCGGCTCACCGGCATCGCGTCTTCCGCAGGGGTGGCGCGGGGGCCGGCCTACGTGCTGTTCCGGGGCATGGCGTTGGTGCCCTGCCTCGAGAACCAGGATCCGGAGGCCGAGATACGCCGCCTGGATGCCGCCATCTCGGCCGCCCGTGCCGACGTCATCAAGGTGCGCGACGAAGTGGCGGCGCGACTGAACGACGCCGAAGCCCAGATTTTCGACGCCCAGCTGCTGGTGCTGGAGGATGTCGCGCTGCTGGACGACGTCATGGGACGGGTTCGCTCCAGCCGTCGCAACATCGAGTACTGCTTCAAGGAGAGCGCGCAGCATTATGTCGGCCTGTTCGAGAGCATGGAGTCGGAGATCACCCGCGGCCGCGCGGCCGACATCCGTGACGTCACCGGCCGCGTGCTCGACCATCTCCTCGGCGCCCGTCCTGCGAACGGCGCCCTTTCCGGCGGCGGCAGAGTCCTGGTCGCGCGCGACCTCACTCCCAGTGACACCGTCCACGCCGAGTCCGCGGGCATCGTCGGTTTCGTCACCGAGGAGGGCGGCAGGACCAGCCATTCGGCCATCATGGCGCGTGCGCTGGGCATTCCCTCGGTCGTGGGCGTCACCGGTCTCATGGCGGCGGTGGCCGACGCCGACCTCGTGCTGGTCGACGGCGAGGACGGACTCGTCATCGTCAATCCCTCTCCGCAGACTCTGGAGTCCTACCGGGCGCGTGAGCTCGTCATCCGCACCCGCCGCGACCGCATCATGTCCGAGGTCGGGCTCGAGGACGTCACCCTGGACGGCGTGCGTTTCGAGCTCCGGGCCAACATCGGCGGTCCGTCGGACATGGAGGACGTCAGGAGCTTCCACGTCCGTGGCGTCGGTCTCTATCGCACCGAGAACCTCTACCTGACGATCGATGACTGGCCGTCCGAGGAGCAGCTTTACCGGGAGTATTCCGAGGTCATCCGGCAGGCCGGGGGCTCGCCCGTGACCTTCCGCACCCTGGACCTCGGCGGAGACAAGCGGCTGGGCGTCCTGGAGCCGGAGGACAACCCCTTCATGGGCTTCCGGGCCGTGCGTCTCTGCCTGGCCCATCCCGAAGTGTTCCGTCCCCAGTTGCGCGCGATCATCCGCGCCGCCCAGCACGGTCCCGTGTCCATCATGTTCCCCATGATTTCGGGCGTCGAGGAGATGCTGGCCGCCAAGGCGGCCTATCGTGAGGCCGAGGCCGGCCTCGCCTCCGAGGGCGTGCGTCCGGCCCATCGCGTGCGTCTCGGGGCCATGATTGAGATTCCCTCGGCCGTGGCCGTCGCGGAACGACTGGCCAGGGAGTGCGACTTCTTCAGCGTCGGCACCAACGACCTCGTCCAGTATCTCCTCGCCGTCGACCGTGGCAACCGGAAGGTCGCCTCGCTTTACGATCCCTGTCATCCGGCCGTGGTGCAGAGCCTCCGCGCCATCTTCTCGGCCGCCGGCGGAGCGGGCATTCCGGCGTCCGTCTGCGGCGAGCTGGGCGGCGATCCCGAATGGGCTCCGCTGCTCCTCGCCCTCGGCGCGGTCGAGCTGAGCATGTCGCCGTCCGCCATTCCGGACGTGAGGTTCCTGCTGCGCCACTGCCAGCGTCCCGAGCTTGATGCCTTGGCGCAGCGCGTCCTGGCTTCGCCGGACGCCGCGCGCACGCGCGCCGTGCTGCGGGATTTCGTGAACACCAAGCTGGGCCCGCGATGAAGCGCCCTTCGCCCGAGCCCAATCCCCATGTGGCGGCCATGTCCGCCTACGTCCCCGGTGAGCAGCCGCAGGGCGGAGGCTGGGTGAAGCTGAACACCAACGAGAACCCCTATCCGCCCAGTCCTGCCGCCATCGAGGCCCTGCGGACGGCGGCGGGCGATGCCGGATCCCTTCTCCGGCTGTATCCTTCGCCTGACGCCTCGCCTCTGCGCGAGGCCGCCGCGAAGGCGCATGACTTTCCGGCCGGCCGCGTGGTGGCCGGGAACGGTTCGGACGACCTCCTCAACCTTCTCATCCGCGCCTATGCGGGCCCGGGGCGTCCCGTCGGCATGCTTGACCCGAGCTACTCGCTGTATCCCGTGCTGGCGGCGGCGCAGGGCGCCGCGGTGATCAAGGTCCCGATTTCGGATGACCTGGACTTCGACGACGCGCGCGTCGCGGACTGCGGAGCCGCCGTCTTCTTCCTCACCAATCCCAATGCGCCCCTCGGCGTGAGTTTCACCTCCGCCCGCATCGCGGCGCTGGCGGGCCGGTTTCCGGGGCTCCTGGTCGTCGACGAGGCCTATGCCGCTTTTTCCGACGACGACTGCGTGAGCCTGGCGCGTGACCTTCCCAACGTCGTGGTCACCCGCACCCTTTCCAAGGGGCACGCCTTGGCCGGCCTCCGGGCGGGCTATGCGCTCTGCCCCGAAGAGGTCGCCTCCGTGCTGCATCGTGTGCGTGACAGTTACAATCTCGACCGCGTGGCCCAGGCCGCGGCGGCGGCCGCGCTGCTGGACGACGCCTGGCTTCGTCGCACCGTCGCCAGCGTCAACGGCACGCGGGCGAGGATGGTGGCCGCCTTGACGGCGATCGGCTGGCGGTGCGTGCCGCCGCACGGCAACTTCATCCTCGCCGAGCCCGCTTCCGCACGCCGTCCCGCCTCGTCGGAGACCTCCGCGCACGCGTTCGAGTTCCTCAAGTCGCGTCGCATCCTCGTCCGCCGTTTCCCGGGACACAGGCTCACCGAGCGGTGCCTCCGGGTGAGCGTCGGCACGGACGCCGAGGCCGACGCCTTCCTGGCCGCGGCCCGCGAGTGGTCGGCCGAGGGTTGACATCGGAACCTGCAGCGGGGATTTTGGCTGCATGAGCGCAGGGTCCCGCAAGGCCAGCATCCGCCGTGACACCGCGGAGACCAAGATCGCCCTTGAGGTGGACTTGGACGGCACCGGCGTGTCGGAAATCTCCACCGGCGTGGCCTTCTTCGACCACATGCTCACCCTCCTGGCCCGCCATTCGATGGTGGACCTCAAGGTCAAGGCCGACGGCGACACCGACGTCGACTATCACCACACCGTCGAGGACGTCGGCATCGTCCTCGGTCAGGCCATCAAGCAGGCGCTCGGCGACAAGGCGGGCATCCGCCGCTACGGCTTCTTCATCCTTCCCATGGATGAGACCCTGGCTCGCTGCGCCGTCGACCTCAGCAACCGTCCGATGCTCGTCTATCAGGTCGAAGTCACCAACTACATGGTGAAGGACTTCAACATCGCCCTCGTCCGCGAGTTCTTCCAGGGACTGGCCAACGCCCTCGGTTGCAACCTCCACCTGCGTCTGGAGTACGGAGAGGAGCCTCACCATGTCGCCGAAGCGCTCTACAAGGCCTTCGCCAGGTCCCTGAGGCAGGCGGTCGAGGCCGACCCCCGTCAGGGAGGCCGCGTCCCGAGCACCAAGGGCACGCTGGCCTGACGTGAGCGGAAGCGACGCACAGCGCCGCCCCCGCGTGGCCGTCATCGATTACGGCATGGGGAACCTGCGCAGCGTCGCCCGGGCCCTGTCCGCCGTCGGCGCTGATCCTTTCCTCGCCTCGGCCCCGGCGCAGGCCGAAGGAGCTGACGCCGTGGTGTTCCCGGGGCAGGGGGCCATCGCCGATTGCATGGACTGCCTGGGGCGGACCGGTTTCGACGCCTTCCTGCGTGCCTGGATCCGTGAGGACCGCCCGTTCCTGGGGGTCTGCCTGGGCCTCCAGGCGCTTTTCGAACGCTCGGAGGAGGGTGACCGTCGCGGCCTCGGGGTGTTCCCCGGGCAGGTCGTGCGCTTCACCTCCCGGCCGGGGCTGCGCATCCCTCACATGGGCTGGAACGAGGCCGTATTCAGGCCCGGCGCCCCCCTGACCGAGGGCCTGCGCGTCGCCGGCGAGCCCTTTTACTTCGTGCACAGCTACCGTGTGCCCGACACCGATCCGTCGCTCATCTGGTGCGAGACCGATTACGACGGAAGGTTTGTCAGCGGCGTCCGGAAGGGCAGGGTGTTCGCGGTCCAGTTCCATCCGGAGAAAAGTCAGGCCAAAGGCTTGCAACTGTACCGGAACTTCGTGACTTTGGCCGTCCGCTGAGGGCAGCCCTGCGTCCTGGCGGAACTCCCCGCCATGACCCAGAAGAACGCCACCCTGAAGCTGGATGACAAGGAAGTCGTCCTCCCCATCCTCGTCGGTTCGGAGAACGAGCGCGGCATCGACGTCCGCAAGCTCCGCGACGACACCGGGTACATCACCTTCGACGACGGGTACGCCAACACCGGGGCCTGCGAGTCCAAGGTCACCTTCATCGACGGCGAGAAGGGAGTCCTGCGCTACCGCGGATACGCCATCGAGGAGCTCGCCGAGAAGTCCAACTTCATCGAGACGGCCTACCTCCTGATCTACGGCTCCCTGCCGACCTCCGCGCAGCTCGCCGCCTTCAAGGCCCGCATCCTGGACAACTCCCAGATACACGAGGGCCTGCGGATCGCCCTCAGCGGCTTCCCCGGCAACGCCCATCCCATGGCCGTGCTTTCGGCCACCCTCAACACGCTCGGCTGCTACTATCCCGAACTGGGTACCAATGAGCGCGCCAACGACATCGCCCACTTCGACGAGACCGCGGCGGTCCTCATCTCCAAGGTGCGCACTTTGGCCGCCCTCGCCCATCGCTCCAAGGAGGGCGAGCCGCCCGTCTATCCCAAGCCCGGTCTGGATTACTGCTCCAACTTCCTGCACCTCCTTTTCTCCCAGCCCAATGCCGACTACCAGGTGCATCCTGAGATCGCCCGGGCCCTGGACCTCATCCTGCTCCTGCATGCCGACCATGAGCAGAACTGCTCCACCTCGACCGTCCGCATGGTCGCCTCCGGCGGCGCCAATCTCTTCCCGTCCGTTTCCGCCGGCGTCTGCGCCCTCTGGGGTCCGCTGCACGGCGGCGCCAACCAGGCCGTCATCGAGATGCTCCAGGAGATCCACGCTTCCGGGGACGACGGTTCGCGCTTCATCGCCGACGCCAAGGACAAGACCAAGAACGTCCGCCTGATGGGCTTCGGTCACCGCGTCTACAAGAACTACGACCCTCGGGCCAAGATCATCAAGGCCCAGTGCGACAAGGTGCTGAAGGTGCTCGGCATCAACGACCCCCTGCTCGCCATCGCCATGCGCCTGGAGGAGGCCGCCCTGAACGACCCCTACTTCAAGCAGCGCAACCTGTATCCCAACGTCGACTTCTATTCCGGCATCATCCTCAAGGCCATCGGCATCCCGACCGAGATGTTCACCGTCATCTTCGCCATCGGCCGCATGCCCGGCTGGATCTCCCATTGGAAGGAGATCGCCGAGACCCCCAAGCAGAAGATCCACCGTCCGCGTCAGATCTACGTCGGCTCCACCTCCCGGGCCTACGTGCCGATCGCGCAACGCTGATTCTGCGACGGCAGAAGGGGAAGGGCCGGGCGTCTCCGCCCGGCCCTTCGTCTTTGAGTCGCGCACTGTAAGCCGGATTCTGTCCGGGGCGGCTCTCACCGACCCCCTGCGCGTCCATTTCTCTGACCTTGCGGACCCGCCTTGCGGCGGTGCGACAACCCGGGTCCTCGGCGGGCGGCCTGATGACGGCCCCTGTTTGTCTTGCACCGGATTGGGTTTGCCTTGCCTCCTCGGTCGCCCTCGGAGCGGTGGGCTCTTACCCCACCTTTTCACCCTTACCCCTTGCGGGGCGGTCTGTTCTCTGTGGCACTTTCCGTCACGACTTTCGTCGTGCCCCGGCTTGCGACGGGAATCCTGCCCTGTGGTGTCCGGACTTTCCTCACGGATCGCTCCGTGCGGACGCGCGTGTACGACTGTCCCTCCTCAATGGCCCGTACCGGGGCGACCTGCGAGCAGAAATCTCTTAAGGCCTTGGAAAGCGGGCCCTTTCGGGCTTATTCATGGCCATGTCGCGTCTCCTCGCCTTACTCCTGCTCTCACTCGTCATGCCGGCCCGTGCCTCCCAACCCGTCAAAGTGGCCTGCGTGGGCGACAGCATCACCCAGGGCGTGGGCGCGCAGCGGGGCAAGTCCTACCCCTCGCAGCTCCAGCAGATCCTCGGTGACGGCCATGTCGTCGCGAATTTCGGCGTGAGCGGGCGCACCCTGCTGCGCAAGGGCGACTTCCCCTACTGGAACGAGCAGAAGTATCGCGACTCCCTGGCGATGAAGCCGGACGTCGTCGTCATCATGCTGGGCACCAACGACACCAAGCCTCACAACTGGAAGCATGAGAAGGAATTCGCGGCCGACTACCATGATCTCGTGAAATCATTTCAGGACCTGCCGTCGAAGCCCAAGGTCTACGTCTGCCGTCCGTGTCCGGTGCCCGGCAGGGGGAACTTCGGGATCAACGAGGAGAACGTCCAGAAGCTGATCCCCCGCATCGATGCGCTGGCCAAGGAGCTCGGCTGCGGCGTGATCGACATGCACGCCGCGCTCTCTGAGCATCCGGAGATGCTGCCGGACCGCGTGCACCCCAACACGGCGGGAGCGGCCGAGATGGCGAAGGCCGCGGCCTCCGTCCTCAGCCGGCGTTGATGCGCGTGCGCGTGGACGCGCCGAGGAGCAGCAGCACGTCGTAAGCGGCGCGCCGGAGCGCCCTCCATCTTTCCCACGGGTGGTCCGGTCCGTGCGCCACCAGCTGCAAGGTGCTGCGCCATTCCAGGGCGGCCCTTTCGTAGTCACCGGCTCCGGCGCCGTCTTCGCCGGCTGGCGGCAGCTTGCCGTGCAGCGCGTAGGCGCGCATGGTCTCCGCGCAGCCCTCGCCGAACCCGGGCGGCAGTCCGTCGCGCAGATAGCCCTCGGCCGTGAGGGACCGGTAGGTCAGCCTGCAATGGGCCCCCAGTCGGCTGGCGTTGCGGCCCGAGGAGCCCAGGCGTTCGCCGGCCCGGAGTTCGGCCAGGTCCCACGCCAGTTCCTCGGCGTCATAGCCTTCGTCCTCGAGCGCGGCCGCGACGGCCAGGCCTTCCCCGTGCAGGAAGAGCGACGCGATCTCACCTCGACGTGTCGGACGGCCTTTGAGGTCGATCAGTCCCAGCCTTCGCCACAGCCGGCCGGCCCGTGCTGAATGGAGCGTCGCGCCGCCGAGGGCTTCGGACAGCACGATGTCCCGCTTCTCGACCTCGCGACGTTCGGGGTTGAGCAGCGCGGCGCCCGACGCGTCCGTGAAGGCCTCCACGACGACGTCCGAGTAATCGAGCTTCACCTGCACGCTCTCCCTGCCGATGAAGGTCCCGCCGTGGGCCACGCCTCCTTCGGTGAGGGCGGGGAGCAGGGGAAGGATTTCCGATTCGAGCGACTCCAGCCGCCAGTCCCTTTTGCGGGTTCTACCTCCGTCCAGCTTGCGGAGGCCTTTCAGCAGCCACTCCGCGGGCACCAGCCGGTCGGCTTTCCTATCGGAGGGGAAATGGGCCAGTGTGACCGTTCTGCCGTAGGTCGCGCCCGCGTCCGACGTTCCGAGTCTGCAAGGGGTGCCGTGATGAAGATGGCGGATGGAATCGGGTTTCGTGGGGGCCGGATGCCACGTGTCCTTGACCCGGTAGAGCGCCTTCGAAAGCGGCACGCGGGTCATCGGGCGTTCCCGCTGCCAAGTGCCGTCAGCCCCTTTGATCTCGCGGATCTTCCTGATGGGCCCCTGGGCCACCGTGGCGCCGGGATCTTCCAGTTCCTCCAGACGGTCCAGGGCCAGGTCAGGCGGGTCCTTCGTGAAGAGCGCGCGTGCGAAGCCCTCGGCGGCGGCCATCGGGTCCGTGGCGCGCCGCATGAGCGAGAGGAAGGCGGGCCAGTCGAGTCCTTCCGCCCGACGGAGCTGCAGCGCGCGTGCTTCGCCGAGCCGGGGAGAGTCACCGGTCCACAGCGCATAGCCCCTTTCATCGAGCCCGCGTCGGCCTGCGCGCCCGAACATCTGCAGCAGTTCGTCCGGACGTATTTCCCGTTCCGTCTGTTCGGACATGTAGCGTCGGTCCGTGACCAACACGGAGCGGAGCGAGAAATTGATGCCGGAAGCCAGGCCCGTCGTGGCCACCACGACCTTGAGCCGGCCGGATTTGGCCCAGGGTTCGACGAGGTCGGCCCTTTGCGAATAGGTCAGGCCGCTGTGGTGGAGGCCGACACCCTGTCGCAGCAGACGCGTCAGCCGGTCGCCCGCCAACGATCTTTGCGCCGCCGAAAGTTCGGGGCCGCAGCCCATCGGCAGCCCAGCCGCGACCGCGTCGGCCAACTGTTCCGCTGCCTTGCGCCGCGGGGCGAACACCAGCACCGGTCCCAGGTCGGCCAGGACGGCCCTGACCACGGCCCTTGCCACCGAGCCTCTTGCTCCCGGCGTCTCGCCCACTTCCAGGGCGTCCAGGGAGATTTCCTCGAGCGGGACCGGCCGTTCCGTCTCCACGATCAGCTCCACCTTGCGTCCCAGTGAGCGGAGCCATTCGGCCACCGCTGAAGGGTTGCCCACGCTGCCGCTCATGAGCAGCAGTTGCGTGCCTTTGCCGGCCATCGCCAGCACCGTCTCATAGGCGGCTCCTCGCCGGGGGTCTCCCAGCATCTGGAACTCGTCGATCACCAGCAGGTCGGGTCCGCGTCCCTCCAGGAAGCGCTGACGCTGGGTCTCTAGCGTGGCCACCACCACGGAGGCTCCGAGGTTTTCGCTCAGGTCGCCGGTGGCTATCCCCACGTCCCAGCCCTGGCCTGACCATTCGGCCCGTTTGTCATTGGCCAGCGCCCGGGTCGGCACCGTATACACCGCCTGCCCCCGGTGGCCGCCCTCCACGAGCAGTTCGAACACGTGGGTCTTGCCCGCGCCCGTGGGGGCCTGCAGGACCACGTCCCTTCCCAGTCTGAGCGCCCGCAGGGCCTCCTGCTGCCAGAGGTCGGGTAGGATGATCCTTTCGGCCGCCATGGCGACCGTGACCAAAAGCGGACTTGGACCGGACGCAAGCCGGGTCGTTTGCGGTTGCGGCGATTGCGAGCACCGTGCTACGACTCGCGTCGCATGGGCACCGCCATCAGCACCGATCTGGCCAAGGGCCTCCGCAAGGTCGACAAGGACCTCGACTTCATGATGTCCTGCTTCGTCGAGGTGCTCGAGCAGCTCGGGCACAAGGACATCGCCGGCACCTTGCCGTGGATGGGCAAGCGCAAGCTGCGCGGCGTCCAGATCTTCTCCTACCGCGGCGTGCAGGCCTACTCCATCGCCTTCCAGCTCCTGAACATGGTGGAGGAGAACGCCTCGGCCCAGTCCAAGCGTCTCCGCGAGGACCGTGACGGCCTGGCGTCCGATCCCGGCTCATGGGGCCGGGCCCTCAAGGAGATGAAGGACGCCGAGCTGACCGACCGTCAGATCGCCAAGCGTCTCTCCCGCATCGTCATCGAGCCGGTCCTAACCGCGCATCCGACCGAGGCCAAGCGCGCCACCGTGCTGGAGATCCACCGCGAGATCTACAAGCTCCTCGTCCGCCGCGAGAACAACATGTGGACCGCCGCCGAGCAGCGCGCCATCCGCGAGGAGATCAAAGTGGCGCTGGAGCGGCTCTGGCGCACCGGAGAATTCTACCAGCAGAAGCCGGACGTGCAGTCCGAGCTCCGCAACGTCCTCTATTTCCTCACCAAGGTCTTCCCGGACGCCGTGGTCAGCATGGACCTCCGGCTGCGTCAGGCCTGGGAGGAGGCCGGTTTCGAGCCGGAGCGCATCGAGCATCCCGACGCCCTGCCGCACATCTCCCTCGGCACCTGGGTGGGCGGGGACCGTGACGGCCATCCGCTGGTCACCGCCGAGGTCACCAAGGGCGCCCTGGACCAGCTCCGGGCCGCGGCCCTCGGCATCTGCCATGAGCGTCTGGACCAGCTCGGCCAGCGGCTTTCACTGGGGGACCATCTCCAGGAGCCTCCGCCGGTCTTCATCAAGCAGGTCGAGAAGCATGCGGCCGCCCACGGCGAAGCCGGCGAAGCCGCCCTGAAGCGCAATCTCGGGGAGACCTGGCGCCAATACATCAATCTCTGCCGACTGCGTGTGCCGCGCGCGGGTGAGGCCGTGCAGCCCGGGCAGCACTCCACCCCGGACGGCGTGGTGGCCGACCTCCTCTTCCTGCGCGAAACCCTGATCGAAGTCGGCGCCGGTCGCATCGCCCGTTCGGAAATCGACCCGCTGGTGCGGTTCCTGCGGACGTTCGGCTTCCACATGGCCTGCCTGGACATCCGCCAGAACAGCGCCTTCCACGACCGTGCGATCGGCCAGCTCCTGGCCGCCGCCGGGCAGTCGGATCACGACTACGGACAATGGGAGGAATCCCGCCGGCTCGGCTTCCTGGATTCCGAGCTCCGTTCCCCCCGCCCGTTCCTGCGTGAGCAGGTGAGCGTAGGCGCGGAGGCGGACGCCGTCATCGCCTGTTATCGCGGCCTCGTCGAGCACGTCGGCGCCCATGGTTCGGCCGGCATCGGCTCCCTGATCGTCAGCATGACCCGCTCGGTCTCCGACCTCCTTTCGGTCTACCTCCTGGCCCGCGAGGCCGGACTGACGGCCGGCGGGCCGGACGAGGCCCACTGCCTCCTGCCGGTTGTGCCCCTGTTCGAGACCATCGGCGACCTTGAAAGGAGCACGGGCATCCTGGATGAGTTCCTCGCCCATCCGATGACCCGGCGCACCCTTGAGGCGCGCCGTGACGCCGGACTGACCGACGGCCTCGTGCAGCAGGTCATGATCGGCTATTCCGACTCCAACAAGGACGGCGGCATCCTGGCCTCCCTCTGGAACCTTTATCGCGCCCAACAGAACCTGGCCGGCATCGGGGCCAAGCACGGAGTCCGCGTCGTCTTCTTCCACGGCCGGGGCGGCACGATCTCCCGCGGAGCCGGCCCCACGCACCGTTTCATCGACGCCCTGCCTCCCGGCACGATCAACGGACAGTTCCGCATCACCGAGCAGGGGGAGACCATCACCAAGAAGTACGCCAATCACATCACGGCGGTGAACAACCTTGAGCTGCTGACCGCGGGCGTGACCCAGAACACCCTGCTGCACGAAGTCTCCGTGCGCAGCGAGGTCTCCCAGGGCAAGGTGATGGACCGCCTCGCGGAATTCTCACGCGAAGCCTATCAGGAGCTCATCCGCACCCCGCGGTTCATCGAATTCTTCCGACAGGCGACCCCGATCGACGTGATTGAGGCGAGCCGCATCGGCTCGCGTCCTTCCCGGCGCACCGGCGCCGCCTCCCTGGAGGACCTGCGGGCCATCCCCTGGGTCTTCGCCTGGAGCCAGGCGCGTTTCTACCTTTCAGGCTGGTATGGGGTGGGCTCGGCCCTCGCCCGGCTCAAGGAGGAGGATCCGAAGGGTTATGAGCTCATCGTGAAGCACCACGACGACTGGGCTCCCCTCCGGTACATGCTCAAGAACGCCTCGACCAGCGTCCTCGCCGCCAACCGGACCATGATGCGGCTTTACGGCGGCATGGTGACCGACCGCAAGCTGCGGCGTGAATTCCTCGGGCGCGTGCTGGCGGAGCATTCCCTGACCCGCCGCCTGCTGGATGAGGTCTCGGAGGGACGCCTCACCGCCGGACGTCCCCGGCTCAAGAAAGTCATCGGACTGCGTGAGTCGGCCATCGACCTCCTGCACGAACAGCAGGTGGCCATCCTCAAGGACTGGAGACGTCATGTCGCCGCGGGCGAGAAGAAGGAGGCCGACGCCTTGCTGCCCCAGATGCTCCTTTCCCTCAACGCCATCGCCGCCGGACTGCAGGCGACCGGCTGAAGGCGAAGCCCTCCGGTCTCAGACGTTGGTCCAGAACTCGGTCAGGAACCGGGTGGCCAGCCGTGCGAGGAGGACGATGTTCCAGAATACCAGCTGCAGGCCGAGCGAGGGTCCGAAGCCCATGCTCAGCACCTGTGCGCAGGCGCTGGTCACGAGCAGCAGAGCGGTGGCGGTGCAGAGCGAGACGCTGAGCGTGTGCAAGCTGGCCGGAATCAGGCCGTGCAGGCTGCTGTCGGCCATGCAGGCCACGGCGAACGTGAGGGTGACGGAGACGATGCCGGCCGCGCCGAGCCCGACCAGCGACGATTCGGTGCCGAAGAAGTGCCTGGCGGCCAGCCTTCCGAGCAAAGGCACGTAGACCGCGGCCATGGCCACGGCGATCCAGAGTCCCATCGAGCCGACCGGCTGTCCGAAGACCGATTCGGCATGCTTGGCCAGCGAGACTTCGAAGGACGTGCCGGCGACGGCGACCGATGCGTTGAGCATGGACCCGTAGGATGGGGCCGTAAGTGGCGTTGTCGACGCAGAACCCGTCAGCGCGTCCACTCCTCGCGGGCGGACGCCCAGAGGTCGTAGTTCAGGGGCCTGCGTCCGGTCGGCACCAGCCGGTAGTGTCCTCCCGAGGCCTTGATGATGGCCAGCCCCGCCGCCACGTCCCAGAGATTCGTGCCCGATTCGTAATAGGTGTCCGCCACTCCTTCTCCGACGTAGGCGAGCGCCAGCGCGGCCGATCCGATCATGCGGATCTTCTTGTAGCGCCTCACCTGTTCCATGAAGAGCCCGAGGGCTTGGGGCGACTTGTCGGCCGCGGCCGGGAATCCGGTCATGATGCAGGCGTCAGCCACCGTTTCCGCCCACCGCGGAGTGATACGGAGGCCGTTCACCGTGGTTCCTTCGCCGGGGATGCCCAGGTAGGTACGGTCCGCCGTGAAGTCCCGGATCACGCCCAGGACGGGCTCGGATCCCCGCATCAGACCGAGGGAGACGCAGGTGGCCGGCTGTCCCCGCAGGTAGTTGTAGGTGCCGTCCAGAGGGTCGACCACCCAGTAGAGTTCCTTGGACTCGAAGAGGGCAGGGTCGCCGCCAAGTTCTTCGCCGATGACCGGCAGGCCGGTGCCCTTGAGTCGGTCCCGGACGAGCTGCTCCGAGTCGACGTCGGCCTGCATCTTCACGTCGTCGTCGGTGCTGGAGTTGACCTTGCGGGACGCTCCGTGGCGGAGCAGGTCGCCTGCGGCCAGGGCGGTGGCCAGGGCCGCGTCCTTGAGACTTCCATCGATCGCCATGCCGGCAGAGTGACTTGGCATGCCGCCGGGGCAATCCCTCCCTGCGTGAACAAAGAGGCCCGGCTTGCGGCCGGGCCTCGTCGGGGAGCTGCGGGCGCCTCAGGGCAGTTCCGTCCGTCCCATGAGGTAGCGGTCGCACTCACGGGCCGCGCCACGACCTTCATTGAAGGCCCAGACCACGAGGGACTGGCCGCGGCGGCAGTCGCCCGCGGCGAAGACGCCGGGGACGTTGGTCGTGAACTTGCCGTGCTCCGCCTTGACGTTGGAGCGCGGGTCGCGTTCGAGTCCGAGGGACTCGAGGAGCGGCTGTTCAGGTCCGAGGAAGCCCATGGCCAGCAGCACCAGCTGGGCGGGCATTGCTTTTTCCGTGCCCGGGACCTTCTGGGGGCCGAAGACGCCCTTTTCGTCCTTCTTCCATTCGACTTGCACCGTGTGGACCGCCTTGACCTGACCGTTCTCATCGGCCTCCACCTTGGTGGCGGTCGTGAGATAGACGCGGGGGTCGGCGCCGAACTTGGCGGCGGCCTCTTCCTGGCCGTAGTCGACCTTGTAGGTCTTGGGCCATTCCGGCCAGGGGTTGTCCTTGGCGCGGGTGAGGGGGGATTTGGCCATGATCTCGACCTGGGTGACCGAGCGGCAGCCGTGGCGCAGCGAGGTGCCGACGCAGTCCGTGCCGGTGTCGCCGCCGCCGATGATGACGACGTCCTTGCCCTTGGCGCTGATGGTCGCGTCGGGGGCTTTGCCGTCGAGGAGGTTCTTGGTGTTCGCGCGCAGGAACTCCATCGCGAAGTGCACGCCCTTGGCGGCCCGGCCGTCGACCGTGAGGTCGCGGGGCTTGGTGGCGCCGGTGCAGACGACGACCGCGTCGAAGTCCTTGCGGAGCTTCTCGACCGGAAGGTCCTGTCCGACGTTCACGCCGCACTTGAAGGTCACGCCCTCGTCCTCCAGCAGCTTGATGCGGCGGAGCACGACCTCCTGCTTGTCGAGCTTCATGTTCGGGATGCCGTACATGAGCAGGCCTCCCGGGCGGTCGTCGCGTTCGAAGACCGTGACGTTGTGACCGGCGTAGTTCAGCTGGGCGGCGGCCGAAAGTCCGGCGGGACCGGAACCGACGACGGCGACCTTCTTGCCGGTGCGACGGGCCGGAGGGCGGGGCTGGACCCAGCCGTTCTCCCATCCCTTGTCGATGATCGAGACTTCGATGTTCTTGATCGTCACCGGGGGGCGGCTGATGCCGACCACGCAGGAGCCTTCGCAGGGGGCGGGGCAGACGCGGCCGGTGAATTCCGGGAAGTTGTTGGTGCGGTGCAGCCGTTCGAGCGCCTCCTGCCAGAGGCCCTTGTAGACGAGGTCGTTGAACTCAGGGATGAGGTTGTTGATCGGGCAGCCGCTGGCCATGCCGCTGATCAGCTTGCCGGTGTGGCAGAAGGGCACGCCGCAGTCCATGCAGCGGGAGCCCTGGGTGCGGAGCTTGGCCTCGTCGTGATGGTTGTGGATCTCCTTCCAGTCGCCGATGCGGGTGAGCGCGTCGCGGTCCTTGGGGAGTTCACGCTGGAACTCGATGAATCCGGTAGGTTTTCCCATGATGGTCTGCTTTGGAGTCGTCGTTGGGTTCAGCCGCCGCCGACGCGGGCCTCGTCGCGGGCGTTGATCTCGAAGGCCTCCTGGAGGGCGGCGTCGCCGCTGAGTCCCTTGGCCTGCGCGGCCGCGATGGCCTGGAGCACGCGCTTGTAGTCCTTGGGCATCACCTTGACGAACTTGCCGGCGGAGGCGGCCCAGTCCTTGAGCAGTGACTTGGCCCGTTCGCTGCCCGTGAGTTCGGCGTGCCGTTGCACGATGCCGCGGAGTTCTTCGGCGTCCTTGGCGTCCGGCTTCTCGAGGCCGACCATCTGCTTGTTGCAGCGGGTGGCGAAGTCGCCCTTCTCGTCATAGACGTAGGCCACGCCCCCGCTCATGCCGGCCGCGAAATTGCGTCCGGTCTCGCCGAGGATGACGACCCGTCCGCCGGTCATGTACTCGCAGCCGTGGTCGCCCACGCCTTCTACGACCGCGGTCACGCCCGAATTCCGCACGCCGAAGCGTTCGCCCGCCATGCCGCGGAAGTAGGCCTCGCCCGAGGTCGCGCCGTAGAGCGCCACGTTGCCGAGCAGGATGTTCTCATGGGCGGGGAAGGTGGCCTTGGCGTCCGGATAGACGACGATTCGTCCTCCTGAGAGGCCCTTGCCGACGTAGTCGTTGGCGTCGCCTTCCAGTTCGATGGTCACGCCCTTGGGTACGAAGGCTCCGAGGCTCTGGCCGGCGCTGCCCTTGAGCTTGATGTGGACCGTGCCTTCGGGAAGGCCGTCCGGATGGCGCTTGGTGATCTCGTTGCCGAGGATGGTTCCGACGACCCGCTGAGTGTTGCGGATGGGCAGCTCCAAGGCGACCTTCTGGCCCTTTTCGTAGGCCGGACGGCACTTCTCGAGCAGCACCGACAGGTCCATGCCCTTTTCCAGCGAGTGATCCTGCTTCTCGGTGCAGAAACGGCCGACTTCGGGTCCGACTTCGGGCTGGTAGAGCAGCTTGGACAGGTCCACGCCCTTCACCTTCCAGTGGTCGACGGCCTTGCGGGCCTCGAGGATGTCGGTCCGTCCCACCATCTCGTTGAGGGTACGGAAGCCGAGGGAGGCCATGATTTCACGGACCTCCTGGGCGATGAACATCATGAAGTTCACCGCATGGGCGGGATCGCCGGTGAAGTTCTTGCGCAGTTCGGGGTCCTGCGTGGCCACGCCGACGGGGCAGGTGTTGAGGTGGCACACGCGCATCATGATGCAGCCGAGGGTCACGAGCGGGGCGGTGGCGAAGCCGAACTCCTCGGCGCCGAGGAGGGCGGCGATGACGACGTCGCGTCCGGTCTTCAGCTGGCCGTCCGTCTCGACGACGATGCGGGAGCGCAGGCGGTTGAGGACGAGCGTCTGGTGGGTCTCGGCGAGGCCGAGCTCCCAGGGGAGGCCGGCGTGCTTGATGGAAGTCTGGGGCGAGGCGCCGGTGCCGCCGTCAAAGCCGGAGATGAGCACGACGTCCGCATGCGCCTTGGCGACGCCGGCGGCGATGGTGCCGACCCCGACCTCGGAGACGAGCTTCACGCTGACGCGGGCCTCGCGGTTGGCGTTCTTGAGGTCGTGGATGAGTTCCGCCAGGTCCTCGATCGAGTAGATGTCGTGGTGCGGAGGCGGAGAGATCAGGCCCACGCCGGTGGTCGAGTGGCGGGTCTTGGCGATCCAAGGGTACACCTTGCCGCCGGGCAGCTGGCCGCCCTCGCCGGGCTTGGCTCCTTGGGCCATCTTGATCTGGATCTCGCGGGCGTTGGTGAGGTAGCGGCTGGTGACGCCGAAGCGTCCCGAAGCCACCTGCTTGATGGCGGAGTTCTTGGAGTCGCCCTGCTCGTTGGTCCAGGTGAAGCGCTCCGGGTCCTCGCCGCCTTCGCCGGTGTTGGACTTGCCGCCGATGCGGTTCATCGCGATGGCCAGGCTCTCGTGGGCCTCCTTCGAGATCGAGCCGTAGCTCATGGCGCCGGTCTTGAAGCGGCGCAGGATCGATTCGACCGGCTCGACCTCCTCGATGGGCACGGGCTGACGGGGCTTGAAGCCGAGCAGGCCGCGCAGGGTGAAGACCTGGGCCTGCTGGTCGTTCACGAGTCCGGAGTAGACCTTGAACGTCTCATAGTTGCCGGTGCGGACGGCCTTCTGGAGGCTGTGGATGACCTGCGGGCTGAAGAGGTGGGCTTCGCCTTCGCTGCGCCACTGGTAATCGCCGCCCACGCCGAGCGTGACGGGGGTGTCGACGCGCTCGGGATAGGCGATGCGGTGGCGGGAGAGGGTCTCCTCGGCGACGGCCTCGAGGTCGGCGCCTTCGATGCGGGACGGCGTGCCGACGAAGTAGCGGTCCACCACCGACTGGCGGAGTCCGACGCACTCGAAGATCTGGGCGCCGAGGTAGCTGTGGATGGTCGAGATGCCGATCTTGGAGGCCACCTTGACGATGCCCTTGGTCGCGGCCTTCACGAAGTTCTTGCAGGCGGTGTAGTGGTCGACGCCCACCAGGAGCTTCTGGCGGATCATGTCATCCAGCGTCTCGAAGGCGAGGTAGGGGTTGATGCCGGCGCAGCCGTAGCCGATGAGCGTGCAGAAGTGGTGCACCTCGCGCGGCTCGCCGGACTCGAGGATGAGGCCGACCTTGGTGCGCTTGCCTTCGCGGATGAGGTGGTGGTGCAGGCCGGAAACGGCGAGCAGGGCGGGGATGGCGGCCTTGTCGCGTCCGACTCCGCGGTCGCTCAGGATGATGAGGTTGATGCCGGCGTCGATCTGGAGGGAGGCCTGCTTGCAGAGGTCCTCCATCGCCTGCTCGAGGCCCTTCGCGCCTGACTTGGCGTCGAAGAGGGTGGGGATGGTGACTGAACGGAACTGCCCCTGGGCGACGTGGCGGAGCTTGGCCAGCTCCTCGTTCGTGAGGATGGGCGAGGGCAGTTCGATGAGGTGGGCGCTCTCGGGCCGGGGGTCGAGCAGGTTGCGCTCGGGTCCGATGGTCGTGACCGACGAGGTGACGATCTCCTCGCGGATGCAGTCGATGGGCGGATTGGTGACCTGCGCGAAGAGCTGCTTGAAGTAGTCGTAGAGTAGCTTCGACTGGTTCGAGAGCACGGCGAGCGGGATGTCGGTGCCCATCGAGCCGATGGCCTCGACGCCGTCCTTGCCCATGGGGACCATGAGCTTGCGCAGGTCCTCGAAGGTATAGCCGAAGGCCAGCTGGCGCTGGAGGACCGTGGAGTGGTCGGGGCCGGGGACTTCCTTGGCGTCGGCGATGTCGGCGAGCTTGATGAGGTTCTTGTCCAGCCACTCGCGGTAGGGCTTCTGCTTGGCGTAGCGGGCCTTGACCTCGTCGTCGGCGACGATGCGGCCCTCCTGCATGTCGACGAGGAACATGCGTCCCGGCTGCAGACGGCCCTTGCTCGCGACGTTGGCGGGGTCGACCGGCAGCACGCCGGCCTCGGAACCCATGATGACGTAATCGTCCTTGGTGACGTAGTAGCGGGAGGGGCGGAGGCCGTTGCGGTCAAGCGTCGCTCCGATCATGGTGCCGTCGGTGAAGACGACCGAGGCGGGTCCGTCCCAGGGCTCCATGAGGCAGGACTGATACTCGTAGAAGGCCTTCTTTTCCGGGCTCATCGACTCGTGGCCGATCCAGGGCTCCGGAATCATCATCATCATGGCCTCGGGCAGCTCACGACCGCCCATGACCATGAGTTCGAGCACATTGTCGAACATCGCGGAGTCGGAGCCGTTGGGGTTCACGACCGGCTTAATCTTCTCGATGTCCTTGCCGAAGAGCGGGCTGGCCAGCAGCGGTTCGCGGGCCTTCATCCAGTTCACGTTGCCGCGCAGGGTGTTGATCTCGCCGTTGTGGGCGATGTAGTGATAGGGGTGGGCGCGTTCCCAGCTGGGGAAGGTGTTCGTCGAGAAGCGCGAGTGGACGAGCGCCAGCGCGGTGTCCATCGCCGAGTCGGCGAGGTCGGGGAAGTACTGTCCGACCTGCTCGGGCATGAGCATGCCCTTGTAGATGATGGTCCGGCAGGACAGGGAGCAGGCGTAGTAGTGACCGTCCTGCCCGGAAGCGCGGAGGCGGTTGTGGGCCTGCTTGGCCAGGATGAAGAGCTTGCGTTCGAAATCCTGGTCGGTGGCGCAGGAAGCGGGACGGCCGAGGAAGAGCTGGCGGACGCAGGGCTCGCT
>CAIOPO010000152.1 GCA_903860195.1 uncultured Opitutia bacterium | reverse complement strand
TCGCCTGGCCCGGCACAAAGTCCCCACCCGCGTGAACTTCGTCACCGCCGTCAGCGGCGAGCGTCTGAAGAAGCAGCGGAACAGCTAAGCAGCTGGCCGGCTGGCAAATTGACATGTTGGCAAAAGCGGCAAAAACAGCGCCAAAATTGGCAGGCTCACCGGCCATTGGCCTGCTCTCCCTTGTCAACGGGCCAGCTTGTCAACAGGCCAACTAACCGATTCCCCCTTTGGACTCACTCCTTCCCTGCGCGCTTTTTGACACGGTGCTCTTCATCGTGGCGGTGGCGCTTCTCGTCCAGCGCGGCGCGTTCTGGCATCCGCTCACCATGTATCTCATCTTTCATGGATACACCGTGACCTGGCGCGCCTGGCAGCTGGTCGCCGGACTGCCGGCTCTCTATTACGGCCAGCCGCAGCGCGAGGCGATCACTTCCGATGAGCTGGTCCGCGCGGTCATCTATTCCGACCTCGCCCTTGTCGCCTTCGCAGCGGGCTGCTGGTGGGGCTACAAGGTGGCCGAGTCGCGCAGCCATCGCCCCGTTGAGCGGCGCCCCATCAATCGCACGGTCATCTTGCTGGTCTGCCTGTTCTGCCTGCCGGCGGGAGTGACGGCCTTTCTCTCGATCCAGGCGGGAAACTTTTCGGACAACTTCTTCACCCAGACCCAGTATTTCGCCGTGATGGCCATGTGGCCCTTCGGATGCCTCTCGCTCCTGATTGCGGCATACGGGTTCAGGGTCATCCTCATTATCCCCTTGGGCCTCTATTTGTTCGTGGTCGGAACGCAGGGTTATCACCGCCACATGCTGCTCCTGCCCCTAATTTTTTTGACCTGCTACTTTCTGCAGGGCAGGGCCCGCCGTTGGCCGAACGCGGCCTTGGTGGCGGCGGCGGTCTGCCTCCTGCTCGTCTTTCCGCGCCTTAAGCGCATCGGACAGGCCTATCAGGCGGGAGACAGCCAGGAGGCGCTGCGTCAGGTCACGGAGGCCTTCGTCACGAGGTCCTCCTACGAGGAGGCGATGACGAACGAGCAGTTCCTGGACCAGATGGCCGGAGCCATCACCCTTGTGGATGAAGCCGAAGTGGTTTTCAAGGGACGCACCTATCTGGCGGTGCTAACCCTTCCCGTGCCGCGCGCGATGTGGCGGGGCAAGCCGGGGCTCGCCGACCACCTCGAAGTCATCTCCACGCCACTGCGGCCCTTTATCTCCGAGGGGAGAATCATCACCTACGCGGGGGAGGCCTATTTCAACTTCCGACTGTGGGGGGTTCTATTAGCGCCACTTTTACTGGCCTACTTCCTGACCACCTGGTGCATGAGGGCCACCGCCGGGCCCATGGACCGGTTCGGACGTTACGTCTACTGCGTCTTCGTGATGTCTTTTCTCCAGCTCTACCGTGACGGCTTCGCCTCGCTGGTAGTTTTCACTATCTGCCACAATCTACCCATGGTCTTCGCTTGGTTCCTTCACTCCGTTCCCGGGTTTGCGCCCAAGGTGATCGATCTTCCCGAAGAACAGGCGAGCGGGCTTCCCACAG
>CAIOPO010000151.1 GCA_903860195.1 uncultured Opitutia bacterium | reverse complement strand
CTCTGCTGCTACACCGGCGGCTTCTCCATCGCCGCCAAGCTGGCGGGCGCCGCCGAAGTGACCGGCGTCGACCTCGACGAGAAGGCCGTCGAGATGGCCAGACGAAACGCCAACCTCAACAACGTCCGCGTCGACTTCGTTCACGCCGACGCCTTCAGCTGGATCCGGCAGATGCAGAAGAACGGCAGGACCTGGGACCTGGTCCTCTGTGACCCGCCCAAGTTCGTCGACAGTCGTGACGCCGAGTTCGAGGCCGAGGGCCTCAAGAAATACAACGACCTCAACGTGCTCGCCATGCAGCTGGTCGCCCCGGGAGGGCTCTTCGTGACCTGCTCCTGCTCCGGCCTGGTCTCCGCCGAGGCCTTTGAGGAACTCGTGACCAAGGCCGCCCACCGCTACCAGAAGCGCCTCCAGATCTTCGACCGCACCGGGCCCGGCGGCGACCATCCCACCGCCTCCAACCACCCTGAGGGACGCTACCTCAAGGTGCTCTGGAGCCGGATGGGCTGAGTCCGTCCCGCGCTCAGTTCGGTCCGGAGGCCACGGAGCTTCCGCCTATGCTCAGTTCGACGGACCGGCTGGCGCCGGTCGAATCAGTCAGGTTGACCCTGATTCTGGCGGGGCCGCCCCGAGGCCGGCGAAGGGCGAGGCTGCGCAGGACTTTCTGATAGTCCTCAGGGGTGCCTGAGCCTGTGATCTTCAACGCACCGGTCTCGGGCACGGTCTCAACCTGGAGACCGCCGGAGGCGACCGCGATGATCGCGTCCCGCCCGAGCACGAAGCCGGTCGGCACTTCGACGGTGACGACGCTTATCCGGGCCTGACCCATCGCGGCGGAATCGATGGCCAAGGCCTGTCCGAATGCGATGAGGCCGGGCTCCGGCACGGGCACGGGCACCGATGCGACGGTGATCACGGATGCCGACTCGGAGGCGACGGCGGACTGCACGCTGACGGCAGGGGCCAAAGGAGCCAGCGGCGCGTCGACTGGGACCACGGGCACCTGGGTCAGGACCAGGAAGAGGGACTGCCCCTGGTTGCGTGGGTCCGGAGTGAGGGTGATGGTGCCTCCGGCCAGTCCGGCCCCGGGTACGAGGGTGATGACGCCGGAGGCGACGGCGGCGTTCAGACTGCCGGCCACGGAGAGGTTGCCGATGGACATCGCCGAGGGCGCGTCGAGGGTGGCGTTGCGTCCGACGCTGACGGTTCCGGCGGCGGTCTGGTCAAAGCCCGCGGTAGCCGTGAGGTCGCGGCCGACGATGAGCTGCCCTCCGGCCTGGGAGAACACATCCAGATCCAGGTCAGCAGCGAAGGTGGCCACGCCACCGGACTGCGTGAAGCCCTGGAGGGAGGAATTGCCGGACACGTTCAGGATGCCGCCGCGATAATCCAACGACCCTCCGCTGAGCGAAAGCAGTTCGACAGGACCGGCCTGCGCAGGGGACACGGGCGCAAGACCGAAGACGGGCTCGACCCCGGAAGGAATCACGACCTGGCCGACATTGGCGAGGTCCGGCACGGCTCCGCCCGCCCAGTTGGCAGGATCGAACCAGTTCCCCGAGGCGCCGCCGACCCAGGTGACCGAGGCCAGACGGGCGATGGAAGCCGTGGTCGTGCCGGTGACGGAAGGCAGCGCGTAGTTGGCGGCATCAGGTCCGGCGAGCGCGATGGAGGTCACGTTGACGGTCTTGCCCGTGCCCACGTTCTTGTCCGCAAAAGCGGCATCGTAGGTGACGCTGAAGGCGTCTCCTGCGAT
>CAIOPO010000150.1 GCA_903860195.1 uncultured Opitutia bacterium | reverse complement strand
GGACTTCAAGGAGAAGAACCTGCCCGACGACGTCCTCGTCGACTGGGTGAAGATCTGGAAGTGACCTCTTTCCCCTCCATGCGCTCCCTGTTCCTGCTGCTGCTCACCGCCGTCGCGTCAGCGCAGGGTCCCAAGCTCGGTCGTAAGGTGGTGTTCGAGGACCAGTTCAACGCCCGCAAGCTGGACGCCGCCAAGTGGAACGTGGAGAACCCGAATTTCGTCCAAATACAGGAAGGAAAACTGGTCCTCATCTTCCAGCAGACCGTCTGGGATTCGGGCAGTCATTCGTCCAGCTGCAGGGTGACCGCCAACCTGAAGCACGCTCAGAGACACGGTTATTTCGAGGCCAGCGTCCGTTTCAACGAAGCCAAGGGGCACCGCGGCACTTTCGGCTTCTGTCCTGCGAATCCGGAGCAGGCGCCGGCCGTCGAGGCCTTTTTCCAAGGGGCCGGAAGCGATGACGTCCTTCCCCTGGGGAGGTTCTCAGGGCCGGAAGGCACGCGGGACGCGCAGCTTCCGGAGCGTCAGCGCATCCTCGGCGGCGGCAGGGGGCACAAGCGCTTCAACGAGTACGGCATCCTCTGGTCGGAAAAGTCCGTCGCCTGGTTCCTCGAGGGCAAGAAGGTGATGGAGGTCGAAAGGTCCGACTCCTTCGCCCCCGTGTCCGTCTTCCTCGCCCATGGCGACACTGAGCAGGACAAGAAGCATCGGGGCCTTCAGAGCCTAGGCCGTGAGACTTACGTCGCCGTGCCGACCCGAGGGCATGACAACATCCTCGTCGACTGGGTGAAGATCTGGAACTGACCTCCTTCTCAGCCATGCGCCACCTGTTCCTGCTCCTCCTCGCCGCCGTCGTCTCGGCGCAAAGCCCCACCGTCGGCCGCAAGGTCGTGTGGGAGGACCAGTTCAACGCCGCGTCCGTCGACGGTTCCAAATGGAACGTCGGCAATCCCGAGTTGGTCAAGGTGGACAAGGGGCGGCTCGTGCTCGGCTTCCAGAAGACCCCCGGGGGCTTCGCCGGCGGCGGCGTCAGCACCAACGGAAAGTTCAGCCAGCAGTTCGGTTACTTCGAGGCCAGCCTGCGTTTCAACGCCGCCCAGGGCCATCGCGGCTCCTTCGGCATCCGTTCGGAGAAGCAGGAGGAGCTGCCCTCCGCCGCCGTCAAGATCGAGGGCGCCGGCCTCGACCGCATCTTCCCCTGGGGCCGGTTCGCCAACGCCCAGGGAGTCCGGGACGCCAATCCGCCCAAATGGGACGGCATCCTGACCGGCGGCAAGGGCTACAAACGCTTCAACGAATACGGCATCCTCTGGACCGAGAAGGCCATCACCTGGTACATCGAAGGGAAGAAGATCATGCAGATCGAGAGGCCCGACCCCTTCAAGCCCATGGTCGTGTTCGTCACGCATTACTTCATTGAAGACGACCGCAAGCACTTCAAGGAGAAGAGTCTGCCCGACGACGTCGAAGTCGACTGGGTCAAGGTCTGGAAGTGATTCCGGCCGTCCCTGAAAAGAGGTTTGCCTGACGCGGAGGGTGGGCATCCTGCGGTGGAGACATGCCCGCCCCCTTTGACAAGACCAACCCTTTCCCGGCCCGTCTGGTCGAGCGTCGCCGGCTGAGCTCTCCCGCCAGCCAGAAGGAGACGGTCCACTTCTCCGTCTCGCTGGCGGGCAGCGGCCTGACCTACAAGTGCGGCGACTCACTCGGCGTGTTCCCCGCCAACGCTTCGCCGGCGGTCGAGGCCCTGCTCAAGGCCGGCGGATTCTCGGGGGCGGAGCCGGTGCTCATCCCCAAGGACCCCGCGCCCGTCTCCCTTCGGGAAGCGTTCACGCGGCGGCTCGCGCTCAACGGGCCCACTTACAAGTTCGTCCAGCTGCTGCATGACCGCGCCGGTGAGGCTGACCGGGCGCGCCTCGCCGAGCGCCTCGCGGAGCCAGATCCTGAGAAGAAGAAGGCCTGGCTGGAACAGCGTGAATTCGTCGACCTGCTCGAGGAGTTTCCGTCGGCCCGTCCGTCCGCGCAGGAGCTGGTCGAATCCCAGCGCCGCCTGATGCCACGCCTGTATTCGATCGCCTCCTCGCCGGCCCTTCATCCGCAGGAGATCCACCTGACGGTCGCCGTCGTGCGCTATGAGACCAACGGCCGCCGACGCGAGGGCGTCTGCTCGACCTATCTCGCCGATCGCGCGCGTCTCGGCGAGGCGGACCTGCCCGTCTTCGTGGCCGAGTCCCACTTCGGCCT
>CAIOPO010000149.1 GCA_903860195.1 uncultured Opitutia bacterium | reverse complement strand
GATGGAGAACCTCGACGGCAACGTCGGGCGCATTCTCGCCAAGCTCAAGGAGCTCGACCTCGAGCAGGAGACCATCGTCGTCTACTTCTCGGACAACGGTCCCAACGGACACCGCTGGACGGGCGGGATGAAGGGAGTCAAAGGCACGACCGACGAAGGCGGAGTGCGCTCCCCGCTGCTCATCCGCTGGCCGGGCAAGGTGCCGGCGGGCGCGCAGGTGGACCGCATCGCCGGAGCGGTTGACCTCTGCCCGACGATCCTCGCCCTCACCGGCGCCAAGCGTGCGGGCGACCGCCCCTTCGACGGACGCGACCTTTCGCCGCTGCTGCTCAAGGGCAAGGACGCCGACTGGGCGGACCGTCTCATCTTCAACACTTTCGGCGACCGCGTCAGCGTGCGGTCACAGACCCATCGCCTCGACGCCGAAGGCAATCTCTTCGACATGATCGCCGACCCCGCCCAGGCCAAACCAGTCCAGTCGGAGCAGCGCGACCTCGCGTCGCGCCTGAAACAGTCCGTCGCGGACTGGCGCCGGGACGTCGGCATGCCCGCCGCGCAGCCTCAGGGGAAGGGCAAGACCAAGGCCAAGGGCGGACCCGGCAATGCCGTCGACCCCCGCCCGATCCAGGTCGGCTACCGCGAGTTCCCGATCACCATGCTGCCCGCGCGGGACGGAACCCCGAAGGGCGGACTTGAGCGCAGCTCCCGAGCGCCGAACTCCTCCTACTTCGTGAATTGGACCGGCAAGGAGGCCCATCCCTCCTGGAACATCGAAGTCGTGAACGCGGGGCGTTATGAGGTATGGCTCGACTACGCCTGCCCGGAGGCCGACGCCGGCTCCACGGTCGAAGTGCGACTGGGCGGCTCGGCGCTGCGCGCCAAGATCACCGACGGATGGTATCCGCCCCTGCTCGAGCAGGACGTCTTTCCGCGCAAGAACGGCGAATCCGTCATGCGCGAATTCAAGTCCGTGCGCCTCGGCGACCTCGACCTGTCGCCCGGACCCGCGGAGCTCACCATCAAGGCCGTCGAGATGCCCGGAAAGACGGTCATGGAACTGCGTCGCGTGACGCTGATCCTGAAATGACGCGTCTCCTCGCCCTGCTCTCTGCCTGCGCCTACCTGGGCGCGGCGGATCCCTTCCGCATCGAACTGCAGACCGTGTCGACCGGTTTCGACAAAGTCACCTGCTGGGTGCACGCCCGGCCGGGATTCGTGCACGGCGAGGAACCTGCGGCCGTGATCACCCTGCAGAAACTGACCCTGAAGGGCAGCGATGTCTTCGGTCCGCTGGCGGAATTCAGGTCCGACGACGGCGGCCGCACATGGGGAGCCCCCGTCGTGCATGAGCGCACGCTCGGGCACCGCACGGAGGGCGACGTGCGCATCACGCCCTGCGACTTCTGGCCGAAATGGCACGCCAAGACCGGACGCCTGCTCGGCACGGGGCACGACGCGCGCTACCGCAACGAAAAGGTCATCCTGAACCGGCCTCGCACGACCGTCTATTCCGTGTATGACCCCGCGTCCCGGACCTGGGCCGCCTGGGAGAGCCTGCAGATGCCCGACGAACCGAGGTTTTACAGCGCCGGCGCCGGCTGCACCCAGCGGGTGGACCTGCCCGACGGGGACGTGCTGCTGCCGATCTACTTCGCCGCCAAGGACGAGAAGGAATACCGCGTGTGCGTCCTCCGCTGCGCGTTCGACGGCAGGAAACTCACCGTGCGGAAGGCGGGCTCGGAAATCCGCATTCCGGGCGCGCGGGGCGCCGGCGAGCCCTCTCTCGCCGTGGTCGGCGGCCGATACTACCTGACCGTCCGCCACGACCTCGCCGCCTACGTTGCGGTGAGCGACGACGGTCTGGACTTCTCGCCGCCGCGCCGGTGGACGTTCGACGACGGCTCCGACCTCGGCAGCTACAACACGCAGGCCCACTGGGTCACCCACCGTGACCGTCTCTTCCTGGTCTACACCCGGCGAGGCGCGAACAACGACCACATCCCCCGTCACCGGGCCCCGCTCTTCATCGGGGAAGTCGACGTGGCCGGACCTCGGGTGATCCGGGCCAGTGAGCGCGTGCTCGTACCCGAACGCGGCGCGCGCCTCGGCAACTTCGGCGTCGGCCAGGCCGGCCCGTCCGAAACCTGGGTGAGCGTGACCGAGTGGATGCAGACCACCCCGCCCAATCCCTACGACTTCACCAAGTGCACCGCCCGCGGATCGGACAACGCCGTGTTCGTCGCCCGTCTCCTCTGGTCCGAACCCGATCCGCATTGGCTGGCCCGATGAGACTTGCCGCCGTCCAGATCCTCCTCGCCTCCTGCCTGCTGGCGGCCCCTTCGCCTTTCGAGGGAAATGAGAAGGTCCTGGAGACGGCCAAGAACTTCACGGGACGCGGGGTGCAGGCGGACGATACGCCGCCGACCGGACCGCAGGAAGCGCTCCAACGCTTCGTGACCCGGCCCGGTCTTGCCGTCGACCTGGTGGCGGCGGAACCCGCCTTGGCCCAGCCGATCCATGCCAGCTGGGATTCCCGTGGACGGATGTGGGTGGTGCAGTATCGGCAGTATCCCTTCCCCGCCGGACTCAAGGTCGTGAGCTACGACCAGCACCTCCGGGCGCAGTTCGACAAGACTCCGGCTCCGCCGCCCCTCGGGGACAAGGGCGCCGACATCATCAGCGTCCTGGAGGACACCGACGGCGACGGCCGGATCGACCGGCAGACCGACGTCCTCAAGGGGCTGAACATCGTCACCGCGTCCGTCGTCGGAGCCGGCCGGCTCTGGGTGCTGAATCCGCCGTATCTGCTGAGCTACGGCCTGAAGGACGGGCTGCCCGCAGGGGACCCGCGCGTCGAACTCTCCGGCTTCGGCCTCGAGGACACGCACAGCACCGCCACGAACCTCCAATGGAACGTCGACGGCTGGCTCTACGGCGTCAACGGCAGCACCACCACCGGCGCGGTCGGCGTGCCCGGCGGACCGAAGACCCGCTGGAGCGGGCAGTGCGTCTGGCGTTTCCATCCCTCCCGGAAGAAATTCGAGATCTACGCCGAAGGCGGCGGCAACACCTACAGCCTGGACATCGACGCCAAGGGCCGCGTCTTCACCGGCACCAATTACGGCGCGACCCGCGGCATGCACTACGAGATGGGCTCCTACGGGGTGAAGAACTGGGGCAAGCACGGTCCGCTCACCAACGCATTCGCCTACGGCTGGTTCGAGCACATGCGCAGTCAGGGCGACGAGCGCCGCTTCCCCCAGGCCTTCGTGATCTACGAGGGCGGACGGCTGGGCGCCGAGTACGAGGGCAAGGTCATCGCCCCCAACTCGCTGGCGAACAAGGCCTACCTCAGCCGCGTCATTCCCACCGGATCGACCTTCCGCACCGTCGACGAGCAGGATTTCATCACCAGCCCGGACCGCTGGTTCCGACCAGTGTGGACGGGCGTCGGCCCGGACGGAGCGGTCTATCTGGCCGACTGGTACGACACGCGCCTGAGCCACGTGAACCCCGTCGACGACTGGGACAAGGCGCGCGGCCGACTGTACCGCGTCCGTCGCGCGGACCGGCCCGCCGGCGTGCCTGCCTTCGACCTCTCCACGGCGCACCCCGACCGGCTCATCGACATGCTGACGCACCCGAACGAGTGGTTCCGCAAGCAGGCGGTGCTCGAGATCGGCTGGCGCGGGCTGCGCGACACCGTGCCCGCGCTGCGGAGGATGCTTGACGCTCCCCACGCCCTCGAGGCCCTGTGGGCGCTCGACCTTCTTGGCGAGGCCGGAGAGCCGCCCGTCACGCATCTTGACCCCTATGTGCGTCGCTGGGCATGGAAGATCGTCGCCGAACGTGGCGCGGCCCCCTCCGCCGAAGCGATCGCGGCCGCCGCCACCGAGACGCATCCGGAAGTGCGCATGCAGATCCTGGCGACCGCGAAGCGCCTTCGTGCCGCCGGCCTGCCTTTGCTGGCCGAGACCGCGTCGACCGATGACGCCTCAGGCCGCATCCCCCTGATGGCCTGGTGGGCGCTGGAGTCGGCGCTGAGCGACGACGCCGGTCGCCCCAAAGTGCTTGAACTCGTGCGGGAGGGCTCGCTCGTTCACACCCCGCTCTTCCGTGACCATCTCGCCGCACGTCTCGGACGCCGTCTTGCGCAGGGCGGCCAAGCCGACGGACTCGCCGACGCGGACCGCATCCTGGCCGCATGCGCCGACAAAGTCGCGGCGGAACGCATCATTGACGGCGTGCTGACCGCTCTCGATGCCGGCGAGCTTCCGCCGATGCCGGCGACCCTTGCACGCGCGGTACGGATCCGACTCGAGGCGACGGGCGCAGCGCCCTTCTCCTTGGCGGACCTCCGGACGGGCAAGGCCGAGTCGGTCAAGGCCGCCTTGGCCGCCATCGGCGACCACAAGCTTCCCGTGCTCCGGCGCACGCAGGCCGCCGACGCCCTTTCCCGCGCCGGCCGTGCGGAGGCCCTCGAGCCCCTGCTCAAGATCCTCGGCCAGCCCGGCGCCACGCCCGGCAAACGCGCCTTCCTTGCCGCCGCCGTC
>CAIOPO010000148.1 GCA_903860195.1 uncultured Opitutia bacterium | reverse complement strand
CTCCTCGAGGTCGCCGGCCCTGACCTCGCCCCTTGGATTCCCGCGCTCGGGGAACTGCGCATCCGCGTCTTCCGCGAGTTCCCCTATCTCTACGACGGGGACGCGGCCTATGAGCGTGACTACCTCTCCGTCTACCTGCGCAGCCCGCGCTCCCTCGCGGTCCTCGCCCTGTGCGGGGACCGGCCCGTGGGCGCAACGACGTGCCTGCCGCTCGCGGATGAGCAGGAGGCCTTTCAGGCGCCGTTCCGCGCGGCAGGTCTCGACCCGGCCGCGTTCATCTACCTCGCCGAGAGCGTCGTGCTGCCGGAGCACCGCGGGCGCGGTCTTGGGCGGCAGTTCTTCTCCCGAAGAGAGGCGCATGCGCGTCGGCTCGGCCTGAATTCCGCCGCCTTCTGCTCCGTCGACCGCCCCGCCGGCCATCCTGCGCGGCCTGCGGGCTGGAAGCCCCTCGACGCCTTCTGGTCCGGACTCGGATACGAGCGCCGACCCGAACTCCGCGCCGTTTTCCCTTGGAAGGAGTTGGGTGAGACGCAGGAATCTCCCAAGACCCTCACCTTCTGGACCCGCACATGGCACGACTGAAGCTCGACCTACGCACCTTCGACGTCGGCGTCGCCGTGCCGAACGCCGAGGCGTTCGTCGACCGTATCGTCGCCCAGGTCGAGGAGTCTTGGGACGCCGGCGCCGACGTCGTGGTGCTGCCCGAGTTCCTCTGGCTGGGTCTGGAGCGGTTCGTGAAAGGGAAGGGCGCGCTGCGCGCCGTCGCCGGGCTCTTCTGGGCCGGACTCTGGCCCGGAGTCGCCCGCCGGCTGTCCCGCAAGGGGAAGTCCGTCGTGCTCGGTACCGCGCCTTACCTCGACGCCCGCGGACGCCTGCTCAACCGCGCGCCGATCCTCGCGGGCGGCAAGCGTCTGCATCAGGACAAGCTCCACCTCACCCCATGGGAGAAGGCTTTCTCGCCCGGTGACGGCGTCAGGCCCTGGACTTTCAAGGGAGCCCGCTTCGCCGTGGTCACCTGCCTCGACATCGAGGTGCCGGAGATCGCCGCCGCGCTCCGCGGGAGGGGGATCGACGTCATTCTGGTCCCGAGCGCCACCGAGACCGTGCTCGGCGTCGAACGGGTCGGACGCTGCGCCGACGCCCGTGCGGTCGAGCTCTGCTGCCACGTGGGCGTGGCCCACCTCGTCGGCAGGGCGGAATCCGAGCTGGTGGATGACAACGTCGGCCGCGCGGCCTTCTTCTCGCCTTCCCAGTCGGCCTTCGCCGGCTCCTTCCGCCACCTTTCCGTGCCCGTCGCCCGACGTGGCGACCACGTCCTGTCGGTTTCGGCCGATGTGGCCGCTCTGCGTCGCGCCCGGGCCGCCCGGGCCGAGACCAATCCCGCCCGCCTCCGGGCCGGACGCGTCCGAGTGATTTCCTGAAAGCCCATGAAGCTCATCCACGACTATTACCGCATCTTCAACGCCGGCGACCGTCCGGCGCTGCTCGCGCTCCTGCATCCCGACATCGTGCACGAGATCAACGAAGGGGCCGTGGAGCGGGGCGTGGAGGCCTTCCGCGCCTTCCTCGGGCGCATGGACCGCTGCTATCGTGAGCAGGTCGAGGACCTTGTCGTCTTCAGCGGACCTGACGGCTCCCGGGCCGCGGCGGAGTTCTACATCAACGGCCAGTATCTCGTCACTGACGAGGGCCTGCCTCCCGCCAACGGACAGAAGTACCGCCTGCGTGTCGGCGCCTTCTTCGAGATCAAGGACGGCAAGGTCGCCCGCGTGACGAACTACTACAACCTCGCCGAGTGGATGCGGCTCGTCGGGGCCTGAGAGGCTTCAGCGTCGGACGATCTCCGAAGTGCCGTCGGCGCGGCCCGTCACGTCGTAGTTCTCGCCCCGGAAGCGCACCCCGCGCACGGTGAGAGAAGGCCATCCCTTGGGCAGCCGGGGCTCCGCCCGCAGGCCGTCCGGTCCGGCCTTGAGGCCGAGGAAGCCGTGCACGAGGAACGTCGGCACCAGCGCGCTCTCGAAGAATTCATGGTCGAGTCCCAGTCCGCCGGCTGTGCCGCCCCCCTGCATCGTCCCGCGTCCGGGCTTGGCGTAGTAGGCGCGGTAGCCGCCCTCGGCCTGCGTCTCACGGAACCAGGCGTTGATCTCCTTGAGACGTCGCCACGCGTCGTCGGGGCCGTTGGTCCGCAGGCGCGCCATCAGGTCGTAGTAGGAGAAGCCGAACACCGCGCCGCCGTCCTGCACCTGTCCGCCCCACGGGATCGAGTCCGGCCGGCTCCAGGCCCAGACGTAGTCCTCGACATTGCGCCGCGTCGTCGCGCGGGGACCGAAGCGCCAGCGGAAGACGTCCGCGCCCTGCGAGGTGTCCCCCTCGACCGTGCGCCGTCCGTCGATCCAGTCCATGATGGCGCGCGCCTGGGCGGCGGTGGCGAAGCCGTAGCTGACCGCCTCCTCGTTAAGGAACGTGAAGCCCCAGTCGTGGCTCGCGCCGGTGAGGTCGCGCCAGCCGATGAAGCGTTCCCTGGCCTCGTCCCAGAAGAACTTGCCTCCCCGGTCGCGGATGTCGTCGGCGATCTTCCTCAGGTCCTCCGCGCCGAGACCGGCGGGAGGCGCGGGCAGGGCGTCCTCCTTCCGGGCGGCGACCCAGGATTCGATTTCAGCCATGCGGCGGACCGCCTGCCACTGGTAGAGCGTGGCCAGCGCGTCATCGCCTCCGAAGGGAAGCAGGTCCCAGTAGTTGTTGCCGACGCCCAGCCCGATGCGCGGATGCGTCTTTCCGTCGGGTCCGCGCGCGAGTCCGCTGCGGCCGTCATGTCCGACCCAGCGGACCCGGACGCGGCCCAGCTCGCGCACCTGGAACTCCTTCAACGACCATGCCAGGGCCTGCCGCATCCGCGCTAGATTCTGACGGAGGAACTCCGCGTCGCCCGTCCAGGCGAAATAGTCCGCGCAGCCTTCCAGATAGCTGGCGTTGGTGATCGGGTGGCGCGTGTCGACCGCCGTGATGACCGACTTGATCCGGATCTCGGCTCCCTTGGCCGCGGGAAAGCGCAGCCGGAGTCCGGCGAGCAGGCCGCCGTAGCCGCGCTGCCGGTAGAGCGGCACGTGCGCGAAGTCCGTCCGGGTCAAGTCCGCGCGCGGAGGAAACGGGGCTGAGCGCGATTCGTCCCATCCTGGCTCGCCGTCGTAACGCCAGGAGACCGTCGGGGTGCGGTCCGCCGCGAGCCCGAGCGCGGACCATTCGATGCGCGCGAACGGCGCGACCACCGTGCCGCAGCGGAAGGGCGGCGTGGCGACCGTGACGACCTCCTCCGTGGCCTTGAGCCGCAGTCCGTGCTCGGGGTCGATGCCGATCACCTCCGCGCCGCCGATCGCAAAGCCCGAGGCGTCCGCCAGCGGCTGCAGTTTGAAGATCTGGACGGCCCAGGCCTCGTGGTGCGTGGAGAAGTGGAACCCCTTGCCGGTGCTCTGCTGCCAGGCCGGGAAAGGCCAGCCGGCGCCGTGGGCCATCCCGCGGTGCTGCTGCATCGCGACGTAGCCCTCGTGGTCGATCCGCTTGTGGAGCAGCGAGCCCCGGTAGCCCTTCGCCGAGGCCTCGTCCTGCCAGAGCATCGCGTGCGGCATCCAGCGGTCCCAGAGCGTGCAGAGCGCGTAGCCGGGCGACCGCACCGCATGGAGGGCGCGCATCGCCTCGAGCGTGCGCATCTCCTCCTCCTGTCCGGGGACCTCGAACGTCGGGACGGCGGTCGCGTGGACGGCGCCCAGGAGCAGGCATGCGGTCAGGGGCGTGCGCACGGCCTCCTTGTTCCGTGCCGCGGAGACGTTGGCAAGCCCGCAGTCGGCGCCGACCTCAGAGCTTGGACCAGCCCTGCCAGACGAACAGCAGCCCCAGGACGATCAGCAGCGCCGACGAGACGTAGGGGGCCTTGCGGGCCGAGCGGCTGAGCCAGCTGGAGCGCTCGGAGAGCTTCTTCATGCCCCAGGCCGCCAGGACCCCCACCGTGATCATCGTGAGCGCGAGGCCTGCGCTGAACGAGGCGACCATCGCGAACCCGAGGGTGAATTCCTTGAGCTGCAGGCAGATGAGCAGGATCGAGACTGCCGCGGGGCAGGGCATCAGTCCGCCCGTGATGCCGAAGAGCACGATCTGGCCCGTCGTCACGTCGCGTCCCGCGAAGCGCCGGCGGATGTCCTCGGCGTGGGCGCGGGCGTGCGCGTCCTCGAACTCCTCGTCGTCATGCGAGTGGGCGTGCCCGTGGCCGTGGTGACGGTGGTGATGCGCCTCCTCCTCGCGCAGGCGCATCATCGTCCACACCGCCATGCCCACCACGATCACCCCGCTGACGAGCAGGAAGTAAGGTTCGGTCGTCTCGACGTTCCAGTGGTCGCCGTAGGAAAGCGCCAGCGCCGCCAGCACCCAGATGACCAGCGAGTGGGAGACCGCCGCGCAGAGTCCGAGGAGCGCGGCCTGGCTCACCGTGCCTCGCACCGCGATGATGAACGCCGCCATCATGGTCTTCGAGTGACCCGGCTCCAGCCCGTGCAGGGCCCCCAGCAGGATGGCCACCGGCACGTAGAGCCAGGCGTCGCCGGCCCCTTTTTGAATCAGCTGGTTGAAGTCCATTTTTGAGCAAAAATGCACTCCCGGGCCCTTCGGGGCGAGTTTCAAGAACTGGTCGGTTTTATTTGCAAGTTTCTGGCGTTAGTTAACTTCCGCCCGAATGCCTATGCCTGACGACGGAGGTCATACTTCGCCGCCCCGCGGGGCTGAGCCCATTGCCGGGTCGGCGGAAGCCGAACTGCTCGAGTTTCTCGGACGTGCCGTGGGAGTTCCCGTGGCCGCGGAGGACGCTCGCCGGAAGTGGCTGGCCATCGCCGGTCAGAGTGAGCCGATGGAGCGTCTCATCGCCGCGGCCCAGCCCTTGGGACTGCTGCTGGTCCCTGTCCGGCGCCGTCTGGCCGAACTCATCTGGAGCGCCCGGGACGCCCAGCCCGTGGTCTGTCGCGACGCGCGCTCCGGCCGTTGGATCGTGGTGCGCGGCCACGGCTTCTTCCGCGCCAAGGTCGTGCGCCCGGACGAATCCGAACTCTCCGTTTCCGTCAGCCGTCGCGCGCTCGCCGCGGAGCTCGGCCTCGGCGGGCCCGAGGACGAAGTCGAGGCCCTGCATGTCGCGCCCGTGCTGCCGGCCCAGGGGCTGAGCGGACGCGAAGGCTCCTCCGAGTCCTCGTTGCTGCCCGGCTTCCTGCTCCGCCGTCCCGTCGATGGGCACGAAGTTTCGCCGGCGGCGAGATTCATCGGCCTCCTGCGGCCCGAGCTGGCCGACGTCGGCACGCTGTTGGTGTTCAGCCTCATCACCGGCCTGCTCTACCTCGCCGTGCCCCTCGCCGTGAACGGCCTCGTGAGCAACCTGGCCTTCGGCACCCAGTCGGCGCCCTTCCAGCAGGCGCTGCTCTTCATCGCCGCGGCCCTGTTCGGCTGCCTCCTGCTCTCCGCCGTCATGCGCGGCCTCCAGTACCTCGTGGCCGAGCACGTCCAGTGCCGCATCTTCGTCCGCGTGGCGGCCGACATGGCCTGGCGCCTCCCGCGGGTCCGGGCCGAGTCGGTCGACGGCGAGCACGCGCCGGAGATGGTCAACCGCTTCCTCGACGTCGTGACCGTGCAGAAGAGCACCTCGCTCCTGCTGCTCAACGGCATCAACATCGTCATCGGCGCCCTGATCGGCCTGGTCGTCCTCGCCTTCTACCATCCCTTCCTGCTGGCCTACATGGTCGTGATGCTGCTCGCGATCGCGCTCATCATCTTCGTGATGGGGCGCGGCGCCGTGCGCACGAGCGTCGCCGAGTCCCGCGGCAAGTACGCGGTGGTCAACTGGCTGGAGGACGTCGCCCGCTATCCGCGCCTCTTCAAGGGGCCCGGCGGCTACGCCCTCGCGGCCGAGCGGGCCGACCGGCTCGCCCGTTCCTACCTCGCCCATCGCGCCGCCCACTTCCGCATCCTCATGCGCCAGATCGGCGGCCTGCTGGCGCTGGAGGTGCTCGCGAGTTCCGCGCTGCTCGTCGTGGGCGGCAGCCTCGTCCTGAGCCAGCAGCTCACCCTCGGCCAGCTCGTCGCGGCGGAGCTCATCGTGAGCGCCGTCGTCGCCTCCATCGCCAAGCTGGGCAAGCAGTTCGAGGCCTGGTACGACGCGCTCGCCGCCGTCGACAAGCTGGGGCATCTCGTCGACCTCGAGACCGAACGCGTCGACGGCGACGTGCCCGCCGCGGAGTCCTCCGCGGGCGCCGCGGTCTCCGTGCGCGCGCTCAGGCACGCCTATCCCGGCGGACGTGAAGTCCTCCGGTCGCTCGATTTCGACGTCGCCGCCGGCGGGCGGCTCGCCGTCACCGGACCGCAGGGCAGCGGCTGCAGCACCCTGCTCGACCTCCTCGCCGGCATGCGCGAGCCTTCCGGCGGAGCCATCCTCGTCGACGGACTCGACCTCCGCGCCTGGAGCCTGGAGGCGCTCCGCTCCAAGGTGATGCTCCTGCGTTCCCAGGACATCTTCAACGGCACCGTCGCCGACAACGTCGGGCTGGCCCTTCCCGGCGTGGGCATGGAGCAGGTGCAGGCCGCGCTCGCGCGCGCCGGCCTGCTCGACGACGTCCTCGCGATGCCCCAGGGGCTCGCCACTCCGCTCGTCACCGGCGGCCTGCCGCTCTCGAGCCGTCAGCGCAACCGCCTCCTCGTCGCCCGCGCGCTGCTCCTCCGCCCCCGCCTCCTGCTCCTCGACGAGCTGCTGGACGGACTCGATCCGGCGACCTCGGGTGCCATGCTGGACATCATCCTCGACCCCGCCTGCGACTGGACCGTGGTGGCCGCCACCCGGGATCCAGCCGTGGCCTCAAGATTCCCGTCCCGCCTTTCCCTGCAGGCCTCCGCCTCATGAACCGCGACGATCCCGATCACGTCTTCCCCCTGCGCGGCCGCCTTCCGGCCCTGGCCCGGGCCGGCGCGGCCCCGACGGTGCGCGTCATCGCGCGCGCCAGCGCGGCGCTTTTCGGGCTCTTCCTCCTGGCGATCTGGTTCCTCCCCTGGCAGCAGTTCGTGCGCGGGACGGGGCGCGTCATCGCCTTCGATCCGCTGGAGCGTCGCATCAACGTCGAGGCGGCCGTCGCCGGGCAGGTGCGGCGCCTGCACGTCGTCGAGGGCCAGAAGGTCAAGGCGGGCGACCCCGTGGCGGAGATCCAGGACAACGACCCGAACCTGCTCGCCAACCTCCGCCTCCAGCGCGAGGCGCTGATCGCCCGCCGGGCCGCGGCCTCCCAGCGCATCGAGGACCTCGACCAGCAGGCCCGTCAGCTTGAGATCGCCCGCGGGCAGGCCGCCGACGCCGCCCGGCAGCGCGTGGCCGCCGAGAAGATCACCGCCGAGACCGCGGTGCTCAACTTCAACCGCACCCGTGAGCTCAAGGCGGCCGGACTCGTCTCGCAGCGCGACTTCGAGGTGGCCCTGCAGGTGCGCGACAGTTCGGCCTCCAACCTGGCGGCCGCCGAGGCCACTTACGGACGCACCGAGAGCGAGTTCAACGCCACCATCTCAGGGATCAAGGCCCAGCGCGGACTCGCCCAGTCCGAGCTCGCCTCGGCGGAGCGCGACATCGGCGCCCTCGAGGTGCAGATCAGCCAGAACCAGCGCCAGCTCGTGGCCGCGCCCCGCGACGGCGTCGTGCTGTCCGTGCAGGCCACCGACGGCACGTATCTCCGCCCGGGCTCGCCGATCTGCGTGATCATCCCCGAGACCGACAGCCGCTTCGTGGAGCTGTGGCTCGACGGCAACGACATGCCCCTGGTGCATCCGCGCGTCACCCGTCCGGACGGCAAGGTCGAGCCCGGCAGCGAGGTCCGTCTCCAGTTCGAGGGCTGGCCCGCCATCCAGTTCGTCGGCTGGCCCAGCGTGGCGGTCGGCACGTTCGGCGGCGAGGTCGTGTTCGTCGACCCGGCGGGGGACGACGCGGGCCGTTTCCGCATCGTGGTCGCGCCGAAGCCCGACGTGCGCGTGGTCGACGGCCGCGAGGTCGCCGAAGGCTGGCCGGGCAACCGCTGGCTGCGTCAGGGCGTCCGCGCCAAGGGCTGGGTGCTGCTCCAGCAGGTGCCGCTCTGGAAGGAGATCTGGCGTCAGGTGAACGGATTCCCGCCGGTCGTGGCCGAGCGTGAGCCGGGGAAGGAGGCCGTCAGGTGAGGACGCTCGCGCTGCTGCTTGCCGCCTGGGCCTCGGCCGTCGAGCCGCTCAAGGTCGGCGAGGTCATCGCTTCGGTCGAGACGAAGTATCCTCCCTACCTGATGGCGCTGATCGAGCAGGACCTGGCCGCCGGAAGGCTGCGTCAGGCCTCCGGCGCCTTCGACCTGGGTTTCGTCGCCCGCGGCGGGTTCAACCCCGGCTCCTATTACGACGGTTCGAGCGGCGAGGTCACGTTCCAGCAGGCGCTGCCCTTCTGGGGTGCGGACGTCTTCGCGGGCTACCGCGTCTCCAGCGGCTTCCTCGCTGACTATGACAAGTCCCGCACGCAGGAGGACGGCGAGCTGCGCGCCGGCCTCAGGTTCAGCCTGCTCCGGGACGGCCCCATCGACCGTCGGCGCGCCGACCTCTGGAAGGCCAGGCTGGAGCGCGAGGCCGCCGATCCGTTCATCCGCCGGCAGCGCCTCGACGTCGTGCGCGCCTCGGCCCGCAGCTACTACCAGTGGGTCTCGGCCGGGCTGCGGCTGGGCGTCGCCGAGGAGCTGCACCGTGTCGCGCTTGAGCGCGATTCCGGACTGCGCACGCAGGCTGAGAAGGGCCTCGTGGCTCCGATCGTCGTGGTCGACAACGAGCGGCTCGTGATCAGCCGGCAGCTCGGCGTCGTGCAGGCGCGCCGCCGCTTCGAGGCCGCCGCCCTCGAGCTCTCGCTCTTCTTCCGCGGCTCCGACGACGCGCCCGTCGTGCCGGGGCGCGAGCGCCTTCCCCCCGCCTTCCCGGCGCACGTCCCGCCGACCGCCGCGGACGAGAGGGGGCAGGTCGACGCCGCGGCCTCCCGCCGTCCGGAACTCGGCCGCATCGCGCTGGTGCGCGAACGGCTGGAGATCGACCGGCGTCTGGCCGACAACGACACGCGG
This sequence comes from uncultured Opitutia bacterium, assembly GCA_903860195.1. Lineage (GTDB taxonomy): Bacteria > Verrucomicrobiota > Verrucomicrobiia > Opitutales > UBA953 > UBA953. The sequence continues at coordinate 13,174 of CAIOPO010000148.1, read as the reverse complement.
CCCAATCTCGACGTGACCGCCGCCGTCACGCGCAGTCTCGGCTCCGGACCTTACGTCGACCGCCGACAGGATGAGGCCGGCGTGGGCGTCGAACTCCGCCTGCCTCTGCAGCGTAATGAGGCCCGCGGGCGCCTGCAGGCGGCCGAAGCGGAACTGCGACGGCTCGACCGCGACGCCGCGTTCGCCCGGGACCGCATCGCCAACGAGGTCAGGGACGGACTTTCCGCCCTGCGCGCCGCCGCCGAGCAGATCGGACAGACCTCGCGCAACGTGGAGCTGGCCGACCGGCTGGCCGAGGCGGAGAAGCGCCGCTTCGAGCAGGGCGCGACCGACCTGCTGGCGCTGCAGATCCGCGAGCAGGCCGCGTTCGACGCCCGTTTCGCCGACGTGGAGGCGCGGGCCGACTTCTTCCGGGCGCAGGCCGATTACCGTGCGGCGCTCGGAGAGACGGACGGTTACTGATTCCAGCCGGCCAATCATGGCTTGCCCGTGGCCGGGCTCCGTTAATCTGACCGCATGCAGATCCTCAAGCCCGCGCCGCTGACCCTGGCCGATTTCCGCCGCCAGCTCGCCGCGCATGCCGCCGCCGGCCTCCGCTTCCGGCTCCCCACCGGCTCCTTGGCCCCCGTCCATGCCCACCTCACCGAGGTGGCGCGCGTCGAGAAGCGCTTCATCGACTGCGGCGGCACCGTGCGCACCCGCGTCTCGGCCCGCGTCCAGCTCTGGGCGGCGGATGACACCGAGCATCGCGTCAGCTGCGGCAAATGCCTCGAGATCCTCGGCCGGGGCGCCGCCCTCATCGAGTCGGACGCCCTGCCGTTCGAGGTCGAACTCGACCTGCCTTACCTGAGCCTCTTCGAAGCCGTCGGCACGGCAAGGGAAGGGGATGAGCTCGTCGTCCTGCTCTCGCCCGTGAAGGCCGACTGCCTCGCGCCGGACGTCTGCGTGCCCTCCGCGTGCCGTCCCGGTTCCGGCTGCTGCTGACCTTATGTCCAAGCCCCTCGTCCTCATCCTCTGCACCGGCAACTCCTGCCGCAGCCATCTCGCCGAGGCCATCCTTCGCCGCGCCGCGGGCGACGTCGTGGAAGTCGCCAGCGCGGGCTCCAAGCCCGCAGGCTACGTGCATCCCGAGGCGCTCGCCGTCCTCAAGGAGATCGGCATCGACGCCTCCGCGCACCACTCGAAGCATCTCTCCGAGTTCCTCGGCCGGCAGGTGCACACCGTCATCACCGTCTGCGGCAACGCCGACCAGGTCTGCCCCGTGTTCCCGGGGCAGGTCGTGAGGCATCACTGGGGCTTCAGCGATCCCGCCCATGCCACCGGGACTCCCGAGGAGATCCGGGCCGAGTTCCGCCGCGTCCGTGACCAGATCCGCCTGGTCTTCGAGGCCTATGCCGCCGGGTTGCGGCACCGGGCCTGACGCCTTGCCGTTGCCAAGGGCTGCGAGGTCGGCCTAACTCGCCAGCATGGACATCCCCGGCTTCTGGACCGCCCTCGGGCTGACGCTCCTCGCGGGGCTGTCCACCGGCATCGGGAGCATTTTGGCCTTCGGGGCGCGCCGGGACAGCTACCGCTTCCTTTCGGTGTCCACCGGCTTCTCGGCGGGCGTCATGCTGTACGTCTCCTTCGTCGAGATCCTGCCCAAGGGCGGCAAGGCCCTGGCCGAGGCCTTCGGCGCGGGCGTCGGCGGCTGGCATCAGGCCGGCTGGTTCTTCGGCGGCATCCTGTTCATCGGCCTCATCGACTTCCTGCTCCCGCACGGCGACGATCCGCACGAGCAGCATGCGCCCGCCGAGGCGGCCCCCCTGCGCAAGGGGTCCGCGCCGCACGCGCCGCATCCTTTCCGTCTGCACCGCATGGCGCTCTTCACCGCGCTGGCCATCGCGCTGCACAATTTCCCCGAGGGACTGGCGACCTTCCTCGCCGCGCTGGAGGATCCGCACGTGGGCGCCGCCATCGCGATCGCCATCGCCCTGCACAACATCCCCGAGGGCATGAGCATCTCCGTGCCGCTCTATTACGCCACCGGCAGCCGCGCCACGGCCTTCCTGTGGTCGTTCCTGAGCGGACTCGCCGAACCCGTCGGCGCGCTGGTCGGGTTCTTCGGCCTGCGCGCGATCATCGGCTCCGACGCTCCCGGACTGCCGCCCGCGGTCATGGGCGCCTCCTTCGCCGCGGTGGCCGGCATCATGGTCTTCATCAGCATCGACCAGCTGCTGCCCACCAGCCGCGCCTACGGCAAGGGACATGACAGCATCCTGGGACTGCTGGGCGGGATGGTCGTGATGGCGCTGAGCCTCCTGCTCTTCAAGGTCGCCTGAATCCGGCCAACAAGAAGGCCCGGCGGTTGCCGGGCCTTCGTGGGACGATGTCCGGGGCCTCAGGCCTTGGAGATCGAGGAGGCCTTGCCGTGCTCGGACTCGACCTTGACGGCCTTGCCGACGAGCTCCTTCACGCCGTCAGCGCCCTTGGTCTTGGCGGTGAGGGTGATCTTGGTCTCCTTGCCGGCCTTGTCGGCGACGACGACGACCTTCTTTTCAGCGTCGAAGGACTTGAGGGTGCCTTCGTTGGTCACGGTCTTGCCGCATCCGGCCTGGGCGGCGGCGGCGAGGGCGAGGGCGGAGAGGATGGAGAGGATGTTCTTCATGGGGGTGTGAGTAGGCGCTCATTACTGACCCGTCGGGACGCCCTTGGCAAATCACAATCTGGATTGAAGGAGCGGGGTGGCAGTTCATCGTCCGCGCATGCCCCGGACGCCCCAGGCCCTGAAAAACGCCATTTTAGGCGTCATATTGGGCTTTTCAGTCCAGCTTTGCGCCCATCCCGTCCCGGACGTGCCGGTGAGGGGCAGTTTCCTTTCAGGCGGTGACGCGGAAGTGACGATCGAGATCGACCCCCGCTGCTTCGAGGCCGATCCCGAAAAGGCGCCCTATTTCACCCCCCGGGAATTCGCCCTGGCCCCGACCGTGCGACGGGAGGAGCTCAAGCGCCTCGCCGCCGAATTCGCCGCCCGCAACGTCGAGTACCGCCTTGAGCCCGTCGGACGCGTCAGTCCGGAATTCAGTTTCGAGTTCACCGCCCCCGACGGACTGGCCGTCCGGCCGAACGACGAGGCGGTCGTGCTCACCGGCACCTGGCGCACCAAGGTGACCGCCGGCATCGCCGGATGGCAGGTGCGCTCCAAGGCGGAGAAGGGCCTGTCCGTCGTCGTCTCCAACGCGATCGACTTCGTCCCGCATCCGCGCGTCGCCGTGCTCTTTCCGGGCGAGGAGGGCTTCGTCCTCGACCTCGCGGGCGTCGCCTCGCGCGAGCCGGCGAAACCCAGGGCCGAGGGCGGCAAAGTCGAGGACGGCCTCGCGACTTTCGGCAGTTTCTTCCGGCAGGGCTTCGTGCATGTGGTGCCGAAGGGCTTGGACCACATCCTGTTCGTCCTGGGCGTGTTCCTGCTCACCGCCGCCTGGCGTCCGTTGCTCCTGCAGGTCACCGCCTTCACCCTGGCCCATTCCGTCACGATGGCGCTCGCGACCTTCGGGCTGGTCGACGTGCCGCCCGCCATCATCGAGCCGATCGTGGCCGCCAGCATCATCTTCGTCGCCATCGAGAACATCTTCCGGCCCGTCTACTCCTTCCGTCGGCTGGCCGTCGTCTTTGTCTTCGGTCTCATCCATGGACTCGCCTTCGCCGGCGCGCTCGGCGACGTCGCCTCCGCGACGGGTTCGCTCGGCGTGGCGCTGGTCGGCTTCAATTTCGGCGTGGAGGCCGGCCAGCTGGCCGTGATCGCGACGGCCTGGCTCCTCACCTTCCGCATCACGGACGAGCAGGTGAGAAGGAAGTTCGTCGTGATCCCGGCCTCCGCCCTCATCGCCCTGGCGGGCCTCTGGTGGGTCTACGAGCGGGTGCTGGGCTGAGGGAAGGGGATTGAGACTTGTCCGGGGCGATCCCAGTCTGCCCGCGCCCCCATGAGAGTCCTCCTCGCCGCCCTGTGCGCCTGCGGCGCCGCCCTGTGCGCCGCGCCCCGCCCCAACATCATCGTCATCCTCACGGACGACATGGGCTACTCCGACCTCGGCTGCTACGGGGGTGAGATCGCGACCCCGCATCTCGACGCCCTGGCCGCGGGAGGCCTGCGCTTCACGCAGTTCTACAACACCGCGCGCTGCTGTCCGACCCGGGCCGCGCTCCTTACCGGCCTCTATTCGCATCAGGCGGGCATCGGGCACATGGTCGACGATTGGAGCGTCAAGGTCGGCGAGGCCTACGCCGGCGACCTGAGCCGCAAGGCCGTGACGATCGCCGAAGTCCTCAAGGGCGGAGGCTACTCGACCTACATGGCGGGCAAGTGGCACGTGGCCCGCAAGGCCAAGGCGGAGAGCGAGGCCGACAAGGACAACTGGCCTCTCGCCCGCGGCTTCGACCGCTTCTACGGCACCATCCACGGCGCCGGCAGCTTCTACGATCCGAACACCCTCGTGCGTGACCGGTCCCCTGTCTCGCCCTACGCCGATCCGGAGTACCGTCCGAAGGAATACTATTACACCGACGCCCTGAGCGACCACGCCGTGCGGTTCGTCACCGAGCACCGCGAGACGAAGCCGGAACGCCCCTTCTTCCTCTACCTCGCCTACACCGCGGCCCACTGGCCCCTGCACGCCAAGGAGGCCGACGTGGCTAAGTATCGCGGCCGCTATGACGCCGGCTACGGCGCGGTCAGCGCGGCCCGTCTCGAGAAGATGCGCAAGCTCGGCCTGCTCGATCCGCGGTGGAAGCCGGCGCCGCTCCGGGACGAATGGGCGGCCGTCGGCGACAAGGCCTGGGAGGCGCGCTGCATGGAGGTCTACGCCGCGATGGTCGACGCGATGGACCAGGGAGTCGGCCGGCTCGTCGCGGCCCTCAAGGCGAACGGACAGTTCGAGAACACCCTCATCCTCTATCTCCAGGACAACGGCGGATGCGCCGAGGCCATGGGGCGCAACGGCCCCTTCAAGCCCCGGGCGGAGAAGCCCTCGCTGCCGCCCCTCGCCGCGGACTACCTGCAGCCCGACATGATCCCGAAGCAGACCCGTGACGGTTTCCCCGTGCGTCAGGGGGGCGGGGTGATGCCCGGACCCGCCGACACCTACGTCGGCTACGGCCGCGGCTGGGCCGGGGTGAGCAACACGCCCTTCCGCGAATACAAGCACTGGTCGCACGAGGGCGGCATCAGCACGCCCCTCATCGCGCACTGGCCCGCCGGCGTCGGCCAGGGCGTCCGCGGCGGCCTCGACTACCACCCCGCGCACCTCATCGACATCATGGCCACCTGCGTCGAACTCTCCGGCGCCGACTATCCCCGCGAATTCGCCGGCCAGAAGATCCTCCCCATGGAGGGCGTGTCCCTCACTCCCGTCCTGGCGGGACGCATCCTCGACCGCCCCGCGCCCGTGTTCTGGGAGCACGAGGGCAATCGCGCGGTGCGCATCGGCGACTGGAAGCTCGTCTCCAAGCATCCGGGCGGGTGGGAGCTGTACGACATCCAGTCCGACCGCACCGAGACCGCCGACCTCGCGGCCGCCCAGCCCGAGAGGGTCAGGGAGATGGCCGCGCTGTGGGACGCTTGGGCGGCGCGCGTCGGCGTCAGGCCCTGGCCCCTCGCCGGAGGCAAGTCCGGCCAGGGCGGCAAGACGAAGAAGGCCGCCAAGAAGTGACTCGGCGTCGCGCTCAGGCGACGTCCAGCCCGCGCATCGTGCCGGAGGTCGTCGCGAAGCGCTTCTCCTGCAGCCCGAGGCGGTGCAGCGCGCTCAGGTAGAGGTTGGGCAGCGGGTAGTTGTTCTTCTGGTCGAAGGCGAGGTGACGTCCGTGACGGAAGCCGCCTCCCGCGAAGAGCACCGGCATGTTCAGGTTGTTGTGGCTCGAGGCGTTGCCGAGATTGGAGGTCATGACCGTCATCGTCTCCTTCAGCAGTCCGGAGTCGCGGAGCTTGCGGACGAACGTCCCCCACGCCTTGATCTGCCCGGCCTCGACGATGGCGAGCTGGCGGAGCTTGTCCTCGTCGAGCCCGTGGTGGCTGAGGTCGTGGTAGCTCGAGGAGACTCCGTCCAGGCCGTTCACGTTGTTGCCCGTGATGTGCAGGGTGACGAAGCGCGTGGAGTCGGTGACCAGGGCCATGTGGACCAGGTCGAGGAAGATCCCGTTGACCGCGACCTCGTTGTTGCGGGGGATCTGCGTGGGGGCCTTGAGGCCGACCTTGGGCTTCGGGCGGTTGGTCCAGGCCTCGTTGGCGGCGAGACGCTGCTCGAGGTCCCGGACGCTGGTGAACCAGTTGTCCAGCCGGTCGCGGTCCTCCGCGCTCACTTCGCGGCGGAGGCGCGAGGCCTCTCCGGCGACGACGTCCATGACGCTGCGTCCGCGGCGGATGAGCTCGGCCTGACGGCGGCGTTCTCCGGGGGTGTCATCGACGAAGAGCCGCGTGAACAGGCGCATCGCGTTGTTCTCGGCCGGAATCATCGCGCCGTTCTCGGTGTACGAGGGGCTGGTCGAGCTGTTGGTGTTCAGCACCAGCGAAGGAAAGCGCGTCTCGTGGCCGAGGTGCTTCGCCATCAGCTGGTCGAGGGAGACCGTGTTGCGCGAGGTCGTGCCGCGGGAGTTCGGGCAGGCCGAGAAGATGCTGCCCTCCGCGGAGTGCCCGCCGGTCACGCCGGGGTGGGACGTCCCGGAGACCACGGTGAAGTCCTCCCGGATGTCCTGGATGCCCTTGAGGTAGGGGGACGGCACGTAGTCCGCGCCCTGGCCCTGCGGCACGAGGTAGGGGCTGTGGAGGCCGAGGGAGAGGGACACGCCGACGAAGCGCTTCGCGAAGGGGGAGGGCTTCTCCGCCGCGAAGGCCGGAGTCATGGCGTCGAGCACGGGCAGGGCCAGGGAGACGCCGGCCGCCCGCAGCAGGGCGCGGCGGTTCAGGCTCATGCCGGTGGTCAGGGTGACGTTCTTCATCGGAGCGGCCTCACTTGTTGAGGAAAACGGGACTGCTGAGGGAAGCCAGCAGGATTGTGCGCATGCCGTGGCCCTGTGCCGCGGTGCGGGAGGGGATGGCCGCAAGGGTCTCCTCGTCCGAGAGGCGCGGCGCGGCGCCGGTCGCATAGGTGAGGAACTGGGCGGCGAAGCCCCTGGCCAGACGGTCGGCGTGGGCGAGCTGCAGCTTCTTCCATTCCGCCAGGCCGGCGAAGGCCTTGCCGTCGGGGGTCGTGCCCGAGGGGTCAATCTTGACGCCCTTGCCCAGGCCGTAGCGGGTGCGCCGCACTCCGACCGGATCGAGCGTCTCCAGCGCGAAGCCGGGCATGTCGATCGTGCGGTGGCAGGACATGCACGACTCGCCGCTGCGGTGCTTTTCCAGCCGGTCGCGGATCGAGGTCGCGCCGCGGATGTCCGGCTCGCCGATGGCGGGCACGTTGGGCGGGGGAGGGGGCACGTGGACGCCGAGCAGGCGCTCGTTCACGAACACGCCCCGGATGACCGGCGAAGTCGAGGTGCCGTCGGCGGTGACCTTGAGCACCGCGCCGAGTCCGATCACGCCGCCGCGGTCGGTGCGCACGGAGGCGGGCAGCTCGACCTTCTGCAGTCCCGCCCCGGGGACGACCTTCGCGTCCACTCCGTAGTGCCGCGCCAGCCGGCCGTTGAGGAAGGCGAATCCGGAGTCGATCAGGTGCGTCACGGGGAGGTCGCGCCGGAGGGTCTCCCGGACGAAGGCCCGGGCTTCCTGCAGCATCGCCTCCTGCAGCACCGGATCGAACGTCGGGAACTGACGCGGGTCGGGCGTGGTGAAGTCGATCTGCGAAAGCTTCAGCCACTGGTCGGTGAAGCTGCGGATGAAGCGGTCCGACTTCGGATGCTCGAGCAGGCGCCGGGCCTGCCGCGTCACTTCGGCGGCTTCGCGCAGCCTGCCTTCGCCCGCCGCGCGCATCAGTTCCTCGTCGGGTCCGCTGAGCCAGAACGCGAAGCTCAGCCGGGAGGCCACCGCGTAGTCGTCGAGCCGGCCGGGTTGCTCGGTGAAGGTGAGGAAGCGCGGGGAGCAGAGGATGGCGTGGAAGGCGGTCTGCAGGGCGGCCTCGACGGGGTCGCCCTCCTTGAGGGCCTTCAGCGCCAGCGCCACGTAGGGGGCGGTCTCGGCGTCCTTGACCGGACGGCGGAAGGCCCGGCGCGCGAAGTCGCTGATGACCGCCGGAGCGGTGCCGGCCGGATCCTTGCGCAGCTCCTCGATCCGCCGTCCCGCGAACAGCCGTCGGGAGACTTCCGCGGCGTCAGCGTTGGGGTGGAACTTCTCGATGACCATGCCCTGATGGGCGATGCCGGAGTAGCCGTCGGCTTCCAGGTCGCGTCCCACGTAGGACACGCTTCCTCCGGTGGCGCCCGGCGGCGGGCGGCGCAGGGTGAAGTCGTTGGGGCGCAGTTCCAGCCGATGACCTTTCTGGATCCATCCCTCGAAGACCATGTCCCGAGGCTTCGCCGTGGCCTCGACCAGGCCCATCATGTAAAGGATCGGGGCGTTGGACTCGCAGTGCCCCGAGCGCAGCGTGCCCCAGACCGAGCCCTCCTTGCCCGGATTGATCGCGCGTACGCCCTTGAGCGTGACGCGATACCAGCCCTCCTCGGGCATGACCGTGGCGTGCATGCGTCCGTAGAACTGCAGGCCCATGTTCCAGCTGATGCTGAGGTCGTCCTTCTTCCGGTGCTCCGGCGCGCGGTTGTTGCCCCGGCCGTTGTGGTCGAGGTCGTCCGGGACCAGCCGGCGCACGAAGGGCTTGTCGCCGCGCAGGGCGCGGGAGAACGCCTCGTCGAGGGCGAGGTCGGCGACGTCGAGGTAGCGCCCCAGCTGATGGTGCGAGAGCTGCTGCCCTTCGGCGACCGTCTGGAAGCCGTGCGTCACCGGGTCCTCGGGCAGGAACTCGTCCAGCGGGATGTCGATGCCGAGCAGGTCATGGACCGAGTGCTCGTATTCCACGCGGGTGAGACGGCGCACGTGCACCCGTCCGTGGCGGGCGACGTCGGCCCGGTCGGCGGCGAGCAGCGGGGCGTGGACGCCGGCGACGAACCGCGCGGCGTCGGCCGCGGGCGGGCGCGGCTGTTTCGACGGCGGCATCTCGCCGTCACGCACCCGTTCGATCATCCGCTGCCAGACCTTGGACGACTGCCGGTCCTCCGGGGCGAACTTCAGCGCCGTCAGGTCCAGGCCCCCCTTCTTGACCTCGCCGTCATGGCACTCCACGCAGTGCTTCTCCAGGAAGGCCGCCGAGGCGGCGTCCGGCGCCGACGGGACGGCGAAGAGAGCCGAGGCGGCGAGCGTCAGGGCGGTGCGGAGCATCGTGCGGAAAATGCGGTCGGTTCGGCCGGGGTCAATGGCGGGCCCGGATTCATATTATGAGTCAGCGGCCGGGGCGGCCGGGTTCCCTCCCGCGCGGGGTGCCCTTGCGGCAGGCGTCGCTGCAGAAGCGGACTTCCGCCCAGCAACGGGCCCACTTCTTGCGCCAGGCGAAGGGCCGTCCGCAGGCCGGGCAGGTCTTGGTCGGCAGGTCGGCTTTCCTCACTCCGCGCATGCCCCGCAAGGAGACGGGGAGGGCGGCCGGCGCAAGCCTCAGCCCGTGATCGTCGGAATCTTCAGACTCTGGCCGCCCTTCAGCGCGGACTGGTGGGCGATCATCCCCGGCACCGTGTAGGCGAGCGCTTCGTCGATGTCGACGAAGGGCTTCCGTCCCCGGACCAGCGAGTCCACGAACTCGTGGGTGATGAAGGTGTGGGAGCCTTCGTGTCCGCTGTTGTGGCGCAGGGGTTCGGGCAGCAGGTCCGTCTTCCACCATTCCGGCTGCGCGTATTTCTCGAGCACCTGCGACGCCCGGTCGAAGCCGCCGCTGTCCTTCTCGACCGAGGTCGTCCGGGAGTGCACGAGCGTCGGGCCGCCGGCGCCGGTCGGGTCGCTGAAATAGAAGCTCATCTTGTCGCCGAAGTAGCGGGCGCGTTCGCCGCCTTTCTGGGCGCCGCGCCACCAGATCGCCACCCTCATGCTGTTGCCGCGGTCGGTGCGGAAGAGCGCCGTCTCGTTCCAGAAGGGATTGCCGTAGGCGTTGTCCTTCACGATCGGATGGTCGTCGCCCCAGCCGTGGCAGGTCACTTCCGTGAGCCGTTCCCGGGTGACTCCGATCAGGTGCGCCGTGCAATGGGTCGGGTAGTGCATCGGCGGCAGTCCGTGCCGCCAGGTGCGCCGTCCGTTCTCGAAGTAGAGCGTCTCGAGGCCCGGGTGATGGTATTCGGACTCGACGTAGTAGAGCCGACCGAAGCGGCCCTCCTCGTGGAACTTCCGGGCCGAGATGGTCGACTGCTGCCAGACGCTCGTCTCACCCATCATGTAGGTCAGGCCCGTCTTCCGGACCGCTGAGGCGAGGTCATGGCATTCCTCAAGCGTCATGGCGGCGGGCACGGCGCTGAGGACGTGCTTGCCGGCGGCCAGGCAGAGGAGGGCGTGGCGGCAGTGGTCCGGAGCGGGGGTGGCGAGGAAGACCGCTTCCACCCGCGGGTCCTTGAGCAGCTCCTCGAGCGAAGGGTAGCCCTTCGTGCAGCGGTAGGTGCGCTGGAGGGCGGCGAGGCGTTCGGGCCGCAGTTCGGCCACGGCCTCGACGACGCAGTCGGGATGCTCGTGGAACTGGAAGGAGAGTCCGAACCTGCCTCCGACGATTCCGATCCGCACCTTGCGCGGCGCCGTGGTGGCGGGGACGTCGGCGCCGAGGAGTCCGGGCGCGGTCGCGGCGAGCGCGGCGCCGGTCAGGAATCCACGACGAGAGACGGAGGCGGCCGGGGTTTGGCTCATGGGAGCAGTTTCGGACAAACCGAGGTCTCTTTCCAGCCCGATATGCTGTCCGAATCCACTCCGCGGCCTTCGGCGGTGGACAGGGTTGGCGGAGTGGCTATGGACTTCCCCATGCGTCTCCGCCCCGCGCCGATCTTCCTGCTCGCCCTTGCCGCGCTCTCTCCGGCGCAAACCTCCGCCCCCGCGGCCACCATCCTGGAGATCCGGACGATCACGCCCAAGGAGGAGCCCTATTCCGGCTGGCCCACCGTGGTGCTTCGCGCCAACGGCGACCTCTGGTCGGTCTGGTCCGGAGGGCGCGACGCGCACGTCTGCCCGATGGGGCAGGTCCGGGCGATGACCTCGAAGGACGGCGGCGCGACCTGGAGCTATCCTCGGGTCCTGCTCGACACTGCGACCGACGACCGTGACGCCGGCGTGCTGGAGACGGCGAAGGGCACGCTTCTCGTCACCACCTTCACCTCCCTCGCCTACGAGCCCTACCTGAAGCGGGCGCAGTCGATGGGCGAGCTGAAGTCCGGCGGATGGAAGGCGAAGCCGATGCCGCCCGACCAGCTCGCGCGCTGGACGGCCGCGCACGCGCGCCTCGACGACGCCGCGCGCCAGGCCGAGCTCGGCGAGTGGATCATCCGGTCCACCGACGGCGGTCTCACCTGGTCGCCCCGCATCCCGACCGTGGTCAACAGTCCGCACGGCCCGATCCGTCTCAAGGACGGCCGTCTGCTGTACCCCGGCAAGGAGCTTTGGACGGGTTCGAAGCGCATCGGCGTGGCCGAATCCCTGGACGACGGCCTGACCTGGAAGTGGCTCGCCGGCATTCCGACGCGGCCCGGCGACGAGGTGCCGACCGGCTATCACGAGCTGCACGGCGTCGAGACCGACGACGGGCGCATCATCGTGCAGATCCGCAACCACAACAAGGCCAACGCCGGCGAGACCTTGCAGTGCGAGTCCTCCGACGGCGGCCGCACCTGGACCGTGCCGGCGCCGATCGGCGTCTGGGGGCTTCCGTCGCACCTGCTGAAGCTGCGCGACGGCCGTCTCCTGATGACCTACGGCCATCGCCGCGCCCCCTGGGGCAATCAGGCGCGCGTCAGTGCGGACCATGGCCGCACCTGGAGCGCTCCGATCATCCTCAACGGCGAGGGAGCCGCCCGGGATCTAGGCTATCCTTCCACCGTGCAGCTCGCGGACGGCACGCTGCTCTCCGTCTGGTATGAGAAGCTGCCGGACGCTTCGGTCGCCGTGCTGCGGCAGGCCCGCTGGAAGCTCGATTGATCCGGAAATAAAAAGGGCCGCCGTAGGGCGGCCCTTGCCGGGTCAGCGGCCTTTCTCGTCCCGCTTCTTCTCCTTCTTCTCGCCCTCGGCCTTCTTTTCCGGAGACGCCTTCGAGCGGGCGGACTGCACGGCCTGGTCGAGACGCTTCTCGGCCTCCGCCAGTGAGCGACGCGCCTTCTCCAGTCCTTCGCGGGCCTTCTTCACGTCGGGGTTGTCGTTGAAGGCCTCGGCCTGCTCGCGGGAGCGGGGCGAAGGGGCGGGCTGGACGCCGCGTTCGCGGGCTGAGTCGGGACGGCCGCGCTCGGCGCGGATGTCGGGGCCGGGGTTCATCCTGGGCATCTCACGGCCGCGTTCCGGACCGAACTGTCCCGGACCCTGTCCGCGGAATTCCGGGCGGAAGCCCTGCGGTCCGGGCGCGGCGCCGAAGGGCCGTCCCTGGAATCCGGGTCTGTCCGGGAAAGGTCCGCGCTGTCCCCACTGCTGGCGCATGCGCGACATCGCCTCCATCCGGCGGTGCATCATCTCCTGGTGGAACATGTCGGCGCGACCGGACGGTCCGCGCATCTGATCCTGTCCGCGCGGGCCGAAGGACTGGCGTCCCTGCGGGCCGGGCATCGGCCGATCGGGGCCGGTGCGGTCGCCGCGGAATTCCGGACGACGTTCGTCACCGGACGGGCCGGGGCGGCGGGCTTCCGGACGGCTGTCACGGCCCTGGCCCTCACGGGGAGGCTGGGCGGGGCCGGGGGTGGCGCCGATGAGCACGGCGGAGGTCAGGATGAGGAGCAGGGGCTTCATGGTGATAGGATAACAGCGAAGTATCTCAGAAGTTGCAAACATCCCGGCCGGGCGCCGGGGAGGGCGGAAAACCGCCTTTTTCTCGCCTCTTGCCCTTCCTGCGTCCTCGGGGATGCTGTCCGTGTGCTTCGCAACGTGCACATCGCGAGGAAGGGCAAGGTCATCGGCAAGTATCCCGAGGCCGACATGCCCGTGCTCGTGGCGGCGGGCACCGTCCTCCGCACCGACCATTATTGGAAGGTCGGCATGCCGCGCTGGCTCGTCGTCGGCCGG
>CAIOPO010000147.1 GCA_903860195.1 uncultured Opitutia bacterium | reverse complement strand
GGCCGCCCGCGTGGGCGCCGAGACCGTCGGCGGCGCGGCCGGAGCCGATCCGGCGGCCGTGGCGTTCGACGCCGTCAAGGCCGCGGTCGCGCGCGGCCGCGACGTGGCCCTGCTCGACACGGCCGGCCGGCTGCACACGAAGGCGCACCTGCTGGAGGAGCTGCGCAAGGTCACGCGCGTGGCCGGCAAGGCGCTGGCGGGCGCGCCGCATGAGCGCTGGCTGGTGATCGACGGCTCGCTCGGCTCCAACTCGCTGGAGCAGGCGCGGGTGTTCCACGAGGCGGTCGGGCTGACCGGACTCGTGGTGACCAAGCTCGACGGCACCGCGCGCGGCGGCGCCCTGGTCGCGGCGGTGCGGGAACTGCGCGTGCCGGTCCGTTTCATCGGCGTGGGCGAAGGTCCCGACGACCTGCAGCCGTTCGACGCTCGGGCCTACGCCCGTTCGTCGGTGGGACTCGCTCCGTAAGGCTTTCTTGCCTCCGGGCCCGCCCGCGCCAGCGTGGACGCATGCCGGCCGAGACCGTCACCGTCGAACTGGGGCGCCGCTCCTATCCCGTGCGCATCGGCGCCGGCGTGCGGCGGGAGGCCCTCGCGGCGGCGAAGGCCCGGGTCGACGCCGGACGCCGCTGCGCCGCCATCACCTCGCCCGGAGTCGCCGGAGCCCTGCCGGACTTCGTCGCCGAACTGGGGCGGCTGATGCCCGTGCTCGTGACCGCGCGGGACGGCGAGACGGCCAAGTCCGCCGAAGAGGCCGCACGGTGCTGGGACTTCCTGGCCGGCAACGGCGTGGCCCGCGACGGCGCGGTGCTGGCCTTCGGCGGCGGGGTCGTGGGAGACCTCGCGGGCTTCGCCGCGGCCTCCTACCAGCGCGGCGTCGAATTCATCCAGGTGCCCACGACCCTGCTCGCGATGGTGGACAGCTCCGTCGGAGGCAAGACGGGCATCAACCTCGCCTCGGGCAAGAACCTCGTAGGCGCCTTCCATCAGCCGGCGGCCGTCTTCGCGGACACCGAACTGCTGCGGACGTTGCCGGGACGGGAATTCGCCGCCGGCATGGCCGAAGTGATCAAGCACGGGCTGATCGCCGACGCGGACCTCTTCGGGCTGCTGGAGCAGAACGCGCCGCTCGCCTGGAACCACGCGCTGCTGCCCGCGGTGGTGCGCCGCTGCGTGGAGATCAAGGCCGGCGTCGTCGCGGGCGACGAGCGCGAGACGAGCGCGCACGGCGGCCGGGCGCTGCTCAACCTCGGCCACACTTTCGGCCATGCCGTGGAGGCGGTCGCGGGCTACGGCACCTACCTGCACGGCGAAGCCGTCGCGATCGGCCTCGCGATGGCGGCCTCCCTGTCCAGCGAGCTCGGACGCTGCACGCCGGCCCAGACGGAACGCGTGCGGGCCGTGCTCACCGCCCACGGACTCCCGGACCGGCTGCGCGGACCGCTTCCCGTGGACCGTCTGCTCGAGGCGATGCGCCGCGACAAGAAGGTCCGCGGCGGACGGATGCGCTTCGTCCTCCTGGAGGGAGTGGGCGCCGCCTCGACGGATGACGGCGTCACGGAGGAAGCCGCGGTGCGGGCGCTGCTGGCCGGCGGGGCCGCGCGCTGAGGCCCCTTGACCGCAGGGCCGCGCCGGACACGCTCGGACCATGCCCCTGATCCGTCCTGCGACCCTTGGCGCGGCGCTCCTCGCGGCGGCCTGCTCGGTCGCGGCCGAACCGGCGACGCCCGCCAAGGCGGACTTCCGCGCTTCGGAATCCGGCTACGTGCGTCACTGGCCGGGCGAACTCCCGGTCGTGCTTTCGGTGCCCCATGACGGGGCGCTGCGGCCCGAAGGGATTCCCGACCGGAAGTACGGCGTCACCGTGCGCGACTCCCATGCGGCGGCGATGGCGACCGCCATGCGTGACGCGCTGCGGGAGAAGTTCGGCCGCGCGCCGCATCTGGTCGTCTGCGAGCTCTCCCGCCGCAAAGTCGACTGCAACCGGGACATCAAGGAGGGGGCGCAGGGGGATCCGGCCGCCGAGAAGGTCTGGAAGGAGTATCACGCCATGATCGACGCGGCCGAGCGCGACGTGCTCGCGCGGACGCCCCACGGACTCTACCTCGACGTGCACTCGCACGGGCATCCGAAGAAGCGGATGGAGCTCGGCTACCTGCTGACCGCGGAGGACCTGCGTCAGCCCGACCGGCGTCTGGATGAGGATCCCGGCTTCAGGAAGAAGTCCTCGATCCGCTGGCTGGGCGAACGGACGGAGGCGGCGTTCTCCGAACTCGTGCGCGGCCGCACCAGCATGGGCGGGCTGCTCGAGGAACGGGGCGTGGCGGCGGTGCCCTCCCCGCAGCAGAGGCCCGAGCCGGGCGAACCCTACTTCAACGGCGCGTTCGACATCGCGGCCCACGGCTCACGGGACAAGGCCCAGCTGGACGGGATCCAGTTCGAGATCCCCGGCGTGATGCGCGACACGCCTGAGCGCCGGGCGGCGACCGCGAAGGCGGTGGCCGACGCCGTGGACGTCTACTTCCGGACGCACTTCAGGACCGACCTGCGCAACCCGAAGCCCGCGGCTCAGGGCCGCTGAAGGTCGGGTCCCGGTCCCACGGCGGGACGGGCGGCACGCCAGTCTCCCTTGATGAGCCGATCGTCGTTGCGCTCATTGGCGACGCGCACCCGTTCGGAGTAGTCACCGGGAGCGCCGGCGCCGGAGAGGGCCGCGGCGGCGGGGGTCTTCTCATTGACGAAGGAGGCGTCGCCCGCGGGCGACGCGCAACCGGCGAGGGCGAGGAGGAAGGCGGGGAGGATTCTTTGCATGGAAGTTCAGCGGGCGCGGCGGCGGGCGTCGGCCTCGAGCCAGGACCGGAGCGAGAGGGCGGCCTTACGCGCGCGCTCGCGGGCGGCCGGGAGGTCGTCGGCGTCGGCCGCCTCGGACCGGGTGAAGGAGTAGAACTTGATCTTGGGCTCGGTGCCCGAGGCGCGCACGGCGACCCGGCGGCCGTCGGCGAGGTCGGCGACGAGGAACTCCTCGGGCGGCATCCGCTCGCCTTCGGCGTCGATGACCTCGTCGCGCTCGTAGTCGGTCAGCCGCGCGACCTTGGAGCCGTCGACCGTGGCGGGCGGCGAAGCGCGCCAGGAGGAGATGATGCGGCGGATGGCCGCCGCCCCTTCGGCGCCCTCGAAAGTCAGGTTGAGCAGGTCCTCATGATGGGCCCCGTGGCTGAGATGAAGCGCGTCCAGCGCGTCGAGCAGCGTGCGGCCGCGCGAACGGAGCACGGCGGCGTATTCGGCGAGCATGAGCACCGCGGAATTGGCGTCCTTGTCGCGGACGGCGTCGTCGGCGAGGTAGCCGTAGCTCTCCTCGGCGCCGAGGAGGAAGAGGCAGGAGTGCCTGAGCGCGAGCGGGGCGCGACGGCGGAGCGGCAGCGCGGCCGCCTCGGGGCCGGCCAGTTCGGCGAGCCGGCGGGCCCAGCGCTCCAGCTTGCGCGCGATCCATTTGAACCCGACCAGCGTCTCGACGCAACGCACCCCGTGACGGGCGCAGACGGCGGAGACCAGCGGCGTGGTCACAAGCGACTTCACGACCGCGGCGTTGGGCGAGCCCGCGGCGGGCAGGATGCCGGCGTCCTTGAGGGCGGAGATGCGGTGTTCGGCGAGCAGGGCGGCGACCTCGTTGCCGGTGAGCAGCCGATGGCCGCCCGCGGGGAGGGGCACCGCGGCGCCCACCCGGTCCGAGTCGGGGTCCGTCGCGAAGACGACGTCGGCGCCCTGTTCGGAAGCGAGACGCAACGCGAGGGTGAAGGCGGCGGGGTTCTCGGGATTCGGAGAGGGCACCGTCGGGAACCTGCCGTCATGCTCGCGCTGCTCGTCCACGACCAAGGGGTCCACCCCGAGGCGGCGCAGCGCGGGCACGACCATGACGTCGCCCGTGCCGTGGAGATTCGTGAAGACCACGCGGGGAGCGTGCCTCGCGACGGCCTCGGGGTCGACCGCGCCGGCCACGAGCCGGGCGAGGTAGGCCTCCTCGGCTTCCGGCCCGACCGTGAGCACGCCCGTCATATCCTTTTCCAGGAAGTCGGCCACCTCGGCCGGACCGAGCTTGCCGACCTCGGCCACGATGGCGGCGTCCGCCGGCGGCGTCACCTGCCCTCCGTCGCCGAGGCAGCACTTGAAGCCGTTGTCATGGGAGGGATTGTGGCTGGCCGTGATCACCACGCCCGCGTGGGCTTCCAGGTGCCGCACGGTGAAGCTGAGCTGCGGCGTCGAACGCGGACCGGCGAAAAGGTGCGCTTCGCCGCCGAGACGGGTCCAGGCCGAGGCCACCAGTTCGGCGAAATGACGGGAGAAATGCCGGACATCATGGGCCACCACGATGCGCGGCGACGGCTGGACGGAAGAGACGTGGCGGAAGAGGCCGATCGCGGCGCGGAGGACATTGACGTCGTTGAGGCAGGCCGAGCCCACCGCGGCGCGGAGCGGCATTCCTTCAGGGTCGACCTCCCCGGCAGCGGGCACCCGGCCCACCGTCCTGCCGCGCATGCCGCCGGTGCCGAAGGCGATCCCTTTGTAGAACCGGTCCTCCACCTCGGCCCAGCAGCCGCGGGCGACCAGGTCCCCGAGCGCGGCCACGGCGTCCGCGGGCAGGGCGCCGGACTCCAGCCAGCCGACGGCGCCGGACAGGGCGGCGGAGGAAAGGGAGCCGGCCTTGGCGGCGGCCTTCAGCTGGGCGATGGTTTCGGCGGCGCTCATCAGGGAGGACCCGCATCCTTGCCCCCGTATTGGCCGGGACAAGCCCGGAGCGGGGGAGGCGGGGATTGACACCCTCCCACCCCTCGCAAGCGTAACCGCCCATGTCAGACGACAGCGCCAAGCAGCGGCCTCCGGCCGACGACGACCGCAATCTGGTCGTCGTGGACGAAGATTTCCAGAACGCCGACGCCGAAGACCGACTCTGGCTCTTCTGGGAACGCAACAAGACCCTCATCGTCCGGGGCTCCGCCCTGGTCATCCTCGGCATCCTGGCCGCCATCGGGCACCATTTCTGGCAGGAAGCGCGGCGCGAGGAAGTGGGAGCCGAATATGCGGCCTGCCAGGATGAGGCCGCCCGCCGGGCCTTCGCGGCGCGCCATCCCGGAGACCCCCTGGCCGCCGTGGCCCTGGCCGAAGTGGGTGACGACCTGAAACGCGGCGGCAAGCTTGCCGAAGCCGCCAAGGCCTACGACGAAGCCGCCGCCGCCGCGGGCAAGGCCGGTGACTCCCCCGTCGTGCGCTCCCTCGCGCTTCGCGCCCGTCTCTACGCCGGGCTTACGCGCTCCGAACTCGGCGAGAAAGGAGCGGAGGCCGCCGTGGCGGCCATCGCCGACGAACCTTCGGCGCCGGAGACCGTCCGCGGCTTCGCCATGCTCAGCCTCGCGAACCTTGCGATCGCCCGCGGCGACTCGGCCGAAGCGGCGAAATGGCTCAACGCGATGGACAAGCGTCTCCGACCCGGGAGCGTGTGGCAGTCCGACAAGGCCTTCCTCGTCCGCTCCGAGCCTTCGCTGACCAACGCACCGGCGGCCAAGTGAGCCCCGGCGGCGGAGAGCACGCCGTCCAAGAACCTTCCGCAACGCCATGACCCACGAAGCCGGACAGCCTGAGTCAGCGGTGGCGGCGGAGGGCCTCACCAAGCGCTACGGATCCCTTGTGGCGATCGAAGAGCTCAGCTTCTCCGTCGCGCCGGGAGAAATCGTGGGGTTCCTGGGCCCCAACGGGGCGGGCAAGTCGACCACCATGCGCATCCTGGCCGGGACCATGGCGGCCACCTCCGGTCGTGCCTCGATCTGGGGTCAGTCCGTGGCCCTCGATCCCGCGGCCGCCAAACGTCGCATGGCCTACATGCCCGAGAACAATCCTCTGCCGGAAGACCTGCGCGTCGAAGAATACCTGGTGCTGCGGGCGAAGCTCAAGGACGTGGAGCCCGGCCGGGTGAAGGCCCGCGTGGCGAAGGTCATGGAGGACTGCGACCTCGCGCGCCGCGCGAGCGGACGGCTCATCGGCCAGCTCTCGAAGGGCTTCCGGCAGCGCGTCGGCATCGCGGACGCCCTCCTCTCTGAACCGAAGGTCGTGCTGCTGGACGAACCGACGATCGGGCTGGATCCGCACCAGATCCTGGGCATCCGCGACCTGATCCGCGCCCTGCGGGGCAAGATGGCGGTGCTCATCTCCAGCCACATCCTGCATGAGGTGGAGCAGGTCTGCGACAAGGTGGTCATCATCAACCGCGGCCGACTCGTCGCGCAGGGCCGTCCCGCGGACCTGCGCCGCGAACTCCGGCCGTCCGCGTCCTTCACCATCGTCGCGCGCGAGGATGCGGCGGCGGTCCTGGCCGCGGCCCGCTCGCTGGAACCGGCCGCCACCGCGGAGGAGGCGGGCGAGGAGGACGGCTGGCGTCGCACCCGGCTCTCACTGCCGACGGGCTCGCCCGCGCTCGACGCGCTCGCCACCGGCCTGGCCTCGGCCGGGCTGCGCGTCCGGGAGGCCTCGGAGGAGAAATTCGGCCTGGAGGAGATCTTCCTCGCCGCCACCCGAAGGTCGCCCGGGGAGGGGCGCAGGTCCTGACATGAGGCACTTCCGCGTGCTCTACGTGCATGAGCTCCGGTGCGCGCTGCTCTCCGGCGGCACCTGGTCGGTCGCGGCCCTCTTCCTCACGCTGATGGGCGCCGTCCATTGGTTCGCCGTGCTGGAATGCAGCCGGGCGCCGACGCCCTGGACTCCCACCGAAGGCACCTTCCGGCTCTTCTGGATTCCGCTGCTCTTCGTGCTTCCGCTCCTCACGATGCGCACCTTCGCGGAGGAACGTCGGTCCGGCACCCTCGCGGCGCTGCTCACCACGCCGGCGAGCGCCGCTGCCGTGGTCTGGGCCAAGTTCCTCGCGACCTGGACCGTCTGGGCCCTGCTCTGGGCCGCCTTCGCCGCCTTCCCCGCCCTCACGGAACAGAGGATGGGCACGCCCGGCGACTTGCGTCTCGGGGATCCCGTCGCCCTGTGGGGCGGGCTCGCGTTCGTGCTGACCAGCGGACTCATGCACGTCGCGGTCGGCGTGCTCTGCAGCTGCGTGACCCGCAGCCCCACCCTCGCGGCCCTCCTGACCTTCGTGACGCTGCTCGGTCTCACGGCGGCGGGCGGAGCCCTCGACTCGCTCCCCGTGGAAAGCTGGGAGTGGATGGGCTGGCTGCGCGAACCCGCGGACCACCTCCGCACCTTCGGTCACCTCCAGGATTTCGCCTCGGGCGTGATGGACTCCCGGCCGCTGGTGCTTTACCTGACGGGCACCCTGCTCTGCCTGGGACTTTCGGTGCTGGCCCTGGAGGGGCAGGAATCATGAGCGTCGCGCCGGACGACTTCGCCGCCGTGCGCCCCGTGCGCCGGATCAACCGCGCCACGCAGGCGCTGCTCGCCCTGGCGCTGGCCGCCTCCGTCAACTTCCTCGCCTCGCTGCCCTCCTTCCGTCTGCGCGAGGACCTGAGCGCGGACCGCCGCCATTCGCTCGCCCCGGAGTCGGTGGAGACCTTGCGCGCGGCCGGACGGCGCAGTCCGGTGGGCGAAGGCCGCAACGCCGGCTGGGTGCGTGCGCTCGTGCTCGCGGGGGACAGTTCCGACGAATCGCGGCTGCTCCGGCCGAAGCTGCTCAGGCTGATCGACTCCTACCGGCTCGAGGCGGGCCGCGACGGGGCGAACTGGTTCAGGGTGGACGCCGTCGGCGCGGGCAGCAACGCGGCCCTGCTCTCCGAAATCGCCGCACGGCACGGAGTCCCCGAGGCGGACACCGCGCTCATCCTAACCTGCAACGGCCGCGCCCGTTACGTGCGCCGCAAGGAGCTCACCGACGACGCCGGAGCCTTCCGCGGCGAGGAGGCCGTGACTTCCGCCCTGATCGACGTCACGGAGGACCGGGCCGCGGTCTGCTACGTCACGCGCGGGCACGGCGAACTCGGCCTGGAGGACGTCTCGCAGGCCCGCGGGCTGTCGCAGCTCTCGCTGCTGCTGCGCGCGCGCAACTTCGAGATGCGCCCGCTCGACCTGGCGGCCGCGCCGGAGATCCCGCGCGACGCCTCGATGGTGCTGATCGCCGGGCCGCAGGCGACCTTCTCGCCGGCCGAAGCGGCCCGCCTGCGCGGCTACCTCATGGAAAGGAACGGCCGGGTGCTGGCGCTGCTGGAGCCCGGCCGGGAACACGGCCTTGACCAGATGCTCTCGGAATGGGCGATCTTCTCTCCGGACACCGAACTGCAGGAGCCCGACCCGGCCCATCGCACGGTGGACGGGGACATCGCCCTGACCCGCCTGGACGCGCGCGGACACCCGCTGACCAAGGTGCTGCAGGACCAGGACCTGCCCCTGGTCGCCTCGCGCCTGCGCACGGCGAAGTTCGACATCACGAGCACGCCTGACAGCACGCTCGGAGTCTGGCAGCTGGTCTTCTCGTCCGACGCCGCCTGGGGCGAGGCGGATCCGGCGCGACGGCCCCTGCGCAACGACCCCGCGCGTGACCAGCAGGGGCCCGTCTGCGTCGCGGCCGCCGCGGAACGCGCCACCGGCATCCGCCAGGGCGCGGGCGGCACTGGCGGACGCCTCGTCGTGGTCGGCACCTCGGACATCGCCGCCAACGCGCGTCTCGCGCGCGGCGGCAACCGCGCGTTCATGGTGCAGTGCGCGGCGTGGCTGACCGACCGGGATCGCGCCGTCTCGCTGCCGGCAAGAGGCGTCGCCGCCTACCAGCTCACCGCCACGGCGGCCGACCTGTGGGCGCTCGGGCTGCGCTTCGCCTTCGTGCCTCTGGCCGCTCTGGCGGTCGGGCTTGCGGTTTCCTTCTGGCGCCGCAGAACCTAACGCCGGATGCGGCCGACCAGGACCACGATCATCCTGCTGCTGGCGAACCTGGCGGCCTTCGCCCTCGTCTGGAGGGCGACTTCGGAGCATCGCGCCCCGACGGCCGAGCTCGTGCAGCTCTTCCCTTCGGATCCGGAGAAACTGATCGTCACCGACGGCGCCGAGCGGCTCACGCTGGAACGACGCGCCGGACTCTGGCGCGTGACGGACCCCTTCGACTGGCAGGCCAACGTCTGGGCCGTACAACGGCTGATCGACGAGCTGCGCTTCATCTCGCCTGACGCAGGCTTCGCCGCGAGCGAGGCCGGTCCCCAGGGCCTCGCGGCCTACGGCCTCGACCGCCCCCGGTGGACCTTGCAGGTGATCCGAGAAAACAGGGATCCGGAAAAGCGGGACAAGGCTCCGGACCGAGTCGAGGCCAGGGTCGGACTGCAGCCCTCGACGCGCAACCTCTTCCTGCTCACCGACGGCAAAGAGCCGCGCATCATTCCGATCACGGAAACCATGGGCGCGGCGCTTTCCGCCCGGCCTGAATCATACCGGGTCGACAAAGTCTTCGAAGTGGCGGACTTCGAGGCGCGCACGGTCACGGTGAAGGGCGCTGACGGCAGCCCCGTCTCCCTGATCTCGGAAACCCGGGCCCGCCCCGGGAAGCGCAACCCCGGACCGGAGTGGAGATTCGAGGCGCCCTTCGAGGCGCTGGCCGACCAGGAGGCGACCAGCCGCGCCGTGGCCGACCTGTCAGGCCTGCGGGCCACACGCTTCCAGCAGGCGGCGGAGGATGTGACCGGCCTGGCCCAGCCCGTCCTTCGCGTCGCGTTGGAAGGCGGCTCCAGGCGCCAGGTGCTCCTGGTCGGACGGACTTCGGCCGAAGCACCCGGGCTGAGCTGGGCGCGTCTGGAGGAGAACGCTTCGACCTTCCTCATCGAGTCCAGACGCCTGAACGTCTGGAGGGACGCCGCCAAGACGCTCGCGGCCTCACGGCCCGTCGACTTCGACGCGACGCTCGTCACGGGATTCACCATCACTTCGGGCGGGCGTTCGATCACCTTGCACAGACTGGACGCTCCGGGCGGCGACCCGCGCTGGGAGATCCCCGTCGCGCCCGGCTCGACCGCGACGCGTCGGCGCGAGGCCGACGTCCGCGTGGTCATGCGGTTCCTTGAAGGCCTCGCGGGACTCCGCGCCCTCCGCACCGGAACGGACGCGTCACTGCCCGCCACCGGCGTGATTCCCGGCGCGCCGCTGCATGCCGTGGAACTGGAGTTCGGCGGCGAACGCATGTCGGTGGGATTCTCGAGCGACCCGGAGGGCCGCGCCGGCGCCGCGCTGGTCCAGGCCAAGGGCGCGCCGCTGGGCGCGGTGTGCGACACCGCCGCCCTCGCGGGCGGACACCTCGAAGTCGAGCCCCAGGCCTGGCGCCTGCGCACGGTCGCGACGCTGCCGCAGGGCGCGCGCGTCACGGGGCTGCGCATCGCGCGCAAGGAGGACGGCGCCGTGATCGGCGAGGCCCGGCTCGGACCCGACGGCTCCTGGACGGGAAGCGGCGCGCTGGACCCTTCGGCCGCACGGCGCGTGGCCGCGGTCATGTCCGACCTCCGGGCCGCCGAGTTCCCCAACCGTGACACGGGCGCAGGAGGCTGGCGCTTCGAGATCCGCGTGACGGACCGGGCCGCCGGCGGGGCCGGTGCGGCGTCCGAGACTTTCCGCACCTACCTCTGCTCCGGCCCCGTGAACGCCCGCACGCTGCTGCTGCGCGACGAGGCCGATCCGGACGAGTTCATCCTGGAGTCCGCGCAGGCGGAGACGCTGACGCCGCTGCTGGCGACGCCGGCCCGGAGATGAGCCCGTCGCCGGAAAGGCCGGCGCTCAGGCGTTTCCTGCGCGGCCTCGTCCTCACTAGCCTCGGGCTGCTGCTGCCCTGCCAGCTGACCCTGCTCTGGTTGGCCAAGACCGACCGCGCCATCCAGCTGCCCGACGGGCTCAACACGAAGGTCGTCGCGGCCCTGGCGGAACGCGGCGTGCGCTTCCAAGCCCGGACGCTGCGGCTGAATCCGGACCGGTCGCTCCGGGCCGAGGACGTGACGGTGGGATTCGACGGCGCCGGGGACGGAGTGATCACGGCCGAGCGGGTCGACCTGAGACTGAGTCTCTTGGCGCTAGCCGGCGGTGAAGTCGTGCCGACCGGCCTGATGGTGAGGGGCGCGAAAATCTCCGTGCCCGCGGCGCTGAACGCCGACGGACGCAGCCGGACGATCGTGGAGCACGCTGACTGCGACGTGGCCCTGGAAGGAAACTGGCTGGTGCTGAGGACCCTGAGGTTGCGGACGCGCGAGATGACGGCGTTCGTCTCAGGCGAAGCTCCGGCTTCCGCCTTCGCGGCGGGCGGAGCCGGAGGCGGATCGCTGCCCGCCGCGCTCCAGGCGGCGGAGGAGTGGGTCCGCAAGGCCGAGGGATGGGGCCTGCGGTCCGCGGAATTGCGTCTGGGCGGCGGAGGCGACGGCGGCGCCGACCTTCGTCTCACGGCCTTGGCGGCGCCTTCATTCTCTCCGCGCGAAGCGACGGACCTGCGCTTCGAAGGCCTGCGCCTGACCGCGTCGGCGCGCGTGGCGCCGGGAACGAAGCTCATTTCCTGGGCGGCGGAGGCGACGGCGGAAGGCGTGACCCTGCGCCAGGCGGACGGCGCGTTGCGCCTCAACGAAGTCAGCGTGGCGGCCTCCCCCGGCTCCCGCGCCGGCGAAGTGCGCTTCGTCGCACGCTGTGCGGAGGCGCTGGCGCCGGGATGGCCTGCGGTCCGCGGCGAGCTCGTGTCCCAGGTCGGGACGCGCACGGGGACGGCGTTGACGGAGTTCCTCTTGCGCAGCGCCGGTTCGCGGATCGAAGGGTCCGTCCGCACCACGGGGCGGAACTGGGAGGAGGCGCACGTCCGGAGGGCCGACCTTTCCGCCGTCGAAATCCTCTCCCTCCCGCCGGCGAAGAAGGCCCTGACCGAGGCGGGCGTGGAACTGAACGAGGGCGTGATCCTGCGGGACGTCCGCCTGACGCGCGCCGACGGACGGACGCAGGCGACGGGCGCGGCGGACATCAGCGGCTTCAGCGCGCTCGGACTCTCTTCCGTCTCCATCCTTCCGGGCGCGGCGCTGCCGGTCTCCGCAAGGTTCGATTACGCCTCATGGCGCGACGCCAAACCGCTTCGGCTCACCGATCTCCGGCTGGCCTCCGTCACCGGCGAAGCCGAGATGTCGCTGCGCGCCGGAGGCCCCTTCTCGCTGCATCTCCGGGGCGAACTGGCGCCCGCCTGCCTCGACCGCGTGCTGGGCCGCTGGTGGACCGACCTCTGGTCGCTTTTCAAGACCAGCCGGCACCCCTTCGCCCAGATCGACGTGGATGGCGAATGGATGAAGACGGGGGCCCGCACCGCCGGAAGGGTGAAGCTGGAGGGCTTTGAGTTCATGGGCGCGCCGTTCCGGAGCGTGGAGGTCGCGGTGGACGCCGGAGCCGAACGCACGACCATCGGCCTCGAGCGACTGTCAGGCGGGAGCTCGCCGGCCGACGGCTCGGTCGACGGTCAGGCCGTCTGGAACTGGCGCCTGCCGCCGCAGGAAGCAGGTCCGCGTGTCGATGTCAGCGGAGACCTCGCGCCGTGGATCGCCGCCCGTTGCGCCGGGAAGGAGTTCGGAGAGTCGCTCAAAGGACTGAAGCTTCCGGCGGGCCGCCGACTGAGGGTGGTCGTCGAACCGGGCAGGAGCGCGCCCGTCGTCACGGCGGAACTGTCCGCACAAGGAGTGACGGAGGCGTGGGGATTCCCCCTGACCGACCTCAAGGCGCGCACGGTCGGATCCGGAGCCGAGATGCGGATCCTCACCGATTTTTCCGCCGCCGGGGGCGAAGCGCATCTCAACGTCACGGGGGACATCCTTAG
>CAIOPO010000146.1 GCA_903860195.1 uncultured Opitutia bacterium | reverse complement strand
TGACGATGAGGATGTCGCCCTGCTTGACGGTGAACTGGCGACCGGAGGTGATGAACGTGGCCTTCATGGCTGTCGGAAGGTCGGAGCAAAGGCAGGGCGGGGGGGTTGGCAAGGGGATTCTGGGCTTTTCCGGGGCTGCCGCCCGCCTCTTCAAGGGGGTCTTAGGGCTTTTCTGCCCTGAGTCAGGGGACAATAGTGCCTCCATGAACCCTTTCCAGCAGCACGGCGAAGGCGCACGGTCCGATGAGGACCTGTCTCAGGAGCTGAGCAGGAACCTTTCCCGGGGTCCGTCGGCCCATGCCACCGCTTTCGTCCATTCCCGTGCCGTCGTGGTCGGCAACGTCGTCCTGCAGCCCCGCTCCAGCGTCTGGCCCTGCGCGGTGCTGAGGGGGGACATCGCGCCGATCGAGGTGGGAGAGGGCAGCAACGTCCAGGACGGCGCGGTCGTGCACGTCGCCGACGGGATGCCCGCCGTGATCGGCGCTTGGGTGACCGTCGGCCATCTCGCCGTGCTCCACGCCTGCACCGTCGAGGACGAGTGCCTCATCGGCATGCATGCCACCGTGCTCGATGGCGCGGTGATCGGCCGCCGCTCCATCGTCGGCGCCGGCGCCCTGGTGACCAAGGACACCGTCATCCCGCCCGGCTCGCTCGTGCTCGGCTCCCCGGCCAAGGTCGTGCGCCCCCTGTCCGCCGCGGAGCAGGAGTCGCTCAAGGGCTGGGCGGAGAAGTACGTCAAGGTGGCCGCGCATCACCGCAGGTTCGATTGAGCGAAGCCGCGGTCAGCGAAATCCGCCTCGCCGCCGAAGTCTGGCGCGAGGAGCGGCGCGCCCATGAGGCGCGCGTCGCAGCCCTGACCGCGCCGCGCCTTTCCCGGGCCGCGCTCGGCCGGCCCGATCCCGTCGAGGACTTCCTCTTCACCTATTACCCCTTCCGTCCCTCCGCCCTGCGCCGCTGGAGCCCGGGCCGCGGCGTGGCGCTCGCGGACGCCGCGGAGCTCGCCGACGGCGCACGGTTCGAACGTCGCGCGGACGGCCTCGTGTCCGTGGTCGCCCCCGACGCGAAGGAACGCGAGCGTCTGGCCTTCAGCCTGCGCCTGTGCCGCGCGGTCGCCGGCCGTGAGGCCAGGCACGCCTGCTTCGGCCTCCACGAATGGGCGATGGTCTTCGCGGACGCCGCCGGGCGCCGTCACCGCTCCTGGCCGCTCCGGCTCGGTCCCGAGGGCACCGACCGCGTGGTGCGTTCGCTGCCGTTGCGATGCACCCATTACGACGCCTACCGCTTCTTCACGCCGGCCGCCCGCCCCCTGAACCAGGAGGCGCCCACCCTCGAGGCGCGCGCCGACAATGAGCAGCCCGGCTGCGTGCACGCCAACATGGACCTCTACAAGTGGGCGATGAAGGCCTCACCCTGGATCCCTTCGGCCCTCGCCGCCGACTGCTTCGAGCTCGCCGCCGAGGCGCGCCTGCTCGACATGCGCGCGAGCCCCTACGATTTCTCCGCCGCCGGCCTTGAGCCCGTGCGGATCGAGACCCCGGAGGGCCGGGCCGAATATGAGACCTCGCAGCGCGCCGTCATGAAGAAGGCGGAGCCGTTGCGGCTCCGCCTCATCTCGGCCCTGGAGCGGGCCCTTGCGGACTGAGCGTTCAGCGCAGGCGCGTCACGCGGATGTCCTTGTAGTCCACGCGGCAGCCCGGGTCGTGGGCCTGGATCGCGAACGTGCCGGAGCCGAGACGCCGGCCGGGCATGCCCTTCGGCGGCGTCCAGTCCGCGGGTTCGGTGAAGTCCACCGTCTGACGGCCGTTGATCCAGATCTGCACGCGCTTGCCTTCGACGCGGATGCGGTAGTCGAACCAGTCGCCGTCCGGAGCGGCGGGCGTGTTGAGCACGTCCTGCACCGCGTAGAGTCCGCCCGTCTTCTTGTTGTCCTTGTGCGTGGCGTTCACCTGGCACTCGTAGCCCGCGGACGGCCAGCCCTTGTCCTCGAACTTCGTGTGGAAGTAGAGGCCCGAGTTGGCGCCCTCATAGGTGCGCACCTTGGCGCTGAAGTCGAAATCGGTGAAGGAGGCCGCGCCGTCCTTGCCCACGTAGAAGAGGTGTCCTTTGCCGCCGCGCACCTGGAGCACGCCGTCGGCCACCTTGAAGCTGCCCGGATCCTCGGACGAGGCCTTCCAGCCGTCGAGGGACTTGCCGTCGAAGAGGGAGGAGGCGGCGTTCGGCGCGGCGTTCTGGGCGCAGGCCACGAGGGCGGTGGCGAGCGCGGCGACGAGGGGCAGGCGGGCGAGGACGGGGCGGTTCATGACGGCCCCATCCAAGCGCGGCCCGACCCGCTGGCAAAGGTTAAGTGAAGACCCGGATGCCGGCGTCGCGCATCTCTCCGAGCCGCTTCTTGAGCGTGGAACGGTTGATGCCGAGGATGAGGGCGGCGCGCAGCTGGTTGCCGCGCGTCTCCTCCATCGCCCGCTTGATCATCTCCGCCTCGATGCCGTTGAGGATGGCCTTGCCGTCGCCCTCGCGGCAGCCGCGGTAGATCGCGTCGTAGGCTCCGCCCAGGCCGGCGTCGGCGGGGGCCGCGGCCGCAGGGGCCGGAGCGGCGGACGGGGCGGCCGCGGGCGCGGGCGCGCGTCGGGGG
>CAIOPO010000145.1 GCA_903860195.1 uncultured Opitutia bacterium | reverse complement strand
GTGAGCACGATGTCGGCGCGGGAACGCCGGATGACCGCGGCGACCTTGCGCATCAGGCCGAGGTCGAACGTCAGCGTCATGTCCCCCGCGATCGGCGGATGGAACGTGGCGCCGAGCGTCCGAGCGGCCTCGCGGGCCTCCTTGAGGCGGATGGCCGCGGTCGTAGGGCCGTCCGTGCTGACGGAGCCGCAGTCGCCCGCGCAGAGGTCGAAGTAATGCAGTTCCCAGCCCCGCCGGGCGAGCTGCAGCATCGTGCCCGCCGCGAAGTATTCGACGTCGTCCGGATGCGCGAAGATGGCGAGGCAGGAGGGCATCGGCTCAGGCGACCTTGACCGGCTTCCCGCCCTCGGCCGCGCTGCGGTCGGCCGCGAAGATCACCTTGAACGTGCGGAGGGCCTCGCGGAAGCTCGTCAGCGGCATGTCCTTGCCCTGGTCGAGCGCGTCGAAGAACGCCTGGAACTGGGACTGGTAGGGGTGGTCGCTGACGTCGCCGGAGTCGCACATCTTCATCGAGAGCGTGCTCCACTTCGACTTGTCGGACTTGAGCTTGGAGGAGTGCAGCTTGTTGTCGAGCAGGCTGCCGTGGCTGCCCATCAGGTGCGTCCGGAAGTAGTAGGGCTGGATGCAGTCCACGATGGCCGCGCACTTGCCGACGGCGCCGTTCCTGAACTTCACGATGGTGACGGCCGAGGTGTCGTATTCGTAGGGCGTGAAGTATTCGCTCTTGGACTTCGTGCTCAGGCTCATGACCGAGTCCACTTCGCCCGGCATGCACATGAGCAGTCCGTCGAGGGCGTGGCAGCCGGCGGTGAGGAGGGCGCTGCCGCCGTCCTTCTTGCCGATGTTCCAGCGATACTGGCCGTACCACGGGCCGATGCCGTGGTAGTAGTCGACCTCGCCGTAATGGAGCTCGCCGAGGAGTCCCTGGTCGATGATCGCCTTGGTGGACTCCATCTGGCCGGAGAAGCGGAGCTCGAAGCAGACGCAGCCCTTCACGCCGTTCTTCTCCGCGGCCTCGAAGATCTGCATCACCTCCTCCATCGAATTGGCCATCGGCTTCTCGAGGATGATGTGCTTCTTCGCCTTGGCGGCGGCGACCGCCTGGGCGCAGTGCTGGCTCGGGTAGCTGGTGATGTCGACGACGTGGACGTCCGGGTCGGCGAGCAGGGCCTCGACGGACTGGTAGGCCTTGATCTTGCCGCCGTGCCTGGCGCTGAGCGCGGCCGAGTCGAGCGGACGCGAGGAGTAGACCGCCGTGACCTGGGCCTGGCTCGTCGCGTTGATGGCGTCGATGTGGGCGGTCGCGGCCCAGCCGTAGCCGATGATGCCGACGTTGTATTTCTTGGTGCTCATGGAGGGTGGGGAAGGGGGCGGACGCGCGGACGCGTCCGACAGTCGGGCGACGATGGGGGCGTCGCTCGTTTGAGGATGCTTCACCCTACGCTAGACGGAAACGTAAACGAGACGCTTTTTCCGCTTTATTAGTCTCTTTTCCGTCTTAACCGACGGATCAGGGCCAAGGTAGGGCGGTCATTGCCATGACCGCCGTTCGCCGATGCGCGTTCGATGCGCCGGGCAAGGTCACCGGCCCGTCCAGCGTCCGTCCGCCCACGGACGTGATGGCAATCACGTCCCTACCTGGCCGCAGGCATGTCGCCCTTTGGATTCGGACCGACCCTGCCTCTCAGAACTCCCCGAAGCCGAACTGATCCGCGAGGGCGAGGCAGTCCTTCACCGGACGCAGGCCCTTCGAGGGCGTCGGGTCGGAGAGGCAGGCGGCGGCCGAGCTGACCGCCAGGCGAAGGCGGGCCTCGATGTCCAGGCCTTCATGCAGACCGTAGAGCATGCCGGCGGCGAAGGCGTCGCCGGCGCCCGTGGCGCCCTTGCTGTAGCCGGCGGGGAGGCGCAACGAGGCCTGCCTGAGTCGGAGCCCTTCGGCCGTGGCGGAGACGGCGCCGTGCTCGGTATGAATCGTGACGGTTTTCTTCACCCCCGCGGCCAGCAGCCGTTCCGCGGCGCGGATGAGCGTGTCGGCGTCATCGGCGGGCACCTTCTCGCCGAGCGTGTTGCCCGCTTCGATCTCGTTGAGCACCAGATGGTCGGTGAGCGGCAGCGCGCTGAGCGCGATGTCCCGGAACCGGGGGTGCGAGGCGCTGACCATGTCGACCGACGTCTCAAGTCCGGCGGAGCGGGCGTTGAAGAGCAGCTTGGCGGCGACCGTCTGGCCGCCCTCGAAGCTGTCCATGCGGTCGAGCAGCATCAGGTAGCCGAGGTGGAGGATGCGCGCCTTGGTCCTGCCGAAGGCGCAGTGCCTGAGGTCGAAGTGGGCGTTGGCCCCGCGGCAGTGGAAGAACGTGCGGCGCCCGGTCGACTGCACCGTCATGGCGTCCGTGTAGGAAGTGGGATGTTCCTTCGTCAGGTGGAGCTGGGCGACGTCGATGCCGTGTTCCCGGCAGTCCTGGCGGATCCACTGGCCGTTGGCGTCGTCGCCCACCAGCCCGCAGGCCTCGAGCGGGAAGCCCGCCCCCATGGCCGCCAGGTCCTTGAGGACGTTGTAGGGCCCGCCGCCGTTGGAGCGCGATTCGCTGAGGATGCTGGCGAGCGTGTCCTGCGCCGGGTAGGCGTCGATGACCTTGACGTAGTCGACGATGAAGTTGCCCGCCGCGAGCAGGCCGTTGCGGTCCGTTCGGCCCATGGCGTCAGAGCGTGATGACCGAGCCGGCGGCCTGGGAGCGCAGGGCGGCGTCGAAGATCTCGTGCGTGGCCACGGCTTCTTCGGGCGTGGCGCAGCCGAAGCGGCCGTTCAGCTGGCCGGCGCGCTCCATCAGGTAGGCGGCCCACATCTGCTGGATGACGTCGGCGAAGCCCGGCTCGAAGATGCCCCCGGTCACCGCCTTGAACGGGGTGCTGAAGCCGAGGTCGGTGCGCTTCCAGAACTGCTCCTTCCCGCGTTCGAAGAGCCAGAGCGCCTTCGTGTCCGCGGTGCTGTAGCGCACGCCGCCGTCGGTGCCGAGGATCTCGATGTACCAGGTGTTGGTGGCGCCTGGCATGAGGCGCTTCATCTCGAGGCGCATCGGGACGTCATGGCCGCCGACCTTGATCCAGGTGTTGAGCAGGGCATTGTCCCAGGTGTCGCAGTTCGTGACGCCTCCCTTGCCGTCGGGACGCTGCGGGTAGCCCTTCTGCAGCTGGGCGAACAGGCGGGTCGGCTTCCAGCCTAGGCGCAGGGGGATGTGGCAGGCGTGCATGCCGAGGTCGTTGAGCGCGCCGCCCTCGCCGCAGGTGGCGTTGAGGCGCTTCCAGTTGGCGGCCTTGGTCGGGTCGAGGTCGCTGCTGTGGTGGAAGCCGGAGACGACCTCGAGGATGCGGCCGATCGAGCCGGACTTCGCGAGCTCGAAGGCGCGCTGGGCGCCGGGGAAGAAGGGCATCTCGGAACTGCAGCGGACGAAGCGCCCGCTGGACTTC
>CAIOPO010000144.1 GCA_903860195.1 uncultured Opitutia bacterium | reverse complement strand
CTTCGTCTAGCCCGGTCCAGGACACCTCGTTTTCACTGAGGTAACTGGGGTTCGAATCCCCAAGGGGGCGCCAGGCGGGAAGCCGACCTCCGGATCTCATCCGGGAGGCCTCGGCCTATTGGGAGAATAAGGGCTTGTCATTGTTCAAAAAAATCTGAAGTATGACCGACCCCCGTCCTTCCGGACCCCCTCCCCATGACGCCTCCCTCTTCCAAGAGCGCCCGTCGTCCTCGTCGTCCCCGCCCGGCTGACCTCAAGCCGCATGAGGTCGAATTGGCCCAGTTTTTCGTGAGGATGGCCGGCATTCTCGGCGTCCCCCGGTCGGTGGCCGAGATCTACGCCCTGCTGTACGGCTCCTCCCAGCCTTTGGACTTCGACCGGATCCAGGCCCGTCTGGGCATGAGCAAGGGCTCGGTCAGCCAGGGCCTCCGCTTCCTCCGGGACCATGGCATGATCCTCTCGGTCCGCGCCGCCGGATCGCGCCGGGAGCGCTGGCAGCCGACGCCGTCGCTCGCCACCTCCCTCGTCAATCTGCTCCGCAGCCAGGTGCTGCCCGCCTTGGAGCAGTCCACGCCCGCGCTGCGCCGCGTGCTCGAAGCGGCCACGGCCGACGGCGCCTCCCCGGAGGTGCTCGACCGTCTCGGCCGACTCAACCGCTGGAACGGCCGGGCCCTCGAGCTCGCCCCGCTCCTGCTGCCTCCGCCGGAGGCCTGACCCTTTCGCGCCGGCCGCGCCGGTGACAGTCCGTCCGCCATCCTGCGTGCCGCTGCGACCTCCGGCACGGGCGGCAGCCTGCCCGGATGTCCCGGAAAAAGCCCTGAAGCCGTGAAAATCGCCATCACCTCCGGTTATTTCGACCCTCTGCACCGCGGGCATCTCGAGCTGTTCCGCCTCGCCCGCGCGCAGGCGGACGCGCTTTGGGTCATCGTCAACAGCGACGCGCAGGCCGCGCTCAAGAAGGGCGCCGCCTGCATCGACCAGGACACGCGTCTCGCGGTGGTCGCCGCGCTCAGGGACGTCGACCGCGCGGTGCTGGCCGTCGACGCCGACGGATCGGTGGTCGTGACGCTCGGGCGGCTGATCGCCGAGGCCCGCTCCCTCGGCCACGAGCCCGTCTTCTGCAAGGGCGGCGATCGCCACTCCGGCAACATCCCCGAGTCCGGCCTGCTGCTTCGTGAGAAGGTCGCCCTCGTCGACGGCCTCGGCGCCAAGATCGACAGCAGCTCCCGCCTCGTCGGCCGTCGCCCTCCACCCGTTTCATGAAACCGCGCGCACTCATCACCGGCATCACCGGACAGGACGGCTCCTACCTCGCCGAGCAGCTGCTCGCCGACGGTTACGAAGTCCACGGCGTCATCCGCCGCTCGTCGGCCTTCAACACGGGCCGCATCGAGCATCTCTACATGGACGACCTCGTGCGGGACATCCGGCTCCGCAAGGTGAACCTGCACTACGGCGACCTCTGCGACGGTTCCTCGCTCATCCGTCTGGTGGGCGAGATCAGGCCCGATGAGATCTACAACCTCGGCGCGATGTCTCACGTGAAGGTCTCCTTCGAGCTCCCCGAATACACGGCCGACGTCGACGGACTCGGCACGCTCCGCCTGCTCGAGGCGGTCCGGATCCTCGGCCTCACCCGGACGGTCCGTTTCTACCAGGCCTCGACTTCCGAAGTTTTTGGCGAGTGCGGCGAAGGCCCGCTCAGTGAGACGTCCCCTTTCCGCCCCCGCAGCCCCTACGGCGCCGCCAAGGCCTACGCGCACTGGGTGGTGAAGGGCTACCGTGAGGCCTACGGGATGTTCGCCTCCAACGGCATCCTCTTCAATCACGAGTCGGAACGGCGCGGCGAGACGTTCGTCACCCGCAAGATCAGCATGGCCGTCGCGAACATCGCCCACGGCCGGCAGGACCGGCTCTACCTCGGCAACCTCGACGCGGTCCGCGACTGGGGTTACGCGCCCGACTTCGTCCGCTGCATGCGCCTGATCCTCCGTCACCCGCGTCCGGACGACTTCGTCATCGCCACGGGCGTGGCGCGCACGGTGCGCGACTTCTGCTCCCTGGCCTTCCGGCGCGCGGGCTTCGAGCTCGAGTGGCGGGGCTCCGGCCCGGCGGAGCGGGGCGTGGACCGGGCCACGGGCCGTGAGCTCGTCGCGCTGGACCCGCGCTACCTGCGTCCGGCCGAGGTGCACCGGCTGCTCGGCGATCCGTCCAAGGCCGTGCGGGAGCTCGGCTGGGATCCGTCGTCGACGTCCTTCGAGGAGCTCGTGCACCGCATGGTCGACCACGATCTGGCCCTGGTCGCGGGCACGTCGCGCGCATGATGCCGCGCGGGTCCAGGATCTACGTCGCCGGCCATCTCGGGATGGTGGGCTCGGCCGTCATGCGCGCGCTCCGCGCCGCCGGCCACGACGGCGCGTTCGGGCTCCCGTCGTCCGGGCTCGACCTCCGCGACCCCGCGGCGACGGCGGCGTTCTTCGGACGTGAGCGGCCCGACGTGGTGGTGATGGCCGCGGGCAGGGTGGGGGGCGTGCGCGCCAATCTCGCCGACCGCTACGGCTTCCTGCGCGACAACCTGCTGATGGCGCTCAACGTGGTCGAGTCCGCCCGGCTCGCGGGCGTGCGGCGGCTGCTCTACGTCGGCTCCAGCTGCGCCTACCCGCGGGACGCGGCCCAGCCGTTCCGCGAGGACTCGCTCCTGACGGGCGCCTTCGAGCCCACCAACGAGGGCTACGCGGCCGCCAAGGCCGCCGGCGTCCGCCTCTGCGACTTCGCGCGCGAGCGGCACGGCTGCGACTTCTTCTCCGTGATGCCCTGCAACCTCTTCGGGCCCGGCGACGACTTCGTGAGCGAGGATTCGCACGTGGTGCCCGCGCTCATCCGCCGGATGCGCGCCGCCAAGGAGTCGGGCGCCGGCTCGGTCCGGCTTTGGGGCACGGGCGCGCCGCTGCGCGAGTTCCTGCACGTCGACGACCTGGCCCGCGCCTGCGTCCTGCTGCTCGGCCTCCCGCGTCCGCCCGCGCTCATCAACGTCGGCTCCGGCCAGGAGGTCTCCGTCCGCGACCTCGCCGCGCTCGTCGCCCGCACGGTCGGCTTCACGGGGCGGATCGAGTTCGACCCCGCGATGCCCGACGGCGCCCCTCGCAAGCTGCTCGATGTCTCGCGCATCCGCGCTCTCGGCTGGAGCCCGCGTCTGAGCCTGGAGGAGGGCCTCCGTGACGCCTACGCCTGGCATCTCGCGAACGCCGCCGAGGCGCGGAAGTAATAAGAGAGAGGCCCGGAGGCCCGGAGGCTCGGTTGACCAGGGCATCTCATCACTCAAGAAGAGACCGGAAACCGGAAAGTTAGCAGCAGCCATTCTCCTGAAGGTGTCAAGCGACGGCCATCAGGGCATCAGCTATTCGGGTTCCTGCCATTCGGCCTTCGGCAGCCAGCTCCAGGTTCCCGCAGCCGACGGCCGAGAAGCTGACACCTGAGTTGCCGACTCCCGTGACCGACACCCGTCACCAAAAATAAACCCCCGCTAATCATCCGGTCTCCCGTTGAGTTATTTAACCCTGAGACTCCGAGCCTCTGATCAACTAAGCCTCTGATTTGTCTCTCCCTTCGCCCCCGTGCCCACGCGCCGGCTTGCCCCCTAATTTGATCCCATGTCCTCCGTCACGCTCTGCATTCCCGCGCGTCTCGCCTCGACGCGCCTGCCCCGCAAGGTCCTCCTCGACCTCGGCGGCAAGCCCGTCGTCCAGCGCGTCTGGGAGCGCGCGCGTCAGGTGCGTCAGGCGGCGCGCGTCGTGCTGCTGACCGATTCCGAGGAGGTCGCGACCGTCGCGCGCGGCTTCGGCGCCGAAGTCATGATGACCGATCCGGCCTGCCCCTCCGGCACGGCCCGCATGGCGAGCGTCATGGACCGCCTGGACGGCGACTTCTTCCTCAACGTGCAGGGCGACGAGCCGTTCATCGCGCCCGACCTGCTCGACGCGCTGATCTCCCGCTGGAAGGAGACCGGCTGTCCGCTGGTGACCGCGGTCTCCCGGATCGGCGACGCCGGACGCCTGCTCGCCACGAGCGTGGTCAAGGTCGTCCGCGCCGAGAACGGCGAGGCGATCTACTTCTCCCGCAGCCCGGTCCCGCACCTGCGCGGGGTCGATCCCTCCGAATGGACCGCGCGGCGTGACTACTGGGCCCACGTCGGCGTCTACGGCTACGACCGCGCCACGCTCGCGGCCTACCCCCGGCTCGGCGCCACCGAGCTGGAGGCGGCGGAGTCGCTCGAGCAGCTCCGCTTCCTGGCCCACGGCATGACCTTCCAGACCGTCGTCACCGGCTACCATCCCGTCGCCATCGACACCCCCGAGGATCTCGAAGCGGCCAGGAAGATGGTGTGACGTGCCGAAGGCGCGGCACATCACGGCCCGGGCCAGGGCTGGGGCTAGGACCAGGCCGCCGCATCATAGCGACAAAGCAGGAGTCAAAGCACGTCGCACTCACCGATAAACCACCCGGCACTTCTAGCCCCAGCCCTTGGAAAACACTTTGCCCTGCCTCTCTCCGGGCCTCCACCCACCTCACCATCCCCATTCCCAGCCCTATCCCTAGCCCTAGCCCTAGCCCCAGCCCTAGCCCTTAACACATTCAACACCATGCCCACTCCCCTCCAGTCAGCCCGCGCCCTTCTCGGCGCGGAAGCCGCCGCCCTCGCCGAGCTCGCGGCCCGCATCGGCGCACCTTTTGAGAAGGCCGTCGAACTCATCGCCGCCCACCGCGGCAAGGTCGTCATCTGCGGCGTCGGCAAGTCCGGCCTCATCGGCCAGAAGGTAGCCGCCACGCTCTGCAGCACCGGCACCCCCGCGATCTTCCTGCACGCGGCCGACGCCGTCCACGGCGACCTCGGCATCCTGCAGCCCGGCGACCCCGTCGTGCTCGTGTCGCGTTCCGGCACCACGGCCGAGCTCGTCCGGCTCATCCCGGTGCTCCGCGGCTTCGGGTCGCCGCTCATCGCCATCGTCGGCAACCTCTCCTCGCCCCTCGCGGAGCAGGCCGACGTGGTGCTCGACATCGGCGCCCGTCCGGAGGCCGACCCCCTCGGGCTCGTGCCCACCACGAGCGCGCTGCTCACCCTCGCGCTCGGCGACGCGCTCGCCGCCGCCCTGATGACGCGCCGCGGGTTCCGCGCCGACGACTTCGCGCGCTTCCATCCCGCGGGCCAGCTCGGCCGCAACCTGCTCCTCACCGTCGGCGAGGCGCTCCAGCCCCTCGAGCGCTGCGCATGCGCCCGCCCCGGCGATCCGCTGCGGGACACGGTCATCGCCATGACGCGCCATCCGCACGGCGCGGCCGTCGTCCTGACGGCGGACGGCGCGCTCGCCGGCCTCATCACGGACGGCGACCTCCGCCGGGCCCTCGGCCGCGGCGTCAACCTCGACGCCGCCCGGGCCGCCGACATCATGACCGCCGATCCGGTGCGCGCCCACGCGCCGATGTCCCTCGCCGAGGCCGCCCGCCTGATGGAGGACCGTCCTTCGCAGATCTCCGTCCTCCCCGTGACCGACGCCGCGACGAACCGCTGCCTCGGCCTCATCCGCATCCACGACATCTACCAGGCCGGACTGGTCTGAGCGTCCATGCAGGCCAAGTCATCCCAACATCGCGATCCGACGCTCACGCCCCGTGAGCGCTCCGTGCTGGGCGTCGCGGCGGCGGTGCTCGTGCTCGTCCCCTGGTCCTGGGGCGGCTCCGTGCCTTGGACCCTGTTCGCCGGCTGCGGTTTCTCGCTCGCCGCGCTCGTCGCCGCGACGGGCACGCTCGGCGCGCAGCGCCTCTCGCTGGTGGCCTGGGGCGTCCTGCTCGGCGTCGCCTTCGCCTTCGTGCCGGACTCCGCCCCGGCGTGGTCGGCCGACTGGCTCGATTGGACGGCCTTCCCGCTCTGCGGGCTCGCCGGTTCCGCCGCGGCCGCCTGGCTCATGCGCGCCGACCTGCGCTCGCGCACTTCCGCGGAGTCGCGCGCCGACCTCTTTCGACTCGTGCCCTTCTGGGCCGGGCTCGCCTTCGCCGCCTACGTCGTCCTGCAGGCGCTCAACCCCTGGGTGCGCGTCGACGACGTCGAGGGCTTCTGGAAGGCGCAGGGCCTGGCGCTTCCGAAGGGCGAAGCGACGCACGTCCTCCGTCCGCAGGAGCATGTCGCGTGGCTGCCCTCCGGCGTCATCGCCCCGTTCTCCGGCGGCAACCGCCTCTGGTTCGGCATGAACGGCTGGCGCGTGCTGGCCACCCTCGCGGGCCCGTGGATGCTCTTCTGCGCGCTTGCGGTTGGCCTTCAGCGTCGCCGCGCCTACGTCACGCTCGGCTGGGTCTCCCTCGCCGCCGCCGCGGCGGTGGGCGCCTACGGCCTCGTCAATCAGCCCTCGTGGGGCACGGTGCTCGGCGTGGCGGTGCCGCACAACGCCGCCACCTTCGGCCCCTTCCTGCTGCGCACCCACGGCGCCGTCTATCTCTACCTGCACGTCGCGCTGGCCCTCGCGCTCGGCTTCTGGCATCTCCGCCGCTCCGGTGAGCACGCCTCGCTCGGCGGCCCGCATCTCATCGCGGGCTTCGTGGCCCTCGCGCTCGCGGCGCTCTCCGCCTTGGTGAACAGCATGGGCGCGGTCATCGTGATCGCTCTGCTCTTCACGGTCGTCGTGCCGCTCGCCTGGAAGGTCGGACTGCGTTCCGCGGGGTTTGACGTACGCGACGGGGCCTTCTACGCCGTCGTCGCCGCGCTGCTGGCGGCGCTCGCGCTGCTTTCCGTCGCGGACTTCGGCCAGCTCGAGAAGAAGCTCTCCTCCAAGGTCGCGGCGTTCAGCGCGACCGGCGCCGACGACCGCGCCCCCTATCGCCGCGCGACCTGGGCGATGGCCACGGAGGGCGGCCTCTCCGGGCGGATCTGGTACGGCTGGGGCGCGGGCTCCTACCGCTGGGTCTCGCCGCCCTACCAGGCCGCGCAGCCCGAGCTGCTCCGCCGCGACG
>CAIOPO010000143.1 GCA_903860195.1 uncultured Opitutia bacterium | reverse complement strand
GTCGAGGAAGATGAAGGGGCTGTCGCCCACCCAGCCCCGCTCTCCGCCGGCGAACTCGAGGCGCGGATTGGCGCCGAAGGCGGCGCAGATGAGCCCGGCGCTGGCGCGCACGTCGATGAATTCATCCGTGCCCAGATTGTAGACCTCCGTGCGGTGCGGTGCGGAGCGCGCCGCGCCGCGGCCCACCGCATGAAGTACGCCCTCCACGCAGTCTTGGACGTGGAGATAGCTCTTGCGCTGGCGGCCGTCCCCGAGAATGCGGAGGCGTCCGGAATCGTGCATCAGCTGGCGGCAGAAGTCGAAGACGTGCCCGTGGGTGTATCGATCGCCGAGGATGGAGACGAAGCGGAAGACGTAGGCCTCGTCCAGGTGGCCCGCCTCGGCATACGCCGAGACCAAGCCCTCCCCGGCCACCTTGGAGGCGGCGTAAAGAGAGGTCTGTGTCGGGAAGGGGGCGTTCTCAGGAGTCGGCGCGGAGGCCGACACCGCGGGCTCGCCGTACACCGAACCGGTCGAGGCGAACGCAAGTCGGCGGGCCCCGGCCGCCCGCACGGCTTCGAGGACGTTGAAGGTCCCGAGGGCGTTCTGCTCGAGGTCGCGGGCTGGGTGCGCCCACCCGTCACGGATGTCAGCGTTGGCCGCCAGATGGAAGACCGTGTCGCATCCGGCCATCGCCTTCGACATCGCCGCACGGTCAAGGACGTCGCCGCGCACCATGCGGAAGCGCGGGCTGCGCGAGGCCGCCTCGAGGAAACGCTCCTGACCGGTCGAGTAATTGTCCCAGCCGATCACCTCGTGCCCCTCCGCCAGCAGGCGGTCGACAAGGTTGGACCCGATGAATCCGGCGGCGCCGGTGACAAATGCCTTCATGATCGTTGGTTCATTCGTAAGTCAGCTCGGGCGGAACCTGGCGCCACAGGACGGCGTTGCGGCGGGCCTCCCTGAAGTAGTTCACCGCGCAGAAGAGGAGCGCCAGCGGCCAGACGTGCGGGGGCAGCGAGGTCAGGGCCCGGCAGAAGATGCCGAAGTTGCGGCTCCTGATCGCAACGACCAGCGGGGCCGCCGCCTGCGAAGCGGGCTTGAGCCTAAGCTTGAACGCCGCCCAGGGGGAGAGGGAGTATCGCCGGACGGCCTCGGGGACGAACTCGCGGAAAAAGTCCCGGAAGTCGCGGTAGGACCTCTGGCTTCGCCTGGAGTGAACGGCCACCTGCGCGCCATGGACCCTGGTCAACGTCCAGTTGGCCTCCGCCACCGCATGTGAGTTCGCCTGCACCATCCGCAGCCAGTGAAAGACGTCGAAATGAACCCAGCGTGCGTCGAAGCCGCCGCTGGACTCGAAAAGGTCGCGTCGCACGGCGGCCGTGGTCAAAGACGGCAGGTAGGGCATGGCGCCCCTGGCCAGGGCCTCGCGCAAGGCCGAAGGCGCAGGAAGGAGCGAGACGGCCGGGGCGGACGGAACGGCCGCAGACAGGACTTCGCCGAGCGTGGTGACGGCGCATCCGCTGGCGGCCCGGAGGCACACGTGCCCGTCGGAAAAGAGGTGCGCGGGGCGGTGGGCGATGAGACAGCAGTCCGTGCCGGCGAAGGATGCGGCTACGCGGCTCAGCTCGCGGATCGCGCCGGGCAGGAGCAGGTCGTCGTGGCAGAGCAGCTGCACCCACTCCTGGCGGCAAAGCCGCACCGAGCGGGTGACGTTGTCCGCCTGGCCGAGGAATTTCTCCGACCGCTCATGCCGCACGCGGGGGTCGCGTGCGGCGAATTCTGCGATGATGGACGCGGTGCCGTCAGTCGAGCAGTTGTCCGCCACGACGATCTCCGCCAGCTCTTCCCCCTGGGCCACGGCGCTCTCCAGCGCCTCGCGCAGGAAGCTTTCCCCGTTGTAAACGGGCAATGCC
This sequence comes from uncultured Opitutia bacterium, assembly GCA_903860195.1. Classification (GTDB taxonomy): domain Bacteria; phylum Verrucomicrobiota; class Verrucomicrobiia; order Opitutales; family UBA953; genus UBA953. Next base: position 5,162 of record CAIOPO010000143.1, on the reverse strand, counting down.
ACTGACACCTTCATGCCGGCACGACGTGCGGGACGGTGTCGGCGGGTTCGTAAGGCCTGTCAGTATAGGCTACGATAACAAGGTCTAGGCCGTCCTCGGCGTCATTGATGAAAACGTGCGCGAGGCCGGGCGGCACGCAGACACTGGCCGGCTGAGAGGCCGACATATGCAGGTCGAGCCTCTCCCCCGAGCGGACGTCCATGAGTGAAAGGCGGCCTCGTCCCGCCACGACCGTGAACCATTCCCTTGCGGCGAGGTGGTAATGGTCGCCTCGTCGCTGGCCGGCGCGGGCAATCACGACGTAAACCTCGCCCGTGCGGGGCGGAAGATCTTTCTCAGCCCCCGTGACACATTTGATGAACACGCCTCGGTCGTCGACGATTAGCCGGCGCGGGATGATGGTGATGGAATCGGCGATCATTTGTTGAGCAAGGCGACGAGGGTGCGGCTAATGCCGTCTTCGATGGTCGTGGGCGGAGTCCAACCAAGGCGCTGGCGGAGCCGGGTGACGTCGGGCAGGTAGCACATGGGTTCGCCCAGACGGTACGGCCTGGCCCCGAAGCGCACGTCGGGGCTGAAACCTCGAGCGCGAAGCGCATCCGCCGCCAGCCCGATGAAATCGCGCAAGCGGGCAGGCCTGCCGGTTCCGATGTTATAGGTCTCCCAGCAAGGCCGGTCCGGGAGACTAAGAAGGATTTTCACAAGAGCCTCGGCGACGTCCTCCACAAAGGTGAAGTCCCGAAGCTGCTCGCCGGGCGTGACTTCGGCGGGCCGGCCCGCCACGACGCTGGCGACGATCGATGGCAAGAGCCGTGAAGGCTGCTCGCCGGGGCCATAGACGTTAAACGGCCTCACCCAGGCGACGGGCATCTCGGGGGCGAGGGCTGCGGCCACAGCCGCGGCCTCCGCCTTGGAAGCGCCGTAAGGCGAGAATGGTGACAAAGGATCTGTTTCGGAGCAGGGCCTTTCCTGCGGGGCGTATTCGAAGCCCGACCCGAGCAGCAAGACCTTGGGGCGACCGGGCTGTCCGACGATGGATGCGATGAGGTTGCGGACGCCCAGGACGTTGGCCGCGGCGAGCTCACGGACGTCGACCGAGTCAGTCACGCCCTCGGCTGCAAGGTGAAAGACGGCGTCGGGCGAGTGAGCTCTCGTCCATTGACTTACGGCGGCGGCGTCGCGCAGATCGACTTCATGCCGCGCGGGGGCGGAGACCAAGGCGCCCTCGCGCCGCAGCAAACGCACCAACGCCGTGCCGATGAATCCCGCGCCGCCGGTCACCAGACAGCGGCGTCCCTTCAGCCCCTTCAAGTCGTCCATGGCAGACGGAGCTCGGCAGCGTCCCTGCAATAAGCACCGAGATCCTCGCCGCAGGCAGACGAGGGGTCGGACGAGTCGTACCATCCTGCCGTACGACCCACGGCTTGATCGAAGTTCCAGACCGGTCGCCAGCCGAGGACCTTAGAGGCCTTCTGGACGGACAGACTGAGACGCGAGGCCTCATGGGGGCCGGCCGGTCCGTGCTCAACCCTGAGGTCGGGCCAGAAGGAGGAGAAGCCAGCGACAAGGTCGCGGACCGGACGGACGGATGCGCCATCGGGACCGAAATTGAAACCGGATTGGAGTGACGACGAATCTAGCGCTAGGGACGGACGGTCCAGGCAGGCGCCCAGCCAGAGATAGCCGGCCAGGGGCTCCAGCACATGCTGCCAAGGCCGGGTCGCCGAAGGGTTGCGGACCATGATCGGACGACCGGAGCTTCTGGCACGGACGATATCAGGCACGATCCTGTCTTCCGCGTAATCGCCGCCTCCGATAACGTTGCCCGCCCTGGCCGAAGCGACACGAACGAGACGGTCTTCGGAAAAATACGAACTGCGATAGGACCGAACAGCCAGCTCTGCCATTCCCTTGCTGGCGCTGTAAGGATCGCGTCCCCCCATCGGATCGGTCTCCTCATGCGGCCGGCCTGTCTCCGCATTTTCGTAGCACTTGTCGGAGGTCACGATAACGGCGACGCACGGGCTCTTCAGCCGACGCAGGGCCTCAAGAACATGGACGGTGCCGAGCACATTGGTGGCGATCGTCCCGGCGGGATCGGCATACGCCGCGCGCACGAGCGGCTGGGCGGCCAGATGGAAGACGAAGTCCGGCTGGAATTCCGAGATGGAATCACGGACTTGTCCAGGATCGCGTATGTCGGCGAAGCGGGAGTCCAGACGGTCGGCGAGGTTAAGCGCACGATGGAGCGGCTGATTTGCTTCCGGCGCCAGCGAATAGCCCCTGACTTTGGCGCCGAGCGAATTAAGCCAGTAGGCGAGCCAGGCGCCCTTGAAGCCGGTGTGGCCTGAAAGCCAGACGCGGCGATTTTTGTATACGGAGCAGAACATCGGTCACCAGGCCTTCCAAGGCGCCCGGCCTGACGCCCAGAGCGCTTCCAGCGCGGCCTTGTCGCGCAGGGTGTCCATCGGCTGCCAGAAACCGGCGTGCCTGAAGGCGCGGAGCTCGTCGGCGGCAGCAAGGGCCTCCAGCGGCTCACGCTCCCAGACGACCCGATCGTCTTTCACCAGATCGAGCACGGAGGGCTCGAGCACGAAGAAGCCTCCGTTGATCCATGAGCCGTCGCCCTGGGGCTTCTCTCGAAAGCCCGCCACCACGTCCCCAGCACGGATGTCGAGCGCCCCGAAACGGCCCGGGGGCTGGACGGCGGTCACCGTGGCCTTGCGTCCATGGGCCCGGTGGAACGCAACGAGCTTGCCAACGGGCACGTCGCCGACGCCGTCGCCATAGGTCAGGCAGAAGGTTCCGTCGCCGATGTAGCGGCGAGCACGGAGCAGACGACCGCCCGTCATGGTGGCCTCCCCCGTGTCGACGACGGTGACCTTCCACGGTTCGGCGCTCTGGCGGTGGATGGTCACGCCGTCGCTACGCAGATCAAAGGTCACGTCGGAGCCGTGCAGAAAGTAATTTTGGAAGTACTCCTTGATCATGTAGCCCTTGTATCCGGCGCAGATCACGAAGTCCGTGATGCCGTGGGACGCGTAGATCTTCATGACGTGCCAGAGCACGGGTTGGCCGCCGATCTCGACCATCGGCTTGGGCCTCAGATGGGTTTCCTCGCTCAGCCTGGTGCCGAGGCCGCCGGCCAAGATCACGGCTTTCATGGCCGTCTTGATGGATGTGCTCATGGTTGGTTCAAAGAGTTGCGGACATTCCTGGCCACGGCCCAGAAATAGGCTTGGTGGAGCGCGCGGATGACCAGCTGCCGACCGACCCACAGGGCCGTCGCGCCGTGACGGAAGGCATGCCGCGCGGTCAGTGCGACGAGGCGCCATGGCGCCGCCGACCTTGCGGCCAGCTCGAGCCTGTGCCTGGCCAACTTGGCGCGGACGGCCGCATGGACGGCTCCGCTCGAGGCCGACTGGGCGCACCGGTCTAGGTCGACCAGATGCTGCCTGAGGAAGGTGATGTGCGCTTTGAGGTTGCGGAGAAAGTGGCCGCGGAACTTCGCGGCCGCATCAGCGGACGCGAAATCGACGAAGTGCGACATGTTGCTGCCGTGATGCCGCCAGTCGATCAGCACCTCATCAAGATAACTGATCCTGCCGAGCAGGGCGGCGCGAAAGGCGAATGCGTAGTCCTCGTAGCAGTCGCGATAGGCGAAGCGGCCGAAGCGGTCGAACACCTCCCGGCGAATCGCCTCGGAGGCGCCCACGAGCCCGGGAAAACCGCGGCTGACAAGTTCGCCCAATGGGCCGGTGAAGTCCGGCGGACTCGCGAGATAGCGTGCCCTGCGCGTCCGGCCGGAGGCGTCGACGACGCGCACGTTGTGCATGACCATCATCACGTCCGGAGAAGATCGAAATTCCGAGGCTATCCTGGCGGTGCGACCGGGCGTCGCCAAGTCATCGCCGGCCTGAAAGACGATAATCTGGCCGCGGGCCCTGCCGATGGCCTCGGCGAGATGCGGCCCCAGGCCCAAGTTGCGTTCATTGCGCACGACGGTTATCCGCTGACCGGGCCTGGCGTGGCGCGCAACCGCAGCCTTCATGCGGTCGTAAGTGTCATCTTCCGAACAATCATCAGAAAAGATGAATTCCATCGAGTCGTGTTCCTGACTCAGCGCAGTCTTAACGGAGTCGCCGATATATTCTCCCTGCCCGTAGGCGAGGACGACGTAACTGACTTCTGGTGGAGGCGTGTTCATCGCGCCGAATTCACCGCCGCGATGACCTTGGCGGCTTCGGAGTCGCTGAGCGCGGGACTGATCGGCAGCGAGACGACCTCGCGGTGGATCGCCTCGGTGACGGGCAGGCGCAGTGCGCCGAGGGTCGCCGCATAGGCCGGCTGCCGATGAGGCGGAATCGGATAATGGACTGAAGTCTCCACGCCCGCGCGCTCCAAGGCGGAGCGGAAGGCGTCGCGGTCGGGGACGCGCACCACGAAGAGGTGCCAGACGTGGGACGCCTCGTCGGCGCGGACGGCGGGCAGGCGAACGCGCGGATTCGTGATGCCCTTGCGGTAGGCGGTGGCGATGGAGCGCCGACGCGCGTTCTCAGCATCGAGATGGGGCAGCTTCACGCGCAGGAAGGCCGCCTGAAGTTCGTCCAGCCGGTCGTTCGGCCCTTGGACGTCATTCCGATACTTTTCCGAAGAGCCGTAGTTGCGCAGCTTGCGCACCATGTCGGCGAGCGCCGCGTCCTTGCAGGTGACCGCGCCAGCGTCACCCAGCGCGCCGAGGTTCTTGGTCGGATAGAAGCTGAAGCCGGCGGCGTCGCCCCAGGCACCGGCGCTGACTCCGTCCAGCTTGGCACCGTGGGCCTGGGCTGCGTCTTCGAGCAGCAGAAGCCCCTTGCGACGGCAGAGCTCGGCGATCGCGGGCATCTCGGCCAGCTGGCCGTAAAGGTGGACCGCCAGCACCGCCTTGACCCTGGGCGTCAGCGCGGATTCCAGACCGGCGGCGGAAAGGTTGAAAGTCGCCTCATCCGGCTCGACCAGCACCGGAGTCAGCCGGCATTCCGTGATGGCCAGGACCGAGGCCACGTAGGTGTTGGCCGGCACCGCCACCCCGTCGCCTTCCTTCAGCAGCCCCAGCTCCTTCCAGCCGCGCAACGCGAGCGTGAGTGCGCTGAGTCCGTCCGACATGCCCACGCAATGCGGCG
>CAIOPO010000142.1 GCA_903860195.1 uncultured Opitutia bacterium | reverse complement strand
GATGAGCACGTGCGTGAGCGCCGCGGACTCCCGTCGGGCCACGTAGGCGCCCTTGAGCGTCCCTTGGCGACGTTCCGCGGCGGGGATGGCGTCGAGCGAAGGCACGTTCTGCCGGGAAAGGATGAGCGCCACCGGACCGTCCTTGCGGGCGACCGCGTGGGCGAAGGCGGCGGCCGTCTCTTCGGCGTCGGCCGGACGGACCACGTCGAGATTGGGGATGCAGCGCAGCGCGCTGACCGTCTCGACCGGCTGGTGCGTGGGCCCGTCCTCGCCGACTCCGACCGAGTCGTGCGTGAAGATGTAGAACGTCTGCAGCTTGGAGAGCGCCGCCACGCGGATGGAGGGTCGCAGGTAGTCGGAGAAGGTCAGGAACGTCGCGCCGGAGCCCTTGAAGACGCCGTGATAGGCGATGCCGTTGAGGATCGCGCCCATGGCGTGCTCACGGATGCCGAAGTAGAGGTTGCGTCCGCCGGGCGTGGCCACGTCGAAGTCCCCCACGTCCTTGATGTAGTTCTTGGTCGAGCCGTGGAGGTCGGCGGAGCCCGAAAGCACCAGCGGGGCGGCCTTGGCCACGGCGTTGATGCAGGTCTCGCCGGACACGCGGGTGGCGAGGGCGTTCTTGCCGAACTCGGGGATGGCGGCGAGCAGGGAGCCCACGTCGCCGTGGTCGCCCTTGACGGCCTTGGCCAGGAGCGCCGCCTTGGCGGGCTCGGCCTTGGTCCAGACGTCGAAGCCGCGCTTCCAGGCGGCGTGCTCGGCCGTCTGCCGGGCCTTGCGTTCGGCGAAGAAGGCGCGCGTCTCGGCGGAGACGAAGAACTTCTCCTCCGGCAGGCCGAGCGCCTTGCGCGCGGCGTCGACGAACTTCACGCCGCCTTCGCCGTGGCCCTTGGAGGAGCCCTGCACTTCGGGGATACCCTTCGCGATGACGGTCTTGCAGATGATCAGCTTGGGCTTGCCGTTGCGGCTGGCGCGGGCCTGGTCGAGGGCGGCCACGACCGGCGCGACCTGGTTGGCGTCCTTGACGAGGATGACCTCCCAGTTCGCCGCCTCGAAACGCTTGGCGGTGTCCTCGTTCTGCGTCTTCGAGGCCATCGCGTCGAGGGTGACGTCGTTGGAGTCGTAAAGCATGATGAGGTTGTCCAGGCCGAAGCGGCCGGCGAAGGAGGCGGCCTCCTGGGAGATGCCCTCCTGGAGGCAGCCGTCGCCGGCGAGGCCGACGACGACGTGGTCGAAGACCTTGTGTTCGGCGGTGTTGAAATGGGCGGCGGCCATCTTGGCGGCCACGGCCATGCCGACGATGTTGCCGGTGCCCTGGCCGAGGGGGCCGGTGGTCGCCTCCACGCCCGGGGTCTCGCCGAACTCAGGATGCCCCGGGGTCTTGGAGTGGAGCTTGCGGAAGGCCTTCACCTGCTCAATCGGGAGGTCGAAGCCGGCGAGATGCAGCCAGGAGTAGAGGAACATCGAGCCGTGGCCGGCGGACAGGACGAAGCGGTCGCGGTTGATCCACTGGGGGTCGGCCGGGTCGTGACGGAGGAAATGTCCGTAGAGGGCGGCGCCGATTTCGGCGGCTCCGAGGGGCAGGCCGAGGTGGCCGGAATGGCAGGCGGCCACGGCGTCCATGGACAGTCCGCGGGCCTCGTCGGCGGCGCGGGAAAGGGCGGCGGTATTGAGGGACATGACGCCATCGGGGTATGGCCAAAACGCGGGGGATTCCAGCCTTGAATGCGTGCCTCACTGCCTGCCAGATTGTCCGCATGGCAGACAAGGCGCTCGAGGAAGGAGCCCAGCTCCGGCTGGACTTCAAGAAGCTGAGGAAAATCGCCTCGGGCGAGGCCGACGTCATCCCTGCGGTGGCCCAGGACGCGGCCACGGGCGAGGTGCTCATCCTCGGTTACGTCAATGAGCTCGCGCTCGCGACGGCCCTCAGGGAGCGCAAGGCCACTTTCTGGAGCACTTCGCGGAACGAACTCTGGATCAAGGGTCTCACTTCCGGCGACTTCCTCGAGCTGCTCGAGGTGCGCGTCAACTGCGAGCAGAACTCCATCCTGTACCGCGTGCGTCCGGCAGGGCAGGGCGCCTGCCACACCAAGGGCGCCGACGGGCGTTCACGCTCGGGCTGCTATTACCGTCGGCTGCGCCCGGACGGCACGCTCGAGCACTCCTGACCTCACCTGCCGAGCGCGGCCTTCACGAACCGCGCGTCGGCCTCGAGCCTGATCACCACCAGTCCGCTCACGCGGCTCGTGGCGGCGGCGCCCGGGGCGGCGGTGAATCCGAGCGGCGTTTCGCCGGGCTGCTCCGAGGTCAGTCGGCGCAGGAAATGTTCCGCCTTGGCCCCGTCTCCGTAGTCGAGCGCGACGGTCGCCACCGTCCGCGCCGGCGTGGAAGTCTCGCCGAGGGCCACCGTGGCCGTCCTGGCCTCGCGCACGGCCTCCGCCAGGAGCGATCCCATCCAGCGTCTCCGCGCCGGCGCCTCGAGCAGGCCCGACGCCGGTTCGAACCGCATCAGCAGGAAGCAGTCCTCGATGTTCCGCCCTTGCAGCACGGCCTCGGAGGGCAGCGTGAGCGAGGCCTGCTCCGTGAGCTCGCGCGGGCCGCCCGATGCCGCGGACTTCCTCCCCGGGGCGAAGGCGAAGTCGACGCGTTCCGCGGCGCGTTCGGCGGCAGCCAGTCTGGTCTGGAACTCCTTGCGTCCGTTTTCGGGAGTGAACCGGACCAGCGCCTCCATCAGCGTCCCTCCCGCGCCCGTGCGGGCCGCGACCGCGGGCTCGACGAAGCCGAACGCCTCGGCGGGTCCGGTTACGGCGAGCTTCACCGGGGACGGCCTGAGCCAGGCCCAGGCGACGGCGGTCAGGACCGCGCAGCCGGCCAGCCAGATCAGCGCCCGTCGCGACATCAGGAGCCGGTCTCCATGGCCATAGGCTGTGCCGCCGCCCGGCCGTCTCAAGCCCTCATCATGAGGCCAAAAAAAAGGGGCGCCTGACGGCGCCCCGGTGAGTCACTGGTGACGGGTCTCAGTAGCCGCCACGGTCGCCGCCGAAGCCGCCACGGCGATCTCCGCCGAAGCCGCCACGACCGCCACCGAAGCCACCGCGACGCTCGCCGCCGCCGAAGCCGCCGCGACGTTCGCCGCCGCCGAAGCCGCCGCGATCTCCGCCGCCGAAGCCTCCGCGACGCTCACCGCCTCCGAAGGAGGGGCGCTCTTCACGGGGACGGGCCACGTTGACCTTCAGGGGACGACCCATGAACTCGACGCCTTCGGTCTTGGCGATGGCGTCCTGAGCCTGCTGGGCGTTGCCCATGGTCACGAACGCGAAGCCACGGGGACGACCCGTGAACTTGTCCATCATCACCTCGACGGACGTGACTTCGCCCGCCTGGGAGAAGTGAGCCCGGATGTCGGCTTCGGTTGCGGCCCAAGCCAGATTGCCTACGAACAGTTTGTTATCCATGTTTTTGCTTTGTTTTCTTACCTTCGCCGCATTGCCCGTTTCCGACCTTCGGATTTCGATTTGCCGTCTTAACGACCGTCAACTCACCGGATTCTTGCGGGGTCAGCCCCTTGGTTTGGTTATTTTCAGGGACTGAACCTGAGTCGTCATTAGGTCCGGAGACCCGGGAATGGCAAGTTTATTCACAATGGGTCCGGCATGGGGATTTGCCCCCGGTACGGACGGCTCCGTCCGGATTGCGGATTGACCAGCCAACGCTGTCGGCAGTCGATGGTGGCGTGATCGACCCGGCCGAGGCATTCGACGCCCTGCTTGAGGAGCTGCGACGTCGGAAGGCGGAGGGCGAGCGCTTCGTCACGGTTTCGGATGAGTCGGTGCGTCTGCTCCGTTCGCTGGCGGGAGACCATTCCGCCGTCGCCGCGCCGGCGCAGCGGTCCCCCGCCCGAGACGCCGCGCCCGAGCGCCCCGGCTCCTTCGCCCGGCCCGAACGTCCGAAGCCCGCGGCCGCCGCCCAGCCGGCCGCGCCGGCCCGCCCGGTGGCCGCCGCCGCTTCCGCTCCCGGCGGGGAGATTCCCGATCCGCCGAAGTTCGAATTGCCGGAGGGCTCGCGCGAGCAGCGGCTGGAGTGGATCCGTCGCCGCATCCTGGAATGTCCCGAGACCGCGCGGCACCTGCGTCCGGGCATGAAGCCCGTCCTCGGCGTCGGTCCGGCCGACGCGCCCGTGGTCCTGGTCGGCGAGGCCCCCACGTTGGAGGAGGCCGAGTCGGGCGTGCCGTTCGCCGGGGACTCCGGGGCCCTGCTGCGCAAGATCCTTTCCGCGGCCGGCCTCACCGAGAAGGACGTCTTCCTGCTGCCCGTGATGGGCTGGCGGCCTGAGTCCGCCAGCGAGTTCATCAAGCGCCCCCCGAACGCGCGCGAACTGGCCTTCAACCGTCCTTACCTCCTGGCCCAGATCCAGGCCGTCGCGCCGCGCGCCGTGATGGCCTTCGGCGCGCACGCCCACGAGTCGCTCCTCGGCATCCGTCAGCCGGTGCAGAAGGTGCGCGGCACCTGGCATGAGGTCGCGGGCCTGCCCGTGCTGCTCAGCTTCCATCCCAACTATCTCCTGCACACTCCGTCCGAGTCGGCCAAGCGGACCGTATGGACCGACTTCCTCGCGCTGCTGGAGAAGCTCGGCCGTCCCGTGACCGAGAAGCAGCGCGCCTACTTCCTGCCGCGCGGCGCCTGAGTCAGCGCACCGAGTCGGAAAGGCGGGACAGCGGGAAAGCGAGCACCTGGGAGTTCCGGCCGCTGGCCTTGAGCTCAGCGCGCCGTTCCGCCGGCAGGTCCTTGGCCGCCGCATTGACGAAGCCGCAGGCCGACTGGAAGAAGCCCTGGGTCTGCGTCGTGAGCGCGACCAGCTTGCGGGCGCCCAGCTCCTTGGCCCGCCGCTTCGCGAATTCGACCAGCTTCCGTCCCACGCCGCGGCCGTGGTAGAAGGGCTGCACGTAGACGGCGCCCAGCTCCATGACCTTGCCGTCGCCGTAGGGGCGCAGCGCCGCGCAGCCGATGATGCTGTCATCGATCTCGTAGACGTAGAACTGTCCGATGGTCTGCTCGATCTGCTGCCGGGTGCGGGAGACCAGCGCGTCCGTCCGGGCCCCGTGCTTGGCGAGGTTGTAAAGGGCCTGCGCGTCCTTCTTCTTCGCCTGGCGGATGCGGTCGTAGTCGTTGGCGTGGATCATCGTGCCGAGCCCGACCTTGTCGAAGATCTCGGTGAGCAGGCATCCGAAGACCCGTCCGTCCAGGATGTGCGCGCGCGGGACGTCCTGGTCCAGCGCCTTGGCCGCCTGCAGGGCCTTGCTGCGGATGCGCGGATCGAGCTTGGCGTTCTTGTCGGCCAGCAGCCGCTTGAGGTCGTCCTCGGGCAGGTTGATCTTCACCTGTCCGTCGACCTGCAGGCCCGGGAAGGGGGTGAGGTAGATCAGCTTCGAGGCGCCGAGGGCCGCCGCCAGCTCCATCGCCAGATGGTCGCTGTTGACCCGCAGGGAAAGGCCCTCGCGGTCGCACAGGATCGGCGTGACGAGCGGCAGGACGTCCTGCGAGAGCATCGACTTGAGCAGGGCGGTGTCGACCTTCTCGACCTTGCCGGTGTAGAGATGGTCCTTGCCGCGGATCACGCCCACCTTGGTGGAGCGGACGGCGTTGGTGATGGCGCACCGCAGTCCGGCCTGGGAGAGGTTCTCGAGCACCGCCTGGGAGACGAGCGCGGAGGCCTCGCGGGCGAGCGACATCGTGGAGGCGTCGGTCACGCCTTCGCCCTGGACGTCGGAGAGCGCGATGTTGTGCTCGCCGGCCAGGCCCACGAGCTGGTGGCCGATGCCGTGGACGAGCACCACCTTGATCGACAGGCTGCGCAGCACCGCGATGTCCGTCACGATGTTGAGGAAGTTCTCATGGGCCACGACCGAGCCGTCCACGGCCACCACGAAGACGTGGTCGCGGAACATGGGGACGTAACGGAGGATTCCCCGCAGGTCCGTCGGCTTCATGGCGCGTTCGCGCGGGCTCGGCATGCCCGAACCTTATGGACTCCGCGGACGGCGGGGCAATACTGATGAGGGCATGGCCAGACGAACCAGCTCCCGTCCGCCGGCGACGCCCGCGGGGCTCTCCGAGCCGCTGGAGGCGTTCCTCGCCCACCTCTCGCTGGAGCGCGGACTCTCCCGGCTGACCGTCTCCGCCTACGAGTCCGACCTGACGGACTTCGCGCGGCACTGCGGCCGGGCGGGCCGCGCCGCCTGGACCGACGTCACCCTCGCCGACCTGGAGTCGTGGGTGAAGTCGATGCACCGTCGCGGCCAGGCCCCCGCCTCGCTCGCCCGTCGCCTGTCCGCGGTCCGGTCGCTCGCCTCCCATCTCGTGCGCGCCGGGCTGAGGCGCGACGACTTCACGGAGCTCGCCAAGGGCCCGCGCTTCCGCCGCCGCCTGCCCGGCCGCCTGACCCCCGAGGAGGCCGCCCGCATCATGACCGCGCCCGACGACCGCACGCCGCTGGGCGTGCGCGACCGGGCGATGCTGGAACTCATGTACGGCTCGGGCCTGCGCATCTCCGAACTCTGCGGACTCGAGCTCCAGTCGGTGGACGAGCGCGAGGCGGTGGTGCGCGTGCGGGGCAAGGGCTCGAAGGACCGCGTGGTCCCGGTGAGCGAGGCCGCGCTCAAGGCCCTCGCCCGCTACCTCGCGGAGGCGCGGCCGGCGCTCGCCCGCCCGCGCACGGGCAGCGCCCTGTTCCTGAGCGCGCGCGGGACCGCCATCTCGCGCAAGACCTTCTGGCTGGGCGTGCGTGCGGCCGCCCGCCGCGCCGGGGTCGAGGCTCCGGTGAAGCCGCACCTGCTCCGGCACGCGTTCGCGACCCATCTGCTGGCGGGGGGCGCCGACTTGCGCTCGATCCAGGAGATGCTCGGGCACGCCGACATCTCGACCACGCAGATCTACGCCTCGGTGGAACGGTCGGCCCTCGCCGATTCCCACCGCCGTCACCATCCGCGCGGCCGGGGCCGGGCGTCCTGAGCGCTCAGCGCGCCAGCATCACCGCGCCGGCGACCAAGGTTCCCAGCGACAGCGCGCCGATGATGAACCTTGAGACCGTTCCGGTCTCGAGCGGGGCCGTCTCCTCGCGGTCCTCGCCCGGACGGACCACGGCCTCCCGCAGGATGCCGAAGTAGTAATGGATGCTGACCGCCACCCCGATGAGGGCGGCGGCGAGGACCCACCACAGTCCCGCCTGCACCAGCAGGACGAGCACGAGCAGCTTGGTGACGAAGCCGACGGAAGGCGGGACGCCCGCCAGGGAGCCGATGCCGAAGCACAGGCCGGCGGTCAGGGAAGGGGATCGGCGGATCAGCCCGCGCAGGGAGATGAGCGGACGCCGGTGGTCTTCCGCGGCGGGCACGCCCGCGAGGGAGTGGAGGGTGAGGAACGTGCCGATGACGTAGGCCAGCAGGTAGAGGACCACGACGTTCTCGGCCGAGTAGTTGAAGGCCGTGGCCTCCGGGCGGGCGACCGCCACGGTCACCGCCGCCAGCAGGAACCCGGCGTGCGAGACGCCGGAGAGGGCCAGCGCGCGCTTGATGTCCGAGGTCGCGAGCGCCGCGAGGTTGCCCGCCAGCAGCGTGAGCAGCGCGAGTCCGGCCAGCGCCGGCGCGACCTTGGCGGCCAGGGGAGCGAAGGGTCCGGTGACCAGGAGCAGGAGCGAGAGCGCGCCCGCGGCCTTCGACGCCGTGGCGAGATAGGCCGTCGTGGGCGTGGGGGCCCCTTGGTACACGTCGGGAATCCAGGAATGGAAGGGGAAGGCGCCGAGCTTGAAGGCGGCGCCGCCCATGATCATCGCCACGCCGGCGAGCGTGAGCGCCGTGCCCTTGCCGGCGGCCAGCGCCTTGGCGATCACCGGGAAGGCGAGGGAGTCGCCGCCGCCCGGGCCGCCGAGGGTGCCGTAGACGAGGACCATGCCCATGAGCAGGAAGGCGGAGCTGAGTCCGCCGGCCACGAGGAACTTCACGCCGGCCTCGAGCGAGGCCTCGCTGCGCCGCAGGTAGCCGACCAGCACGTAGAGGCCGACCGCCGCCGCCTCGAGCGACACGAAGAACGGCACGAAGTGGTCCGACTGCACCAGCAGCATGAAGGAGGCGGTGACCGCGAGCAGCACGTGATGGTAGTCGGCGAGTCCGGCGCCGCGCGCCGTGAGGAACCGGCCGGCCATCAGGCTGGTGAGGAGGGCGGAGGCGAGGAAGACCATGCGCACCCCGTCCATCGGCAGGTTGTGCCGGATGAGGCCGCCGAAGAGCTGGGTCTCCGGCAGCTGACGCCAGGCCGCCTCGGGCGCCAGCGCCATCACGGCGATCAGGACGAGTCCCGCGCGGGCGGTCGCCGGAATCAGCCAGCGCAGCCTCTCCGGCACCACCATCGCCTGGAGCAGCGCGAAGAGCGAGAGGCCCGCCACGCCGAGTTCCGGCAGGATCGCGATCCAGTCGGACCCGCGCGGGGAGAGCGCCTTGAAGGCGAGGTCGAGGTCGGCAATGAGGCTCGTCATCGGGCGGAAGGAGTCTGGGGGGCCGGACGGACGTACTTCACCACGTCGGCGGAGACGCGGTTGATGGAGTCGGTCACGAGGGAGGGCTGGAAGCCGACGGCCATCGAGGCCGCCAGCAGGAGGCCGGCCGCCAGACGGGAAGGCCAGGAGATGTCACTGAACGGAGCGGCCGCGGCACGGGCCTCGAGGGCGGCGGAGGCCGGTCCGAAGAACACCGCGGCGGCGGCGCGAAGGGTGTAGACGGCGGTGATCACGACCGTGGAGGCGGCGAGGGCCTGGAGCCAGAGCGGTTCGGCGCGGAGGGAGAGGAACACGCCGATCTCGCCCCAGAAGTTGCCGAAGCCGGGCAGGCCCAGCGAGGCCATCGAGGCCGCGATGAAGAACGCGCCCAGCACCGGCGCGCGGGAGGCGAGTCCGCCCATGTCCTCGAAGCGGTAGGAGCCCGTGCGGACGCGCACGTCGTTCGACAGGAGGAAGAGGGCGGCGCAGGAGAGGCCGTGCGCGGTCATGAGCAGCACGGCGGCGTCCAGTCCGGCGGCGGAGCCGCGCGTGCCGGCGACCCAGAGCCCGAGGAAGACCGGTCCCATGTGCGCGACGGAGCTCCAGGAGACGAGGCGCTTGAGGTCGACCTGCGTCAGGCAGACGAGGCCGATCAGCACCACGTTGCCCAGGGCGAACCAGAGCAGCCAGCCGCCGAGCGCCCCTTCGGTGATGCGGAGGGAGGTCAGGCCGAGCAGCGCGAGGCCGTAGAGGCCGAACTTCTTGAGGGCGCCGGCGTGCAGCATGGCGGCGGGCGTCGGCGCGGCGGAGTAGCCGGGGGCGGCCCAGGAGTGGAAGGGGAACAGGGAGGCCAGGGTGCCGAAGCCGAAGAGCGCGAGCGCGCCCGCACCCTGCGGCGCTCCCTTGGAGAGGAGGCCGTCGGCCACGCCCTCGAAGGTCGCCTTGGTCCATTCGAGCCCGGCGGCGTCGACGGCCATCAGGATGCCCGCGAGGGAGGCCATCGCCCCGACGGTCAGGTAGATCGCCATCTGCATGGCGGCGGGCCGCCGTCCTTCTCCGCCCCAGAAGAGCGTCAGCACGAAGGTCGGGATGAGCGCGAACTCATGGAAGAAGTAGAAGCCGACGACGTGGTCGGTGGCGAAGACGCCCAGGGTGCCGCCGAGCATGAAGAGGAGCAGGCCGAGGTAGGCGTGGCGCGATTCGACGTCCTGGTTCAGCGCCTTGATGCCGGCCGCGAGGCCCACGAGCGAGGTCATCGCCAGCAGCGGCGCGCCGAAGCCGTTGAGCGCCAGGCCGAACCCCCAGAGTCCTTCGCCGCGGAAGGCCGCGGGCGGCACGGAAAGGTCGGACCACACGAGCAGGAGCCAGGGCGCGAGGGCCGCGGGCACGGCGAAGCCGGCGAAGGCGATCCAGGAGCCGAGGGAGCGCGGCAGGCGCCGGCCGGCGATGAGCAGCAGGCCCGTGACGACGGGCGCGGCGACGACGGCCTTCAGCAGTTGGGCGGGAAGTCCTTCCATGGTCAGCGGGCGATGAGGATCCAGGCGATGAAGAGGACGCCCGCCGCCGTCCAGGCCGCGTAGGCGCGGGCCTGTCCGCCGTGGAAGACGCGGCCGGAGAGGAAGCCCAGCAGGGCGGGGATGCCGGCCGCGATCCAGCGGACGCCGAGTCCGTTGATCAGCAGCAGGTCGAGGAAGGCCACCAGTTCCGCGACGCGGCGCTGCACGGCGTCGACGTACCAGCGGTAGAGTCCGTCCATCCAGCGGCGTTCGAGGACGTCGTAGACGCGCGGGAAGCGTTCACGGAGCGCGTCACGTCCGGGTTCGGCGGCGTAGAACTTCAGGGCGAAGGCGCCGAGGGCGAGCGCGACGAGTCCGACGACCGTGGCGGGCGCGGCGGGGTGGAAGCCCATCGCCGCGATCGGCTTGGCGATGACCGTCAGGCAGGAGGCGGGCAGCATCTGCGCGGCCAGGAGTCCGCCGAAGAGCGAGTAGCCGAGGCCGAGGACGACGAGCGGGGCGGTCATGGTCCACGGCGACTCGTGCGCGTGTCCGGCCGCATCCGACGCGGGCCGGCCGAGGAAGACCAGGCGGATCATGCGCGCGCTGTAGAGGCAGGTGGCGACGGCGGCGACGGCGAGCAGGGCGGCCTCGGCGGCGCGGCCGGAGTGGAACGCGGCCTCGATGATCGCGTCCTTGGAATACCAGCCGGCGAGGAAGGGCACGGCGCAGTTGGAGAGCGTGGCCGCGATGAAGGCGGCGGCGGTGATGGGCATCTTCCGGAGCAGCCCGCCCATCTTCAGCATGTCCTGCTCGTGGTGGCAGCCGTGGATCACCGAGCCGGCGCCGAGGAAGAGCGTGGCCTTGAAGAAGGCGTGCATCGCCATGTGCAGCAGCGCGAGCTCCGGCCGGCCGAGGCCCAGGGCGCAGGCCATGATGCCCAGGTGGGCGAGCGTCGAGTAGGCGAGCGACTTCTTGATGTCGGTCTGGGCGAGCGCGCAGAGGCCGCCCAGCGCCGCCATGCCGGCGCCCGAGACGGCGACGGCCTGCAGCAGGGCGGGGTCGAGCAGGAAGAAGATCCGCGCCATGAAGTAGACGCCGGCGGCGACCATCGTGGCGGCGTGGATGAGCGCGGAGACGGGCGTCGGGCCGGCCATCGCGTCGGTGAGCCAGACGTGGAGCGGGAACTGGGCCGACTTGCCGATGAAGCCGCACGCGAGGAGCGCGCCGAGGGCGAAGGGCCAGCCGCCGGCGGGCGAGAGGGCGCGCAGTTCCTCGAACTGCAGCGTGCCGAAGCGGGAGAGGCAGAAGGCCAGTCCGAGGATGAAGCCGAGGTCGCCCACGCGGTTCACCACGAAGGCCTTGCGGGACGCGGCGGCGGCGTAGTCCCGGTCGAAGTAGTGCGCGATCAGCATGTACGAGCTGAAGCCCACGAGCTCCCAGAAGACGAAGGTCATCAGGAGGTTGTCCGCCACGACGATCCCGAGGATCGAGAACATGAACACGGAGAGGCCCGCGAAGAAGCGCCCGCGCGCGGAGTCGTCCGCCATGTAGCCGACGGAGAAGAGGTGGATGAGCGCGCCGACGAAGGTCACCACGAAGAGCATGAGGCGCGCGTGGGAGTCGACGAGGTAGCCGACGCCCAGGGAGATCTCGCCCAGCCGGGCGATCTCGGCGTGCCAGCGGACGTCCCCCTCGGAGGCCGTCAGGAGGCGCAGGGCGAGGCCGGCGCCGACGAAGGCCGCGCCGGTGGAGATCCAGGAAGCCAGGGCTCCCAGGCGGCGGCACAGCAGCGCCTGCAGCGCGGCGGCCGCCAGCGGCAGCATCAGGATGCCATGGACGAGGTCGGTGAAGTCGCGGGACATCTTCGGAAGTTCAGGGGCGGAGGACGTCGAGGCGCTCCGAGCTCACGGTGCCGCGCCGGCGGTACAGGGCCACGATGAGGGCCAGGCCGACGGCGACTTCGGCGGCCGCCACGGTGATGACGAAGAAGACGAGCACGGCCCCGTCCATGGTGCGGTTGAACCGCGAGAAGGCCACGAGGGCGAGCGTCGCGGCCGCCAGCATGAGCTCGAGGCACATGTAGACGACGAGGAGGTTGCGTCGCACGAGGACGCCGGCCAGGCCCAGCGCGAACAGCAGGCCGGCCAGGAGGAGGTGATGGGCGAGGGTGGTGTGTTCCATGGCTTCAGGCCTGTCCGGCGGGAGCGTCCTTGCTGAGCGAGACCACGCCCACGAGGGCCGTCAGGAGCAGCAGGCCGGCGATCTCGAGGGGCAGGAGATACTTGGTGTAAAGGAGGCGGCCGAAGGCCTTCGCGGCGGTCGCGAACTCGGAGGGCGCGGCGGTCAGTTCGGGCGGGGTGGCGCCGGCGGGGGTGTTCGGCACGGCGCCCGACCAGTGGAAGAGCCAGAGCACGCCCGCGGCCAGGAGGAAGAAGACGGCCAGACCGCCGGCGGCCTTGCGCCAGGGGTAGGAATCGGTCGGGTCCTCGGTGTCGAGGAGCATGATGATGAAGAGGAACAGGACCATCACGGCCCCGGCGTAGACGAGCACCTGCAGGACTCCGAGGAAGTAGGCGTCGAGGAGGAAGAAGTCCGCCGCCACTCCCACGAGGGCGAGGATCATGCCCATCGCGGAGGTCACCGCGTTGCGGCTCAGGACGAGGAGGGAGGCCGCCCCAAGCGTCAGGGCGGCGAAGAAGATGAACAGGCCGTCCGGCATGCTCGGCAAGGTAGGGCGGGGGGAGGGGTTGGAAAGGAGAAAACCAGCCAAAACCCCATTTTTCCCAAGTTATGAGCCGTCCGTCCGCCCGGCTTCAACGCCCGTGCAGGGGGAGGTGACGGCGCATGGTGCACGAGGGGTGGGTCTCCAGCGTCCGGCCTTCGTCAAAGTGTCCGCGCCAGTCAGGAAAGAAGGCGTCGGCCTCGGGCTCGAGATTCACGTGGGTCAGGATGAGTTCGGAGCACCAGGGCAGGGCTTCGGCGTAAAGGGCCGCCCCGCCGGCCAGGAAAAGCGTGCGGTCGGGAGCGACCGCCGCCGCCTCCTTCCAGTCACGGATGACCGTCACGCCGGGGGCCGTGAAGCCCGAACGGCTCAGCACGACGGTGGTCCGCCCGGGCAGGGGCCGCCCGATCGACTCGTAGGTCTTGCGTCCCATGAGCAGCACCTGGCCCATGGTCGTCGCCTTGAAGAAGGCGAAGTCCTCCGGGATGCGCCACGGCAGGCGGTTGCCGAGACCGATGCCGCGATTGCGCGCGACCGCGGCGATGGCGATGAGCGGACGGCCGAGGTCCACGTCAGACGGCCACCGGGGCCTTGATCGCGGGGTGCGGGTCGTAGCCTTCCACGGCGATGTCCTCGAACTTGAAGGCGAAGAGGTCCTTCACCTCGGGGTTGAGGACGAGGCGCGGGAGGGCCCGGGTCTCGCGGGAGAGCTGGAGGTCCACCTGCTCGAGATGGTTGAGGTACACGTGCGCGTCGCCGAAGGTGTGCACGAAGTGGCCGGGCCGCAGGCCCGTGACCTGCGCGATCATGTGCGTCAGCAGGGCGTAGCTCGCGATGTTGAAGGGGACGCCCAGGAAGAGGTCGGCGCTGCGCTGGTAGAGCTGGCAGCTCAGGCGTCCGTCGCCCGACACGTGGAACTGGAAGAGCGTGTGGCAGGGCGGGAGCGCCACCTGGTCGGCCTCCTTCGGATTCCATCCCGTGACGATGAGACGGCGGCTCGAAGGATTGCGGCGGATCTCCTCGACCAGCCGGCGCACCTGGTCGACTCCGTCGTCGGCGCAGGAGCCGTCCGGCAGCCGCGTCGCGCCGAAGCGGCGCCACTGGTGTCCGTACACCGGACCGAGGTCGCCCGCCTTGCGTCCGAAGCGCGCGCACTGCTCGGCCGTGGCCCATTCGTTCCAGATCGTGACCCCGCGCTCGTTGAGCCAGGCGTTGTCGGTGCTGCCGGATAGGAACCACAGCAGCTCGTGCACGACCGACTTGAGGTGGACCTTCTTGGTCGTGACCAGGGGGAAGCCCTCGGCGAGGTCGAAGCGCATCTGGGCCCCGAAGATGCCGAGCGTCCCCACTCCGGTCCGGTCGACGCGCCGCTCGCCGTGGCGCCGCACGTGGCCGAGCAGGTCGAGATACGCCTTCATGGCGTCTGGTTATCCCCCGCGGTCGCCGCTCCGCAACACGGAAACGCCCGCCCGGGCGGACCCTTTCGCCCTTGCCTCCCCGCCCTCCGGAAGGCACCCATTTCAGACCAGAGACATGAGCGAAAAGCCCGACCTCAACGCCATCTCCCATGACCTGCGGGCCGTGCGTCAGGAGAAGCTCGCCCAGCTCCGGGCGGCGGGGGAGGACCCCTTCCGGGCGGAGTGGGACCAGACCCACGTGGCGACGGACTGCCCGGGGCTCCTGCCCGAGGGCGTGGAGGAGGGCCCGGAGGTCTCGGTCGCCGGCCGCATCGTGGCCCTGCGCGTCATGGGCAAGGCCAGCTTCGTCAAGGTCCTCGACCGTTCCGGCGTCCAGCAGTGCTACTTCACGCGCGACGCGCTCGGCGACCGGTATGACGCGCACTTCAAGAAGCTGCTCGACCTCGGCGACTTCGTCGGCGTCCGCGGCCGTCTCTTCCGCACCAAGACCGGCGAGGTCACCGTGCGGACCACGGAATACCGTCTGCTGGCCAAGGCGCTCCGTCCGCTGCCCGAGAAGTGGGCGGGCCTCGCCGACCAGGACCAGGTCTACCGGCAGCGCTACCTCGACCTCGTGGTCAACGAGGAGTCCCGCCGCCGCCTGACGGCGCGCAGCCGCATCGTGGAATCCATCCGTCGCTTCCTCTGGGGCCGCGGCTTCCTCGAGGTCGAGACTCCCGCGCTCCACTCGGTCGCCGGCGGCGCGGCGGCCCGGCCTTTCCAGACCCACTTCAACGCGCTCGACTGCGACTTCAACCTGCGCATCGCCCTGGAGCTTCACCTCAAGCGCTGCCTGGTCGGCGGGCTCGACCGCGTCTTCGAGATCGGCCGCGTCTTCCGCAACGAGGGCTACTCGCCCCGTCACAGCCCCGAGTTCACGATGCTCGAGGCCTACCAGGCCTACAGCGACTACCGCGGCATGATGGAGCTGGTCCGCTCCATGATCCAGACCGCCGCCCGCGAAGCGCTCGGCACCACTTCCATCACGCGGCATGACGGCGTCGTCATCGAGCTCGGCGGCGAATGGCGGGAGGCCCGCTACAAGGACCTGATCCTGGAACGCACGGGCGACCCGCAGTGGTTCTCCCGCACCAAGGAGGAGAAGATCGCGGCCTGCCGCGCGCTCGGGCTCGAGGAGCCCCGCGCCGACTGGGAGGACTACGAGGTCACCAACGAGGTCTTCGGCAAGCTCATCGAGCCCACGCTCATCCAGCCGACGTTCGTGACGCACGTGCCCAAGGAGCTCTGCCCGCTCGCCAAGATCACCCGCGGCGACGAGTCGACCATCGACGTCTTCGAGCTCTGCATCAACGGCCAGGAGATCGCGCCCGCCTATTCGGAGCAGAACGACCCCGACGTGCAGCGGAAGATGTTCCAGATCCAGGCCGGAGCCGAGCAGCACAAGGTCGATGAGGACTTCCTCCTCGCGCTCGAGCACGGCATGCCCCCGGCGGGGGGACTGGGTGTCGGCATCGACCGTCTGGCGGTCCTGCTCACGGGCGCGGCCAACATCCGCGACGTGATCCTGTTCCCGACGCTCCGGCCCGCCGCCCATCCCTGACGCACGAAAGTGCCCTGGTTCCTCCATCTCGCGCTGAGGCAGCTGTTCCCGCCGGGACGGCGCTTTCCGGCCTTCGCCACGGTGTCGATCCTCGGCGTGGCGCTCGGCGTGGCCTCGCTGCTGGTGGTGCAGACGGTCATGAACGGCTTCGGCGAGGAGCATCGTCTCCGCATCCGCGAGTCCTTCGGCGACTGCGTGGTCACGGCCGCCGCCCCGGTCGAGCGCCCCGCCGAGCTGGCCCGCGCGCTCCGCGCCGACCCCGCCGTGCGCTCGGCCGCGCCCTACGCCGAAGGCCCGGCGCTGCTGCGCAACGGAGACTTCTCCGCCGTGGGCGGCGTGCGCGGCGTCGACCCGCTTGATCCCGATCAGCCCGCGCGGCGCTACGTGGCCTTCGGCTCCTTCGACGACCTGGACGACGGCCGTGTCGTGCTGGGCGCCGGGCTCGCCCGCGCGCTCCGCGTGCGGATCGGCGACCGTGTCGAGCTCTGGTCCCCCGCCATGGCCGAGCGTGCGGAGAAGGGGAGGGCGCCGCTGCCCGTCCAGCTCGAGGTCTGCGCGGTCATACTCACGGGCTTCACCGAGGTCGACGACCGTGCGGCGCTCATTCCGCTCCGGCGCTTCAACGACCTGTGGGCCCTCGGCGGCCGTGCCCACGGTCTCACGCTCCGGCTCAAGGACCCGGCGGACGCCGAGGCGGTCGCGGCGCGCCTCTCCGCCGGCCGCCCGGGCCTTTCGTTCATCCCCTGGCAGCACGTGAAGCGCAACTTCCTCGAGGCGATCCGCTTCGAGAAGACCATGCTCTTCTTCCTGATGTTCATCATCACGCTGGTGGCCTCGTTCTCCATCGGCAGCACGCTTTTCTCCGCGGTCATCCGGCGGACGCGCGAGGTGGGCGTGCTCGCGGCCCTCGGCGCGGGCCGCGCGGAGCTGGTCCTGCTCTTCGGCCTCCAGGGGCTCGTTATCGGGCTCATCGGCACGCTGGCCGGCTTCGGGCTCACCTGGACGATCCTGACGTTCCGCGACGGCATCCTCGGAGAGGTGAACCGTCTGTTCGGCGACGGCGACATGATGGCCAAAGTCTACCAGTTCTCCCGGGTGCCGCTCCACTACGACGCCTCCGACTTCGTCGTCGCCGCGTTCTTCACCTTGCTCACGACCGCCGCCGCCGGCCTCGTGCCCGCGCTCTGGGCCGCCGGCCGCAAACCTTCGGAGGCCATGCGCGATGCCTGAACCCGTCCTCAGCGCCCGCGGCCTCACCAAGGCCTTCGCGTCCCCCGCCGGTCCGCTCGCCGTGCTCCAGGGCGTCTCGCTCGCCGTGCTTCCCGGGGAGTCGGTCTCCATCCGCGGTTCCTCGGGCTCGGGCAAGACGACGCTGCTGCAGATCCTCGGCGGGCTTGACCTGCCCGACTCCGGCGAGGTCACGGTGCTCGCCCCCGGTCTCGGTGCCGTCCGTCCCCGCGCCGCCCTGGGCCGCGGGGTCGGCTTCGTCTTCCAGAACTACCAGCTGATGCCCGAGCTGACCGCGCTGGAGAACGTCGCGCTGGCCGCCCGCATCGCCGGGGTTTCCGTGGCCGAGGCGCAGGCCCGCGCCCACGAGCTGCTCGGACAGGTCGGTCTCGCCGCCCGGACGGACCATCTGCCCGCGAAGCTTTCCGGCGGCGAATGCCAGCGGGTCGCGCTCGCCCGCGCCCTGGTCAACCGTCCGCCGGTGCTGCTGGCTGACGAGCCGACGGGCAATCTCGACGAGCGCACGGCCGAAGAGGTGATGGCGCTCATGCTCGGCGTCGTCGGTTCGCTGGGCACGGCCCTGGTGCTGGTGACGCACAGCCGCGAGTTCGCCGAGCGCGCGTCCCGCCGCTTCGTGCTGTCCGGAGGCGTGCTTTCACCCGCGTGATTTGACACGGCGGGCGCGTCCGGGTTGGGTTGACGCCCATGACTCCCGCCACGACCCCCGCCCAGCTCGACGCCGCCCTGCGCTGGCGCTACGCCACCAAGGCCTTCGACGCCCGTCCGATTCCGGCCGGCGTCTGGAAGTCGCTCGAGCAGTCGCTGCAGCTGGCCCCTTCCTCCTACGGGCTCCAGCCCTGGAAGTTCCTCGTGGTGACCGATCCCGCCAAGCGCGCGCTGCTCCGTCCGAACTCCTGGGGCCAGTCGCAGGTCACCGACGCCTCCCACCTCGTGGTCTTCACCCGTCAGACTTCGGTCACCGAAGCCGACGTGCAGGCCTTCTTCGATCAGATGGTCTCCGAGCGCAAGGCCGACCCCTCCAAGCTGGAGCCTTACCGTCAGATGATGGTGCAGAACGTCGCCCAGGGGATGCCCGCCGAGCGTCAGCGCGAATGGGCCGCGCGCCAGGTGTACATCGCCCTCGGCCAGTTCATGACGGCCGCGGCCGTGCTCGGCGTCGACACCTGTCCGCTCGAGGGCATCGACCCCGCCAAGTATGACGAGATCCTGGGGCTCAAGGGCACGCGGCATGAGACCGTCGTGGCCTGCGCCGCCGGCTACCGTTCGGCGGACGACAAGTATGCCGGCATGGCCAAGGTGCGCCGGCCCCTCGACCAGGTGGTCGTGCGCGTCTGAGTCAGCTCCGCTCCGCCCAGCGCGAGAAGTCGCCGTCGTCCGTCAGGACGGGCGGGTCGCCGTATTCTCCCGAGAGCAGGCAGCGGTAGGTCTCGTCGGCGAACCTGCGGCAGTGCAGCAGGACGCGCGCGGAATGTCCGGGCGCCCGGACCAGCCGCCCGAGCGCCTGGTTCACCTTGCGCATGCCGGGCCGCACGTAGGCCAGCGAGAACGCGTCCTCCGCTCCGTCCGCCGCGAACATCTTCCGCCTGGCCTCCTGCAGCGCGTTGACCTCCGGCAGCGCGGGGCCGACCACCACCGCGGACCGGATCCTTCCGCCGAGCATGTCGACGCCTTCGCCGAGCGAACCCCCGAGGATCAGGCAGAGCACCGTGAAGCGGTTGAGCGAATCCTCCACGAACCGGGCCGTGCCGTCCGGCCCCAGGCCGCGCGGCTGCAGCGCCACGTCCGCCTCCGGGTGGGCCTTGCGCAGTTCGGTGACCACCGCCTCCGCGTACCGGTAGGAGGGGAAGAAGGCCGCGACCGCGCCGTCCTCCGACAGGCGGCGCAGGCTCGCGGCGGTGAGCGCGAGCGTCGCCTCGCGGGACTTGAGCCGCGTGTCGGCGCGGGCGTCGATCGCCACCGAGTAGGCGCCCTGCCGCCACGGCGCGGCGGCGTCGACCCGCGTGAGCGCGTCGGGGTCCAGTCCGCACTCCGCGGCGAGGGCGCCCTTCGGTCCGGGCGTCGCGGTCATCAGCAGCGCGTGTCCGAAGGCCCGCAGGCGCTCGCCCGTCATGCGCGCGGCCGTGAGGCAGTCGAGGCTGAGCGTGCCGGGCCGGGGCGACCACAGCAGCCAGCCGAGGTCCGAGGACTCGAGCCGTTCCGACCAGGCGGCCATGTCCCAGACGCCCTGTCTCGCCTCGTCGGGCAGGCCGTCGGTGCTGAAGGGCTGTTCGGCGGCGAGCAGCGCGAACCGGTCCGCCAGCGCCATCGCCTCCAGGCGGTCCTCGGGCGAGACCGCGTCGGCCGCGGGCAGTCGCCCGATGAAGTCGGCCCAGGACTGGGCGGCCGAGATCCAGCCGGCCGGGGCGCGGTGCGAGAGCAGCGCGTGGGCGAAGTCGGCCGCCGATCGGGCGTCGTCGCGGAGCGACAGGCATTCGGCGGCGCGCTCGGGGAGGTTGTGCGCCTCGTCGACGATGAGGGCCGTGTCGGCCTCGTCCCATCCCGGCACCGTCTCGAGCGCCGCGCGGTTGCGCGGTGAGAACACGTAGTTGTAGTCGCAGATGACGACGTCGGCGTGGACGAGCATCGCCTTGGTGATGTCCCACGGCGGCACGCCGGCGAGTCGTCCCAGTTCGCGCACCTTCCGGAGGTCCGCGCCCGCGTCGAGCAGTCCCGGCGGGTCGATCTTGGCCAGCGTCCAGTTGCGGCGGATCACTTCCGGGTCGTCGCTCAGCCCGTCGATCTCGTGCTCCGCGCGGGGCCGCAGCAGCAGCGCGCGCAGTTCGCCGGGCTTCGCCATACGGCGCAGCTCCCGCAGCACCTGCAGCTGCCCCGTGCCCTTGCCCGTGAGGTAGAGGAGCCGCCCCGCGCGCCCGCCGCGCAGCAGCGAGAGTCCGTGGCGCAGCGCCGCCGAGGTCTTGCCGAAGCCGGTCGGGGCGACCAGCAGGCGCACGGAGGATTCCAGGGCCGCCCGGTCGAGGTCCGCGCCGCAGGCCTCCCATTCCGGCCGCGGGTCGGAGAACGGCATGCGGTCGGGCAGGGCGAGCAGTCGCGCGTGGCTGGCGCGCCGGTTCTCCGCATGGGCGGCCACCTGCTCCGCCTGCCGGAGGAGGTCGGCCTCGGCCGCCTCGGGGAGCGTCACCTTCTGGCGCGTGCCGTCCGTCGGGTCGACGAAGACGAGCTCGCCGGCCACGCGCGCCGCGCCCGGCCTGAGGCGGGCCGCATGGCAGTAGGCCGCCAGCTGGAGGAAGTGGTGGGGATAGCGCTGCAGCAGCCATTCCGTGCGGCGGGGCAGGGAGCTCGTGACCGTCTTGATCTCCCGGATCTCCGTCACTCCGTCGCGCTCGCGCCACTGGTCCGTGCGGCCCGTGACCGCGACCGTCCAGCCCAGCGCCCGGATCTCGCAGGCCACGCCCCTTTCGAATTCCCAGCCCGCGCCTTCGGCCTCGGCCTCGCGACGCAGCGACTCATGCCACTGCCTTCCCGCCTCGGCGCGCCAGGGCGAGCCGCCCGCGCCCGCGCCGGGGCCCGGCCGGAACGTGGCGAACTCCTGCGCGCTCATCTCGACGCGCCGCCCCTGGACGTCGATGCGCATCAGGGCAGCACGTAGTGGACCTCGCCCGCCGCCCAGCGTTCCAGGTCCGTCGAGAGCGCGGCCACCGCGTCCTCGTCGGCCGTCTGGGCGTCGAGCGGCGCGGCGAGCACCGCGGCCGCGTCGGCCTGACGCGCGCCGAGCCGCGAGAACCAGTGCTCGTGCACCGGCCAGCCGCCGTCCTTCAGGATGAGCCAGAGCGCCTTGAAGTACGCCGCGTCGGGGCGGGGCCGCGTCGCGATGGCGTCGAACGTCTCCTGGGCGATCTTCCAGCAGACCGGCGCCGATTCCGGCGGCGGCGGGTTGCGGCGCAGGATGCCGGCGAGCCGGCTGGCGCGTTCCAGCGCGCGCCGGTCCCGGCCGATGCCCGTCCGACGCCGCAGCAGACGGTAGTCGCGGGCGAAGCGCGTCCCGCCGTCCTTGGACTTCTCCAGCGTGACCTCGGCCTCGTCGAAGAGGTCGGGCGCGTCGCCCGCGCCGGCCCGGCGGCGCCGCAGCAGGCAGCGCAGCAGGCCTTCCTCGGGCTCCAGCAGCGTCAGGAGGTCATGCGACTCGCCCGACGCGTCGCGTCCGAGCACCAGGCAGCGCAGCGCGGGGCCCGACATCCCTCAGGACTTCTCTTCCTGCTTGGGCATCACCGCTCCGAAGCTCATGAGGAGTCCGAGCGCCTCGGCCACCGTGAGCTTCGTCTCGCGGACGTCCTCGGGGGGCACGGCGAGGATGACGCCGGTCGTGGGCGCGGGGGCGGCGGGGATGAAGACGTTCACCACCGGCCGGCCCAGCGCTTCGGAGAAGACCGTCGGCTGCTCGTGCGTCACGAAGCCGAACGTCCAGCTTCCCGGGCGGGGGAACTCGACCATCACCACCCGGCGGAAGGTGTCCTTGTTGCGCCCGCTGAGCGCGTCGACCATCTGCCGGATCGAGGTGTAGAGCGAACCCAGGCCCGGGATGCGTTCCAGCAGGCGCGTGAACCAGCGTTCGAGCAGCCGGCCGAACAGGCGCTTGGAGAGCCAGCCCACGAGTGTGAGCAGAAGGATCATCACCAGGGCGCTGACGACCATGAGCAGCACGCTCAGGCTGCCCGCCGAAAGGTCCGGCATCGCCCGGCCGGAGCTCTCGTAGACGACCCGGATGACCTCCTTGGCGACGGCCTGGACCGGCTTGCCGATCAGGTCGAGCAGCACCGAGACGATGTAGAGCGTCAGGCTGACGGGCAGGAAGAGGAACAGGCCCGTGAGGAAGTTGTGGCCGGCGCGCGAGGCCAGGGTGGTCTTTTCGGGCTTTTCGCTCATCCCCGACATCAAACCCGGCCCGACCCGGCTGGCAAGGATGCGAGACGACGTTTGCATGGCGGGGCCGCGCGACGCATGATTGGCTCATGAAAAGGCTGCTTCTCCTCCTCATGGCCCCCTTCCTTCCATCTTCAGTCTCCGGCGTCGAGGAGGCCTATCCCCGCACTTCGCCCGGTGACATCGAGCTCAAGACTCTGCCCGCGGCGCGCTGGATGCGCACGGAATCGACCAAGGACTATTTTGCGGCGGACAACGGACTTTTCATGCGGCTGTTCCGGTACATCGACTCGAACAAGATCCCGATGACGGCGCCGGTGGAGGCCGGCATCTCGCCCGGCACGATGGTCTTCTACATGGACGCGGCCTCGGCCGGACGTTCTGACCTGGCCGAGACGCCCCAGGTGAAGCTGTCCAAGGTGCCCGAGCGCCGCGTCGCCGCGATCGGCATCCGCGGCTCCTACAGCCGGGAGAATTACGAGGAGGCGCTGACCGAGCTGAAGGGCTGGCTGGCCAAGCAGCCCGGACTCAGGGCGACGGGTGAACCGTATGCGGTCTATTGGAACAGCCCGTTCGTGCCCTTCTTCCTCAAGCACTCCGAGGTGCACGTGCCGGTCGGTCCGGCGAAGTGATCACACCCAGCGGCGCTCGCGCCACGAGAGCCCCTCGGCGATCTCGCGCGCGAGCGCGGGGCCGCGGAAGACCAGGCCGGAGTAGACCTGCACGAGGCACGCCCCTTCGTCCATGAACCTGCCCGCGTCCGCGGCGCAGGTCACGCCGCCGCAGCCCACCACGGGGATGCGGCCGCCGGACTCCTTCACCAGGAAACGGACCACGCCGAGCGAACGCTCCAGGAGCGGGGCGCCGCTGAGTCCGCCGCGGGTCTCGCAGCCCTCCGTGCCGGGCGGCCGCGTGATGGTCGTGTTGGTGGCGATGATGCCGGCGAAGCCCGTCTCGCCGACCACCGAGACGATGTCGGCGAGCTGCGCCGGATTCAGGTCGGGCGCCACTTTGAGCAGCAGCGGCACCGGCCCGCCCGCCGTTTCGCGGTTGGCTTCGGCGACCGCGGCGAGCAGGCGGACGAGCGGCCCGCGGTCCTGCAGCGCGCGCAGTCCGACGGTGTTGGGGCTGCTGATGTTGACCGCCACGTAGTCGGCGAGGGGCGCCAGGCGACGGAAGCACGCGAGGTAGTCCTCGTGCGCGCGCTCGTTCGGCGTGTCCTTGTTGCGGCCGATGTTGACGCCGAGCGGCGACCGGCGACGGCCGCGGCCGGGTCCGGACGAAAGACGGGCGTGCAGCGCGTCCATGCCCGCGTTCGGGAAGCCGTAGGCGTTCACCACGGCCCTGATCGCCGGATAGCGGAACACCCGCGGACGCTCGTTGCCCGGCTGGGCCCGCGGGGTCACCGTGCCCACTTCGACGTGGCCGAAGCCCAGCGCCGCCGCCCCGCGCCACCCGAGTCCGTCCTTGTCGAAGCCGGCCGCGAGGCCGACATGGTTCGGGAACTTCAGTCCGAAGGCCTCGACCGGCTTCACGCCGGCAGGGGAGAGCGACCTTTCGAGCAGCCAGCGCAATGGCGCCGCCGCGCCCAGGGCGCCCATCGCCCGGAGTCCCACCTGGTGGGCCGCCTCCGGGTCCATCCGGTAGAGCAGGGGCGCGACCATTTTCTCGTAAAGCAGGGACATGCCGACTGCATAGCGTTCCCCGCGGATGAAGGGAAGCGGGAAGCCCCGGCGGTGAGCCGACCCCTCTTGACTCCCGGCGGGACTTGGGCAAACCCCCTGCCATGGCCGTGACGACCTCGAAGCTGCTGGATTGCACCATTCGTTTCAACGACAAGGAGGGCTGCTGGTGGGTCATCGAGACCTCCGACCCCAAGCACTACGACCCGGACGGCCTGGGCATCCTGGACCCCTACCAGTTCCCCTGGATCCTCGACATGATGGACCCGCTCCGGGAATACGGCCTTTCCAACGAGATCCTCGAGGCCGCGTTCGTGCCCTTCCAGCCCGATGAGCTGAAGAAGGACGGCAGCGCCCACCTGCATCGCGTGGCCGAGCACATCCTCGACTCCGAGGAGCCCCTCTTCGCCCTGCCCAACATCAAGGACGGCGACAAGGGCGCCTACGCCGACTTCCTCGAGCACATCATGCGCCTCCGCGTGAAGCTCATCAACGACACCATCAAGCTGGAGCAGAAGCTCACCGCCGAGGACGTCGACGAGCAGCTCAGCGAGCTCCGCAACCAGGCCCTCATCGAGGGCCGCCAGATCCACCCCTTCGACGAGATCACGGACATCCTCGAGTTCGTGCCCCACGGGCATGAGATTCCCGGCGAGGACGAGGATGACGACAAGCCGGCCCGTCCCGCCGCGGCGGACGAGGAGATCGACGACCTGCCCGAGGTGGAGGACGACAAGTCGGTCGACCGCGTCAGCAAAGGTCTGCGCTGGGACGACGAGGAGGAGGCTCCGGCCGAGGGCGGCGAGGAAGAGGAAGGCGGCTCGTCGCGTTCCCGTCGCAAGCGCTGAGTCCGGCTCAGCGGGCGGGCTCCGCGGGCTTCGGCTCGACCGGCGGGGCCTTGCCCTGCGGCTCGAACAGCCACATGCGTCGGGACGGCATGTCCACGGCCACGGGATGGCTGCGGAAGAAGTCGTTGCCCAGCAGGTTGTGCTCCTTGTCGCGGAGGAATTCGACGCCGGAAAGGGGCGCGTTGCCGATGCGCAGGTCCTTGATCTCGCACACTTCGACGCGTGAGAGCGAGGTGCCGCGCACGGTCGCCACGGGCAGGTGGCCGAGGAACTTCGTCTTCCCCTTGAAGCGCAGCGAGCAGAGGTAGGACTTCGAGGCGCCGGAATCGATGATCATGGGGATCTTGGCGCCGTCGACGACGATGTTCACGCCGCAGTGCCCGCCGCGGCTGTAGCAGGGCACCTCGTGGGCGGCCGAGGTGTCGGGGATCTTGCCCAAGGTCATGACCTTGTTGGTCAGGTCCATGTAGAAGGGCCGCTCGAAGAGCAGGTCCGCCCCCATCAGTCCGTGGATGTTCATGCCGTCGAGCGGCATGATGGTCATGTGGAAGTCCCTCCAGATCACGCCGCCGCCCTCGAGCGTCTCGACCAGTCCGTAGACGGATTCGTTGCGGCCCGAGTTCCCCATCGTCGGCAGGCTGAAGGCGGGGGACACCTTGGCGAGCGCGGCTCCGGCCGGCGTGAGCACGCCGACGCCCTGGCAGCCGGTGTCCACGCCGAAGAGCAGTTCGGTGCCGTTGACCTTGAGCCGCACGGTCGGGATGGCGCGCACCCGCAGCTGGAAGGTGGCCAGTCCGCCGGCCGGCCATTCCGACTTGGGCTTCTTGACCTCCTGGGCGAGCAGCAGCGGCGCGACGAGCGTCAGCAGTATGGCCGTCAGGGCGCGCATGGGCTTGCGTGCACCACATTGACCGCAAGCGGACGGAGGTCGACTCCGACCTTCGTTTTTCCTTCAGGCCCGCCGGTCCCGCCGGCGTCGCCAGACGTAGGCGCCCGCCAGGAAAAGCCCGCCCAGGCCCGGGGCCCAGTCGCCATGCCTGACCCAGAAGGTGGTCTCCGGCCGGGTCGGCAGCCTCACCGGCAGGGTGCCGACTCCGCCCCGGAAGTAGATGCTGCCGTCTGCTTTGCTCCTGAAGGGTTCGGCGCGCCCCTGTCGGTCGATCGTGCCGCTCCAGCCCGCGTTGCCGCAGCGGATGACGGGCAGCCCCGTCGCCGCGGCGATGAGCGTCGAGTGGGCCGCATGCTGGTAGGCGCCGGCCTCGCGGCCGTACCAGGCGTCGTTGGTCACCACCGCCAGCATGTCCGCGCCCGCCAGAGCGTGGTCACGGGCCAGGGAAGGGAAGACGTCCTCGTAGCAGACCAGGGGGCCGATCGCGAAGGTCCTTCCCTTGGCCGAGGTCACCGGCAGCAGCGTGGGACCGTCGCCCGCCACGCAGTCCTCGGCGATCGGCACCACCTTGCGCAGCGGCAGGAAGTCGGCCAGCGGCACGTATTCTCCGAACGGCACCAGGTGCCGTTTCGCATAGGCCGGCGCGATGCCGTCGGCCGAGACCGCCGTCACGGAGTTCGCATAACCTGCGCCGCGCCGCTCGATCACCCCGACCACCAGGGTCGTCCGTGCCGCGGCGGCCGTCTCACGCAGCAGGCTGGCGTAGCCCGGGGCGTCGAGCGAAAGCGGCAGCGCCGCTTCCGGCCAGAGGACCAAGTCCGCCCGTCCGGGGCCCGCGGCGTCGAGCGGGCGCTTGCGCACCCGTTCGACGTTTTCGCCCAGCCGGGCGGAGTCCCACTTCAGGTAGGGATTG